>CAZKCR010000009.1:10949-21692 GCA_964551055.1 uncultured Anaeromusa sp. | reverse complement strand
TTGCCATCAGGATGATTCCGCACCGCTTCCCAGGCTTCTCTGGACAACTTCGCTTTATAACGTCCGTACAACTCCAGTCCTTCTTCGGGAATCCCCAGATGCTGCGCTACTTCTGCGATAGGTTTCATAACTGCCTCTTGGGCAATTTCCACATCACTCTTCACTGCAATACCCTCCTTCAAAATCGCTTCTTACTGTACCGCCAACTGCGCCGCTTTCACCGTATTGGCCAGCAGCATAGCAATGGTCAATAGTCCTACGCCGCCAGGCACAGGCGTAATAGCGCCCGCTACTTGCTGCACTTGCTCAAAGTCAACATCGCCCGCCAGTTTGCCGTTTGGCAGACGGTTGATGCCTACGTCAATCACCACAGCGCCTTCTTTCACCATGTCTGCTGTGACAAAATGCGCTTTGCCCACAGCGGCTACCAAAATGTCCGCTTGACGGGCCATAGCCGCCAAATCCTTCGTGCGGGAATGGCAGATGGTTACCGTAGCATCCCGAGAGAGCAGCAGCTGCGCCATCGGTTTGCCAACAATATTGCTGCGGCCAATGACAACAGCATGCTTGCCTCGAATTTCCACTCCCGCCATTTCCAGCATTTTCACACAACCAGCAGGAGTACAAGGAACTAAATGTTCATCCCCTACCGCTAAACGACCTGCGTTAAGAGGATGAAAACCATCCACATCCTTTGCCGGATCGATAGCCAGCAGTACTTCCTGCTCCACCGCCCGCAGCGCTTTTGGCAATGGCAACTGCACCAAAATCCCATGTACAGCCTTGTCTTGATTCAAACGTTCAATAACGGTTAGCAGCTCTTCCTTGCTCGCTGTTTCCGGCAAGCGGACGATATCCGAACGAATGCCCAATTCTAAACAAGCTTTGTGTTTGTTGTTCACATATACCTGCGAAGCCGCGTCCTCGCCGACCAACACCACAGTCAGTCCGGGAACCACGCCGTTTTTTTCCAGCAGCAACGCTGCGTCTCGCCGCACTTCCTCTTTAATCTGCAAGGCAAATTCTTTGCCTGACAAAATACGAGCGCTCATAGCCAAGCCTCCTTTTCTATACGTAAAGACTTACAAGCGTAAAAAGAAACACTAAAATGCTTACCAAACCGTTGCGCATAAAGTATGCTTGCGTCACCTGACTCAAATCATCAGGCTCCACCAATCGATGCTGATACACTAACACCGCAGAAGCGCAAGCCACACCTATGTAGTACGGCCAAGCCAAGGAAAACAGCACGCCGGCAAGAACAAAGCACAGAATACTGAAGACATGCATCAGCTTGGCAAAAAACAACGCTCGGCGCAAGCCAAAATGCAGCGGCATGGAGTGCAACCGCTGTCGCCCGTCAAAAAGCACATCCTGACTGCCGTAGATCACGTCAAAAGCGGCAATCCAAATGGCCACTGCCAAACCCAAAATCACAATCGCCGCCGTCAGCTCGCCCTTAACCGCCATCCAGGCACCGATAGGCGCAATCGAAAGAGCCAGGCCCAACACCAAATGGCAGGTCCAGGAAATCCGCTTCATGTACGGATACAAGGTAAACGGAATCACAGCGACCGGCGCCAAAGGAATACAAATCGGGTCCAAATGACTGGCTGCGAAAAAGAACACAGCCAAGCTAACCGCAATCAGCAGTACCGCTTCCCAGGGTTTCACTTTGCCGGTCACCATAGGTCGCGCCTTAAAGCGCGGATGCAGGCGGTCATACTTTAGGTCAATCAAGTTGTTCAAGGCCAATGCCGCACTGCGGGCGCCCACCATAGCGACAGTCACCCACAGAAGATCACTGCCCGTAGGCCAGCCGCCTGAGGCAAGCACCAGCCCCATATAAGCAAAAGGCAGCGCAAATACAGAGTGCGACAAGGCAATATTATCCATGTGCGCTTTTATCTTACTCAAGATTCAATTCCTTCCATTTCGCATCAACTCGTTCTTTTACATCCTGAGACATGACAATCTCATCCGGCCACTCACGGCTGTAACCTTCTGACGGCCAGGTTTTCGTGGCATCAATGCCGACCTTAGTTCCCCAATTCGGCATGGGCGACGAATGGTCCAATACATCCAGCGGCCCATCGACCATCACAATGTCGCGCCGGGCGTCAATGTTATTGAACACACGCCACCAAACCTCTTGCTCATCTTGGACATTGACATGCTCATCCACAACAATCACCATCTTGGTAAACATCATCTGCCCCATGCCCCAGACAGCGTGCATCACCTTCTTCGCGTGCTGTGGAAAACTCTTCTTGATGGAAATCATGGCGCAATTGTGAAACACGCCCGCTAAGGGCAGATTTATATCCACAATTTCCGGCAATTGCGATTTCAGCACAGGCAGGAAAATTCGTTCCGTCGCTTTCGCCATGTAGCAATCCTCCATCGGAGGTTTGCCGACAATCGTCGCCGGATAAATGGGGTTCTTTCGATGGGTAATGCAGGTAATATGGAAGACCGGATACTCGTCAGCCAGCGAATAGTAGCCGGTATGATCGCCGAAAGGTCCTTCGCGGCGCAGTTCATCCAGTAGCACATATCCTTCTAAGATAATTTCCGCGTGAGCAGGCACTTCCAAATCTACAGTCTCGCATTTTACCAGCTCTACTGCTTTTTTACGCAAAAAGCCGGCAAAGACCATTTCGTCAATGTCTTTCGGCAAAGGAGCTGTGGCGCAATAGGTCAGCACCGGATCGGCGCCGATGGCCACCGCCACTTCAATGCGGTCTTTGCCTAATTCCTGATGAGCCCGAAAGTTTTCCGCGCCGTTTTTATGAATATGCCAGTGCATGCCTGTCGTCTGGCCATCAAATACCTGCATACGGTACATGCCTACGTTGCGTTTGCCATTGCGAGGGTTTTTCGTAAAAACCAGCGGCAACGTAATAAATTTGCCGGCGTCGTCTGGCCAGCACTGCAGGATGGGAAACGCCTCCAACGTCGGCGCGTCTTTAATGATGACTTCTTTACAAGGGCCAGTCTTTACATACTTAGGAAAGTTAATAGCACTTTTCGCCTTCGGAATCAGCTTCAATAAATCAAGCTTGTTTTGCAACGAAATATGAGGCAAGCGAAAAATCTCCGCAATGTCTTCAGCAATATCATCGAGTTTCTCCGCTCCCAACGCCAAAGCCATTCGCTCCATGCTGCCGAAAGCATTCATCAATACCGGCATAGTATGCCCTTTGACATTCTCAAAGAGTAGAGCGACATTTTTGTCTCCGGTCATCTTAGAAACGCGATCAGTAATTTCCGTAATCTCCAAATCACAATCCACTTCGGTCTGAATGCGTTTTAACAAGCCTCGCTGCTCCAGATCTCGAATGAATTCCCTTAAATCATTATAGGCCACAAGCAATCTCCTTTCTGTATCACAAGCACTTTCTCTTTCGTCTTATCCTGCATTTTTATATTTTCCTCAAACCGCTGCCTCAGAGGTTTCTGAGGCAGGATTCTTCAACGCTAAAAAGCAGGGAAGGATGCGTCCGCCGCATGCTCTTCCCTGCTGCAATACCTTTTTGTCAGCGGCGCAATACATAACGCACCACCCACAAGCTCGCCTCATAAAGCAGAATAATGGGAATGGCAATCATTGACTGAGTAAAAACGTCCGGTGTCGGCGAAATAATCGCCCCTACGATAAAAGAACCTACCAAAACCACTTTGCGTTTAGCCCGTAAAAAGGCTGATGTAATAATGCCCATTTTCGCCAAAACAATTACAAATAACGGTAATTCAAATACAAAGCCGAAAGGCAGCAGCATCGAAACAAAAAACGATAAGTACTGCCCCAGTGAAAACATCGGCGTTAGCGTTTCCGTTGCAAAGCCCATAAAAAACTGGGTAGCCGCCGGCAATACAAGAAAATAGGAAAATAAAATACCTACAAAGAAAAGGCATACCGAAGAAGGCAGCAGCACCAGCAACATTTTGCGTTCCTTCTGCGTCAACGCCGGCACGACAAAAGCCCATACCTGGTACAACACTACGGGTAAAGCCAGTAAAAATCCGGCAAATACGGAAACCTTTAGGTAAGCAAAAAAGGCTTCCATCGGATTCAAGTAATATAGTTTTCCCGCTGGAGCGGTAATCATAGCTACCAATTGTTCTGCATAAAAATAACAAGCGCCAGATCCCACAGCCACAGCCACAAGGATAATCAAAATCCGCCGACGCAGCTCCTCCAAATGCCCCACAAGGGACATTTCATCTTCCCCTTGCGGCGTTTCCAGATCCGGCTCCGTATTAATTACGGTAGGTTGGGATTCTTCTTCACGTTCTTTATCATCTGCGGACATGCGCAACCTCACTTTTTCTCCGGTGCCTGCTGTTCCTTATCCACGGCTTTCACGTCAATGGTTTTAGACTCTTCCGGTTTTGTCTCCTCGCCTGCCACAGTTGTCGCTTTGCGAAATTCCTGCAGACTCCGCCCTAAGGCTTTGCCAACATCCGGTAATTTTCCCGGTCCGAAAACCACTAAAGCAATCACTAAAATCAAAACCAGTTCAGGCATGCTAAAGCTGAACATATTGCCACAACCCTTCTTTGCTAACGCTTGCATAAATCCATGTATTTCATTATACCGTTCAACTAAAAAAAAGACAACTAAGAAGGGCGGCAGGCTCACGCCTGCCGCCCTTCTCTCTTCGATTGCTTAAGGTAACATCCAATGCAGAGTATACGCCTGCAAGTACGTTAACACGGACATAAAGATCAACATGGCAATACTGTGTCCCACAGTAAAGCGGAAGATGTCCCCTTCGTGACCAACCATACCAGTAGCAGCGGTAGCTACGGAAATACTTTGCGGAGAAATCATTTTGCCGCAAACGCCGCCGGAAGAGTTCGCCGCTACCGTCAGGTACGGATCCACGCCAATTTGCTCGGCAGCGGTACGCTGCATGCTGCCGAAGAGCGCATTAGCCGACGTATCCGAACCGGTCAAGAATACGCCCAGCCAGCCAAGAATCGGCGAGAAGAAGGGGAAGAGTGTTCCTGTTTTCGTGAAAGCAAGGCCCATCGTAGAACTCATGCCCGAGAAGTTCATAATATACGCCAAACCAAGAATCATGGCAATGGTGCAGATTGGGAAAACCAATTGTTTTGTGGTACGAGCCAAGCAAGCCATTGCACGTCCTAAGCCATAGTTGGGGATAATCAGCAAGGACAGCAAACCGGAGAAGAAGATAGCCGTCCCGGCTGCCGACAGAAGATTCACTGTGTAAATAGCACCGTAAGGAGTGTTTTTAGCCACAACCGGCGCCGCCTTAATGATCATATTGTGTAGGCCCGGCCATTGCAATGCAAACCAAGGCATCTGCTTATCAATATCCACCAAAACCTTTTTCAAACCAACAAATTTGTCATCCGCCCACAAGAAGACCAAGAGGGCCAAAATCAAGTAGGGCGCCCAAGCGCGCAACACTTCGCCAACGCTGTACTGCAGCTCGACTTTTCCCTCAACACTTTGTTTCTCATCGGGGAATTTCCAAATCGTAGCTGGTTTCCAGATCTTCAGGAATACTAAAAGACCGACAATGGTCACGACTGCCGAAGTAATATCCGGCAGATAGGCATTTACATAGTTGGAGGTGAAGAACTGGGTGCCCGCAAAGCACACACCGGCTACAATCAAAGCCGGCAGCACTTCCATAGCCCGCTTCCAGCCGGCCATAGTCACGCACAGCCACAAAGGAACCAGAATGGACAAGAAGGGCAGCTGACGGCCAACGATCTGGCTAACATGCATCAGATCCAAGTTAGCTACCTGCGCCGCAACAACCACCGGAATACCGATGGCGCCGAAAGCTACCGGCGCCGTATTGGCAATCAAGCAAATACCCGCTGCGTAGATGGGATTGAAGCCCAAACCAGTCAGCATAGCTGCCGTAATAGCTACCGGAGTACCAAAGCCAGCGGTACCTTCAATAAACGAACCGAATGCAAAGGCAATGAATAAGGCCTGTAAACGCCGGTCGTCAGTAATGGAAGCCAAAGAATTTTTAATAATTTCAAACTCACCGGATTCCACGGTCATGTTGTATACCCAAATAGCAGTTACAACAATCCAGACGATCGGAAAGATACCAAACGCCGCCCCATACAACACAGAATTAATTGCATAGCCTGCAGGCATGCCCCAAGCAAAAATAGCAACAAGCACCGCCGATGTCAAACCAAACGCTGCCGCTACATGCCCCTTGGCCCTCTGTACACCCAACATAAAGAGAATGATAAAAAGAGGAATAGCCGCTACCAAGGCAGAGACAACAATATTACCAAGAGGATCGTATGTCTGAACCCATGTCATGCAATACACTCCTTTGCGTCCTTATTTCATCTCCTTAAAAAACGGGGTTTCAGCTTGTTCTCCTTAATCATTGCTTTCCTGCGTCTTCTCTGTGCCTCCTTTCCCGCCATGCTTCGGAATGCAATACGGCAAGCCGGCGCAACCCGGTTACCTTCTCTTTTGCAATTTAGCATTATTTTTTAATATTTTATATTTTTTCTGTCTTTTCTTGTATTCTACTTACGTAACCAAAATCCTTCTCACCCTTTGTTCGCTCAATTACCTATATACACTCATTCTATTCTTTTGATTACTTTCGATTCCTCCATATTACTCTTATTTTTAACGAATTCTTAAAGAAAAGGCATAACTTGTTTTGATTTTGTTTTTTGTATACTTTTATATTTTCTTATATAGCGTGAAATTTTTCGTAATTTTATGTATGAAAGACTTAATCTTTCCTATTTACCTCTTAACGCCTTATATAGTATAATTAGGTAAATTTTAATGAAAAACTTTTTTAAGTCTAATCAAAAAAAGAACGCCGCCGGCAATACCGGCGACGCTCTTCCTTTTTAAGCCTTAGGGCAGCATCCAGTGCAACAGATATGCTTGCGTATAGGTCATCAAGGAAACAATGATGATCATCGCAATACTATGAGGCAAGGTGAAACGGAAGATCGTTCCTTCTTGCCCTACCAAGCCAGTAGCAGCTGTTGCTACAGAAATACTTTGCGGCGAAAGCATTTTGCCGCAAACACCGCCAGACGAGTTGGCTGCAACCATCAAATAGGGGTCGGCGCCAATTTGTTCGGCAGTAGTTCTCTGCAGCGACGAGAACAAGGCATTGGACGAGGTGTCCGAACCAGTCAGGAACACGCCCAACCAACCAAGAATTGGCGCAAAGAGCGGGAAGAAAGCACCGGTCTTCGTAAAGGCCAGACCCATCGTAGCGCTCATGCCTGAGTAGTTCATCAAATACGCCAAGCCCAAAATCATGGCAATCGTCACAATCGGGAACATCAGGATACGAATCGTACGGCCAAAGCAAGCAATCGCTCTGCCTACGCCATAATTAGGAATAACAAAGAGAGATAAAATACCGGAAAGCAAAATGGCAGTACCGCCGGCCGACAACCAACCGAAGGTATACACAGCTCCGTAAGGAGTTGTTTTAGCCACAATCGGCGCAGCCTTGGAGATTGCATTATGCAAACCAGGCCAAGCAATGTTGATGTTGGTAGCGCCCAATACGCTCTTAACAGGGCCCCAGCCCCAAAGGAAAACCATGATAGCCAAGAGAATGTAAGGCATCCAGGCGCGAATAACTTCTCCCGAAGTATAGCGCAATTCTTCTTTACCTGCGCCGGTATCTTTTTCATCCGGGAAGCGCCAAATATTCGTAGGCTTCCAGAAACGCAGGAACAAACCCAAACCAACGATAGTTACGACAGCCGAGGTAATATCAGGCAGGTAAGGGCTCACATAGTTTGCTGTATACCACTGAGTAACAGCAAAGCAGCCGCCGCCAACCAACAGGGCCGGCAATACTTCCATGGAACGCTTCCACCCGCTCATGGTAACTGCCACCCACAACGGCACGATGATGGACAAGAAAGGCAACTGACGACCAATAATTTGGCTGATATGCATGATATCCAATCCGGAAACCTGAGCCGCAACAATGACCGGGATACCAATCCCGCCAAAGGCCACAGGCGCTGTATTGGCAATCAAGCAAATCCCTGCAGCATACACGGGGTTGAAACCCAGACCCACGAGCATCGCTGCGGTAATAGCCACCGGAGTGCCGAACCCGGCTGTACCTTCAATAAAAGAACCAAAAGCAAAGGCAACGAACAAGGCCTGCAAACGCCGATCTTCAGTAATAGAAGCTAATGAGTTTTTAATAATTTCAAATTCGCCCGATTCTACGGTCATATTGTAGACCCAGATTGCGGTAATTACAATCCAGACAATCGGGAAAAGACCGAAAGCAGCGCCGCAAACAACCGAGTTAATTGCGAGACCTGCTGGCATCCCCCAGGCAGCAACCGCAACGATCAAGGCCGAAACAACGGCAGCGGCGGCGGCAAAATGGCCTGGAGTCTTTTTTACGCCCAGTAAAAAGAGCAAAATGTACAAGGGAATACCTGCGACAATAGCCGACAGAATAATATTCCCCATGGGATCGTAACCTTGTACCCATGTCATACGTAACTACACCCCTCTTTATTTTGTTCTCTGTGGAACCATGGCTGCCAATACAGCTTTGGTTCTTTTCTATTTCTGTTACCGTGACTAAGCGTAATCGACTTCCTCCTTTCCCTAAAAGCTGGAGTCGTGCGCACTGCCTTTTCACCTCTTTTTTTGCATAAAATCACAACTCTATCCAAAAGCAAAAAATAGTTTGCTTTTAGAAACAAAGTGGGACATTCTTCAATCTTCTTCATACACACTAAATTTAATGTTTTCTCCATTTTCAAACACTTTAAGTCTTCGCTATGAAACAAAAATCTCCTGCTTAAAAAACAACAAAAATGCACAAAAATAAAAGAACGGTTTTTAACCGTTCTTTTATTTTGTGCATTTTTAGGGATTATAGCCGTTATATCAGCATTTACGTAAATTTACAAAGTCCGCAACTTGGCAAAAAGTTTCTCGAAAATTAGGCTTCAAACAATCAGGCAGCACCTCTTTGGCCTGCTGCAAATACGCATCTACTTTAGCGTATGCATAGGCAACGCCGTCAGATGCATGCACAATGTCTAACGCCTGCTGAACCTCTTCATCGCTCAGCACTACTTTTTGCTCTAGAAGGCTGCGCAAGGCGCTTCTCTCCTCCGCTACCGCCAAGGCCCTTAAAACCGGCAGCGTAATAATGCCCTGCCGCAAATCATTTCCCGCAGGCTTGCCGATTTGCGCACTGGAAGCCGTCACATCCAAAATATCATCGGTAATTTGAAAAGCCATCCCTAATGAATACCCGTACTGGCGCAACGCATTGGTTCCCTCGGCCGTCAAGCCGGCGGACAAAGCCCCTAATTCACAGCTAGCAGCAATAAAGTCCGCTGTTTTTTTTGCAATCCGCGCATAGTACTCTTGCTCACTCTGCTCAAGTTGAAAAATAAACTGATTTTGGATAATCTCGCCTTCGCACATCGCACAAATGACATCCGCCAACACGCGCAGCATGCTCTGGTCGACGTGCGTAGCAATCAATGAGAACGCCTTAGCAAACAAATAATCGCCTGTCAAAACAGACATTTGATTACCCCAAAGTGAATTGGCAGTAGGACGCCCTCTCCTTGTGTTCGAAGAATCCACGACATCATCATGGACCAGCGTTGCCATATGAATCATTTCAATGGCTGTAGCCAGAGGCATCATGGTAACCGGTTGGCCGCCGCCGCTGCGTGCGCACAAAAAATAGAGCGCAGGACGCAACCGCTTGCCGCCGGCCTGCACTAGGTGATCACTAATTTTATGGACCAGATCCACCGGCGAATCCACCACCGAAAGCAACTCCGCTTCCAACGCCGCAAGATCTTGTTGAGCCAATGCAAAAAGTTCCTGATTCATCACGATCGTATCACCTACAAACAAAGTCTGCTTCTATAATACACTACCAGCCAAACAAAGTCCATACTCTGCCTACGGACCCTTCCTATGTAGCAATGAAAAAAGCAAACAGGATGGAAGACAGCTTCCATCCTGCGCATCCTGGCTAAAATTACTGCTTAGTGAGGAATCATCCAGGACAAGAAATATGCCTGAGCATAGGTCATGATACAAACAATGATACACAACACGAAGGAATGCATAACCGTAAAGTTAAACAAATCGCCTTCTTTGCCTACCAAGCCAGTAGCAGCCGTAGCAACAGCAATAGACTGCGGCGAAATCATTTTACCAGTTACACCGCCGGAAGAGTTGGCTGCAACCGTCAAAATAGGATCTACGCCAACCTGCTGCGCTGTAACAGCCTGCAAGTTGCCAAAGAGAGCGTTAGCAGAAGTGTCAGAACCCGTCAGGAATACGCCCAACCAGCCCAAGACCGGAGCAAAGAAGGGGAACAAGCTGCCGGTGCCTGCCAAGAACAGACCCATGGTAGCGCTCATGCCAGAGAAGTTCATGATATATGCCAAGCCCAAAACGCAAGGAATGGTAATCAAAGGTTTTTTCAACTGATTGAAAGTACGACCCAAAATGGAGAAGTAGCGGCCAGGACCCACGCCCAAAATCATGGAGGAGAAAATGCTAGCAAAGAGCAACGCAGTACCAGCAGCGCTCAGCCAGTTGATCTTGAAGATAGCATCCAAAGCCTTGGGGCTCTTCGCAATCGGAGCCACTTGAATAACAGCCTTATGCAAACCAGGAACCATCCATTTCAAGGTTACAGTGTCAATCATAGCCACAACCGGCTTCAGACCCCA
>CAZKCR010000009.1:0-10849 GCA_964551055.1 uncultured Anaeromusa sp. | reverse complement strand
CCATCCATTTCAAGGTTACAGTGTCAATCATAGCCACAACCGGCTTCAGACCCCAAAGAATAACCATAACCGTCAGAATGATGAACGGAGACCATGCTTTAATGACTGCAGCTGTAGAATCAACGCCCTTAACTTGAAGCGTAGGAGCCTTTTCGTTTTCAAAGCGCCAAATCGTAGCCGGCTTCCATACCCGCAGGAACAGAGCCAACGAAATAATAGCAGCCAAAGAAGACAAGATATCGGGCAGTTCTGGTCCGAGGTAGTTCGAGGAGAACCACTGCAAACCAGCGAAGGAAACACCAGCAACCAAGCAAGCCGGCAGCACTTCCATGCAAGATTTCCAACCGGACATCAAGGTAACCAGCCAAATCGGGATGATGATCGAAAGGAACGGCAGCTGACGGCCTACCATGGCGCTGATTTGCATGGTGTCCACGCCAGAAACCTGACCAGCAACGATAATCGGAATACCGATACCGCCGAAAGCAACCGGAGCCGTGTTAGCAATCAAGCACAGACCAGCGGCATACAGCGGGTTGAAACCCAAGCCCACCAGCATGCCGGCGGAAATAGCAACCGGAGTACCGAAGCCAGCAGCGCCTTCCAGGAACGCGCCAAAAGCGAAGGCAACCAGCAGAGCCTGCAGACGACGGTCATCGGTAATAGCAGCAATCGAGTTTTTAACAATCTCGAACTGTCCCGTTTCTACAGTAATATTGTAAATAAAAATAGCCATAATAACGATCCAGAAAATCGGGAAAATACCGTACAGAGCGCCCATGCCGGTAGCGGACAAAGCCAAGCCGACAGGCATCTTATACGCAAAAATAGCAACCAACACCGCCGAAGTCACAGCAACGGCGCCAGCGATATGGCCAGGAGTACGGCGAATCGCCAGCATGTAGAAAATGATAATCATCGGAATAGCGGCTACCAACGAGGATAATGCCAAACTGCCCATTGGATCATAGATTTGGGTCCATGTCATGTGTAGTCAACTTCCTTTCTCTACAGATAATGTTGTAAAAAAACTTCGTCTTTTTGGGGAACTTTTGTTACCACTTTGCTTCCTGCACCGCCAGCTGGAAAGAAGTTGCCCGAGGAAAGGAGCTGTACGGCGCGTGCAATAGGGTCCTCATCACCTCCTGCAGAAATTTCCCACTCCAAGTTGTATCTCATCTTTCGCGCTTTGAAACCGCCAACACGGTTTGATATCGCAACTTGCTTGCGAGCGAAAGCCTGATACCTTACATTACAGAAAAAACTGTATATCCAAGAATTAAGGCGAAAAATGCACTATTTTAAGAAAATTTAATGTAAAAAAAGAGTAAGAAGAATGCCTGCTCCCGTTAGAAAGTCCTCTTCCTTCGGGGAAGCAGGCACCTTGCTCTTAAACTGATTCGTGTTCGGCAAAATAACGCATACTAGTCTTTTTCCACTCACGCGTGCTAAAGAGCATCGTGTAGTTTCTTTCCGCCGCCTGCTCCGCTAGTTCCGCCGCTAAAACGCGGCAGGCTTCCCGCGACTGGGAATGAAGCATGACGTAGAAATTATAGGGCCATTGCGGTACGCTCTTCCTGGCGTAGCAGTGTGTCACCGCCGGATGCGCCGCCATGATTTTCCCCACTTGAGCCAAGCGCTCTTCTTCAACAATCCAGGCGCAAAGCGCGTTAGCCGTATAACCGACTTCACGGTGCCGAAGCACAGCGCCCATTTTACGAATACAGCCTGTTCGCCTCTGCTTTTGCAGACGTGTCAGCAGTTCTTCCTCAGAAATACCGATCCGCCCCGCCAGTTCCTGGTAAGGCTCCGGCACCAGAGGAAAGTCATCCTGCATGGCTATGACAATTTTTCGATCTATTAGATCCATTTACGGGCTTCCTCCACCTTACAACGTAAACTGCACGCTTACTTTATATTTTTCTGTTGCCGGCAGGCTCAGTACTTCCTCCACACCGGTCAAAGCGCGAATTTCTTCCAAAATACGAGTTTCCTCTTCTAAGCCTGGAGAAATAAGTGCGAACCAGAGATTGTATTCTCCTTCACGCTCATAATTGTGCGTTACGCCTGCATAGGCATTGATAGCCCGAGCTACGGCATCCATTTGTTCCGGCTGCACTTTGACCGCTACCAGCGTACTGACATAGCCCAATTGGCGGGAGTCAAAGAACGCGCCTACGCGCCGCAAGTAACCATGGGTCTTCAGATAGAGCAATCGATCCAGCACTGTCTGTTCCTGGCATTGCAACCGCTCCGCCAAGACTTGAAAAGGCCGGCTTGCCATAGGCAGGTCGGTCTGAAGAATATTCAACAGCTTCTTATCAAACTCTGTCAGCATGTCTTCTCCATTCAATTCCAAAACCAGACCAATATGAAAATATATAAGTCATCTTTGAAATCTATTTTTCATGTGTTTTATTTTACAAAATAAGCTTAATTAAGTCAAGCAATTCTTGCCGACCTTGACCATTTTGCGCCGAATAAGCCATCACTTCAGCTATTCCTTGCGTTTGCAATGATTTTCTCGCGTTTGCTACCGCAGAGGCCACCTGATTCTTGCTAATCTTGTCTGCCTTCGTTAAAATCAGCTGCAATGGCAGCCCCTTAGTCGCTAAGCGTTGAAACATCTCCGCATCGCTGGCCATCGGAGCATGCCGAATATCAATCAACAGACAAACCAAGCGCAAATACGGCGACTGCGTAAAATAATCTTCAATAAAGCGACTCCAAATTTTGCGGTTTGCCTGACCGGTTTTAGCATAGCCGTAGCCAGGTAAGTCCACTAAATGGAAAGGGAAGCGTTCCTCCCCTTCCCGCATAAGCACTTTAAAGAAATTAATGGTTTGCGTTTTTCCCGGCGTGCCGCTAGTCCGGGCCAAGCCCCGATGACGGCACAACGAATTGATTAATGACGACTTGCCGACATTGGAACGCCCAATGAAAGCTACCTCCGGCAACGCCTCTTCCGGAAACTGGTCTCGTCGAACCGCGGAGGCCACATACTGCGCCTTTATAATATCCAACCGTTCTTTTTCTGAACTCATTCCTATTTCACCAATGCCTCTTTCAACACTTCATCCATGTGTTCTACTTCCACAAACCGAAGTTCCTTGCGAATGTCCGCCGGAATCTCTTCTAAATCGCGACGATTTTCTTTAGGGAGGATAATCGTACGAATTCCCAAGCGATGCGCCGCCAAAACCTTTTCCTTAATACCGCCTACCGGCAACACCCGACCCCGCAGCGTAATTTCCCCAGTCATCGCCAGATCGCCCCGCACTGGGCGTCCAGTCAAAGCCGAAATAACAGCCGTGGCCATAGTGATGCCTGCAGAAGGACCGTCCTTGGGAATCGCGCCTTCCGGCAAATGAATATGCAAATCTTTTTTGGCATGGAATTCTTCATCTATGCCAAGCTCCTCAACTCGCGAACGAATGTAGCTGACGCCGGCTTGAGCCGACTCCCGCATGACCTCGCCCAATTTACCGGTTAAAAGCAAAGCGCCTTTGCCATTAAGCACAGAAACCTCAACAGGCAGCACATCGCCGCCTACTTCCGTCCATGCTAAGCCGGTACTGACACCAACTTGATTCTTCTTCTCTGAGGGCGAATGACGAAAACGCGGAATCCCCATATAGGTTTCCAGGTTTTTCTCTGTGACGCGGATGCTTTTTTTCTTGTTCTGCACAATCTGCCGAGCTGCTTTGCGGCAAAGCGTAGCAATCGTCCGTTCCAGACCGCGCACGCCAGCTTCGCGAGTATATTCCCGAATCAAGCGCACAAGCACCTTCTCCGGTACATTTAGTTTGCTAGGCTTCAGACCATTTTCCTTCAGCTGCTTTGACACGAGATACTGTTTCGCAATTTCCAGCTTTTCCTCTTCCGTATACCCGGCCAGATGAATGACCTCCATACGGTCTAAAAGCGGCCTTGGAATGCTGTGCAGCACATTCGCCGTTACCATCCAGAGCACCTTCGACAAATCAAAGGGCAACTCTACGTAATGGTCGCTAAAGGTATTATTTTGCTCCGGATCCAGCACCTCTAAAAGTGCTGAAGACGGATCTCCCCGAAAATCAGCGCTCATCTTGTCGATTTCATCCAGCAAGAACACCGGATTCTTGCTGCCAGCTGTGCGCATACCTTGGATAATACGGCCAGGCAGCGCCCCTACGTACGTACGTCGATGCCCGCGAATCTCCGCTTCATCCCGAACGCCGCCCAACGAAATACGCACAAATTTACGTCCCAACGAGCGAGCCACAGAACGAGCCAAAGATGTTTTACCCACGCCAGGCGGTCCCACAAGGCAAAGAATCGGCCCTTTCATACTTTCCGTCAATTGACGCACGGAAAGATACTCTAAAATGCGCTCTTTAACCTTTTCCAAACCATAATGATCCTCATTCAAGATGGTTTCCGCCGCCGTAATATCCAGCAAATCCTCGGTTTCTTCCTGCCAAGGCAGCACCAGAACCCAATCCAGATAATTGCGCAAAACCGCCGTCTCGGCTGTCATAGACGGCATTTTTTCCAAGCGATCAATCTCTTTGGCGATTTTATCCGCTGTTTCCTTAGGCAGCTCCAACGCTGCCAAGCGCCGTCGGTATTCTTCCACCTCGGCCATGCGTTCATCTTTATCGCCAAGTTCTTTTTGGATGGCCTTCATTTGTTCGCGCAAATAATATTCTTTTTGCGTTTTTTCCATTTGCTTGCGCACTTGACCGCTGATCTTCTTTTCTAATTCAAGAATTTCCAATTCCCTAGCCAAAATATCGCAAAGTTTTTCTAGCCGCTCTTCCACGTCCAATGCTTCCAAGAGCATTTGTTTATCTTCCAGCTTCAAAGCCAGATGACTGGCAATCAAGTCCGCCAACCGCCCGCTTTCGTTAATCGATAAGACGGACACAAGGGTTTCCGGAGGGATTTTCTTGCTCAGTTTAGCCCATTTTTCAAAAGCCTCTACCATGGTCCGCTTATAAGCTTCCAGCGCTGGAGTCGCTTGTACATCCTCTGCGGCTTCACTGATTTCTACTTGGAAAAAGGCTTCCGTATCCACATAAGATTCAATGCGAGCGCGCCGCAAGCCTTCCACAAGCACGCGAATCGTGCCGCCTGGAAGCTTCAATAATTGCTTAATTTCCGCCACCGTACCGCAACGATAGATCTCTTCAGGCGCCGGCGTATCAATTTGCGCATCCACCTGCGTCGCCAAAACGATCTGACGGTCTGCAACCATTGCCGCTTCCAAAGCCTTAACCGATTTCTCACGGCCCACATCCAAATGAATAATCATATAAGGAAAAACCAAAATGCCCCGCAACGGCAGCAAGGGCAAGGTACGTTTTGCGGTAAAATTTTCTTCATTGTTCATTTATTACGTCCTCCTTTACGAGGATTCATTTTCTCAATCACATTATCAAGAAAGCCGGCAGGGTACTCCCTACCGGCTTTAGCTCATGCCGACTCTTCTTTTTTGCTGCGCCCCTTTTTTTCCTTTTCTTTGCTCAGCAAGGGGTCAGCTTGATGGAGAACCGCTTCTTGCGTCACCGTGCATTTGCTAATTTCACTGTTTGAAGGAACCTCATACATGACATTACGCATAATGCTTTCAATGATAGCGCGCAAACCGCGAGCTCCGGTATTGCGCTTAAGCGCTTCTTTGGCAATAGCCTGCAGCGCATCTGATTGGAACTCCAGCTGCACCTCGTCCATCTCCAAAAACTTCTGATACTGCTTCACCAACGCATTTTTGGGTTCCACCAAAATGCGCATCAGCGCTTCTTCATCCAGTGCGTCCAGAGTAACAATCACTGGCAGACGGCCGATAAATTCCGGAATCAAGCCAAATTTCAGCAAATCTTCCGGTAAAATCTTCCGCAAGAGTTCACCAATGTTCTCCTCATGCTTACTCTTAATTTCAGCACCGAAGCCCATGGATTTCTGTCCTACGCGACCACTGATAATCTTATCGACGCCGCTGAAAGCCCCGCCGCAAATGAAGAGAATATTGGTCGTGTCAATCTGAATGAACTCCTGATGCGGATGCTTGCGTCCCCCTTGAGGCGGCACGCTGGCAACCGTTCCCTCCAGGATTTTCAAGAGCGCCTGTTGCACGCCCTCGCCGGATACGTCACGCGTAATAGAAGGGTTTTCGGATTTGCGGGCAATTTTATCGATTTCATCGATATAAATAATCCCTTTTTCCGCCCGTTCCACATCATAGTCAGACGCCTGAATCAGCTTAAGCAGGATGTTTTCCACATCCTCGCCAACATAGCCTGCTTCAGTCAGCGACGTCGCGTCCGCAACTGCAAAAGGTACGTTTAGAATCTTGGCCAGCGTCTGCGCCAATAATGTCTTACCACTACCGGTAGGGCCCACCATGACGATGTTAGACTTTTGCAGTTCCACCTCGTCCTTGCGCGCTCCGTAGTTGATGCGCTTGTAGTGGTTGTACACAGCAACAGCCAAGGTTTTTTTAGCATCCTCTTGGCCAATAACGTATTGATCCAAAATATCTTTGATCTGTTTGGGTTTAGGAAGCGACGTAAGCTCTACTTCTACTTCTTCTCCCAACTCTTCTTCGATGATTTCGTTGCATAATTCAATGCATTCATCACAAATATAGACGCCAGGACCTGCTACCAGCTTGCGCACCTGCTCTTGCAGCTTGCCGCAAAAAGAACATTTCAGTTGGCTTTTATCGTCTCCGAATTTCAACATAGTTTCACTCTCCTATTCCGGAGTCTTCGGATTTCGTTCATCCCGCCGAATCACGGAATCAATAATGCCATACTCTAACGCCTGTTCGCTGGACATGAAGTAATCCCGTTCCGTATCTTGGTAGACCCGTTCCAACGGCTGCCCCGTATGCGAGGCCAAAATACCGTTCAGAGTCTCCTTCATCCGTAAAATTTCTTTGGCCTGAATCTCAATATCTGTCGCCTGCCCTTGCGCGCCGCCAAGAGGCTGATGAATCATCACTCGCGCATACGGCAATGCATAACGTTTCCCTTTGGCGCCTGCCGTTAAAAGCAACGCACCCATCGAAGCGGCCGAGCCAATGCAAATAGTGGATACGTCCGGCTTGATATACTGCATGGTATCGTAAATAGCCATGCCGGCCGTTACTACGCCGCCGGGACTGTTGATATAAAGATGGATGTCTTTATCCGGGTCTTCCGATTCCAAAAACAAAAGCTGAGCAATGACCAGATTGGCCACGTGATCGTCAATGGGACCGCCCAAAAAGACGATACGATCTTTCAAGAGTCTGGAATAGATGTCATAGGAACGTTCTCCACGACTGGATTGTTCCACAACGATCGGCACATAGCTCATGTTTTCACACCTCTCTGTATGGTAGTGAAACTGTTGCCGAAAATCGACAACAGTTTCCATGTAAATTAGACAGCCTTACACAGCGCTTTATGCTTTTTCTACGGTATCCAAAATCAACTGAGTTGCTTTTTTACGCAGAATCGACTGCAAGAAGGCACCAGTATAACCCTGTTTTTGAATGATTTTAGCCACATCCTTGACTTTGCTGCCATAAGCAGCCGCCATGGTAACCATTTCCGCTTCTAAATCTTCCGGAGCTGCTTCAATGTTTTCCGCTTTCACGATGGCTTCCAAAACCATATCGCCTTTCACGGCTTCCGTAGCAGGCTCACGATATTGCTCTTTCAAAGCGTCCATGTCCATTTTGGAGAAAGCCAAGTACTGCTCCAAACGCATGCCGCGGCTTTGCAGGTTGATGTCCAGATCGTTGATCATATTCTCAATCCGTTGCTCTACCATGACTTCCGGCAATTCTACCGTCGCATTAGAGACAGCCAACTTAATCGCCGTAGTCCGGAATTCCGTTTCCGCACGAGTAGCAGCGGTCTGCTCCAGCTTGTTGCGCACATCGGCCCGCAGTTCATCAAGAGTAGCAAAAATGCTGGCGTCTTTGGCAAACTCGTCGTCAAGAGCCGGCAGCTCTTTACGCTTAACGTCTTGAACCGTAACTTCAAATACTGCTTCTTTACCGGCCAGAGCTTCTGCATGATACTCTTCCGGGAATGTTACATTGACTTTACGCTCTTCGCCGGCTTTTGCGCCAACTAATTGCTCTTCAAAACCTGGGATAAAGGAACCGGAGCCGATTTCCAGCGGATATGCTTTACCTTCGCCGCCTTCAAAGGCTTCTCCTGCAACAAATCCTTTAAAATCAATAATGGCAAAATCGCCATTGGCCAGTTCAGCGCCTTCGGCAACAACCATCTTGGCTTGACGCTCCTGCATGGACTGCAGCTGTTTTTCAACGTCTTCGTCGGATA
The DNA here is from genome assembly GCA_964551055.1 of uncultured Anaeromusa sp. Taxonomy (GTDB): domain Bacteria; phylum Bacillota; class Negativicutes; order Anaeromusales; family Anaeromusaceae; genus Anaeromusa. Next base: position 2,525 of record CAZKCR010000009.1, on the reverse strand, counting down.
CTTCCGCCGAAGGAGCCTCTACCTTCAGATTTTTGTATTCACCCAAAGTGACTTCCGGTTTTACCGTAACTGTTGCTTTAAACACCAGCGGCTGATCTTCCGCCAACGTCACAACTTCTACCTCCGGACGAGTTACAGGATCTAATTCCTGCTCATCCAGCGCCTGACCATAGGCTTTGCCAGCCATCAATTCAAACGCTTCGTTTAAAATAGCTTCTTTACCAACACGCTGTTCCAAAATTTTCCGCGGCGCTTTGCCTTTACGGAAGCCAGGAATATTTACTTGGGCTGCCATTTGACGGCAAGCCTGATCAATGGCTTTAGCCACCTCTGCCTGAGGTACTTCAATTTCCAGAGTCATTTTATGGTTGTCGAGCTTTTCTGCAGTTACTTTCATGAATGCCGAATCCTCCCTGATGATAGACTTCATGGCGCAGTCAAAAACGAACATGCGCATGTCATGCATAATATGTTATCACACACCCAGGGGAAAAACAAGAAATAGACGCAAAAAAACCAGCAGTTCCCTGCTGGTTTAATTTTCTGGAGCGGAAGACGAGATTCGAACTCGCGACCCTCGCCTTGGCAAGGCGATGCTCTACCACTGAGCCACTTCCGCATTTATACTGCCGCTGCCCTCAGCGACGTATATGATTATATACCACTCACCCGGACAGTGTCAACCTTTTAGCGTCATTTTATTTTCCTTCCTTAATAATAATAAAATACACCTCTTTTTGAAAACTTAGTTCCTAACAAATTTTAAAAAAAGATGACCAACCTGCCTTATAATTACGAAACCCAAAGCTCTTTATACCGCAAAACAGCTGGCCCAACGACTTCTCAAACCAATAAAATAATGTTTTGCCAAATGACCCTTGACAGTTCCTCCTTTCCTAGTCTATAATAAGTCACGTCGCAGAGACATGGTGGCTATGGTGAAGTGGTCAACACGGCGGATTGTGGCTCCGTTATTCGAGGGTTCGAATCCCTCTAGTCACCCCATTAATTTCATACTGTTGGGGCGTAGCCAAGTCGGTAAGGCACCGGACTTTGACTCCGGTATGCGTTGGTTCGAGTCCAGCCGCCCCAGCCATTATGACCCACTAGCTCAGTCGGTAGAGCACCTGACTTTTAATCAGGGTGTCGTTGGTTCGAGTCCAACGTGGGTCACCATTTTTATTTCCTCGCGGGCGTGGCGGAATGGCAGACGCGGCAGACTTAGGATCTGTTGCCGTAAGGTGTGGAGGTTCAAGTCCTCTCGCCCGCACCATTTTCATAAGATAATTCAAAGGACAGCAAGCATTCATGTGCCTGCTGTCCTTTTTGTCATACTACCAAATCAATTTGCTTAACCATGCCAACCTGACCATTTTCCTTAAGAAATACGCTGCTTGTTCGCATCTGCCCCTGAGCGTTGCCCGCAGCATCCTTCATGGAAAATTCGGTTGATACATTTCCTAAATAGATAGCGCCCACGCCAGCTTGTCCCAGCGCCAAGAGTTGATCCTGACCATTAGTATCCTTAGTCCAGATCCGCAGTTTGTTATAAATCGGATCATTTTCGTCAATCCACTGATTCCCGTCACTATCATATGCAGCCAGTTCGGAAAAGCCTTGACCTGTCGAAGGCCCGAACAATTCGCTGCCGTCTGTCGCCTTGCCATCATTATTTTTATCTAGCATCAAAAAACCGCTGCCAGATGCCAAAAAGGGAATTTCTTCCTGCGAGCCGTCGCTATCTAGGTCAAAATTCACTTTCTGCCCGGAGAATTTAGCAAAAGGTTGGCCAAATTCAATCACCAACGGATCAATGGCCGCATCTCCCGCCTTGAGACTAACATGCTCGCTCTGATATAATTCACGGCTCATATTCATTTGCATGTCAAAGCGAATTTCCCGGCCATCCCCGGTTTTAACAAGTCCCTGCGCCTGAAAGGATACTTGCTCCGCTTCATAATGTTCCCGGCTATAGTCGTAACGAACACCCCAGCCAACGCGTTGAGGACTTGCCTGCGCGCTGCTACTGCCGCCACTGCCGGTAACATTCAGCTGCAGACTTCCTTGCGTCGTCAGCGCCTGACGCGTCTCCTTATCAAACTGCGGCACAACAAATTTAAACTTTTTCCCTGTCAACGCCTCCATAAAGCGCTGCAGCATTTCCAGTTTACGCTTGTTCTCATCGCTCAGTTCAAAAGGATCTGTCACTTCTTTCGTCGCTTCTGTTCCCGCGGCTTTTTGCTGCAGGTCCTTGGCTAGCGCCGATACATCTACTTTAACTGCATCTGTTCCCGTCTTAACTCCCTGTTTGCCGTCCACCCAAGCTTCCAGCGTTTCCTGCTCTTGGGTTTTGCTCACCGCCGTGTGCTGACTGCTCAGCTTCACTGTCGATTCGGTAATTCTCATAGCATCATCCTCCTTGATGAATCCGAGACAGAATCATTCCATCTTCACACCCCTACAATAAGAATATCGCATTTCCCATATTGTTCCTTTATCGATTACGTAATCTAGAAATAAAAAAA
>CAZKCR010000008.1:8916-27638 GCA_964551055.1 uncultured Anaeromusa sp. | reverse complement strand
CGCGGCGCTGGCGTTACCTTGGCTTGCGGCACCGGTTCCTGCGCAACCGTAACGGCAGCTGTGTTGAATGGATTGACGGAGAGACGCTGTAAAGTGGCTCTCGACGGCGGCGTATTGGAAGTAGAATGGTCGGAAGAAGATAATCATGTGTATCTGACGGGGCCGGCGACAGAAGTGTTTCGCGGGACCTGCCGCCTGCGCGGACAGGAGGCGATACAGTGATACAAAGCATGACCGGTTTTGGGCGCGGTGAAGCGGCCTCTTCCGTGCAAGAAGGCGCTAGCTTTCGCATGCAAGTAGAGATTAAGTCGGTAAATCATCGCTATGGCGAAGTAGTCGTACGTATGCCTAAAACACTGTTGGTGCTGGAAGAACGCGTACGTCGGCTTGTTTCGGCAAAGCTGCAACGCGGCCGGGTAGATGTATTTATTTCCTTTGAGGAAGTTGGCTCGAAGGCTGCTAATGTGCAAGTGGATTATGAATTGGCTAAAGCCTATTTTCAAGCGGGCCAGGAGTTGGCGACGCAATTGGGATTGCCCCAAACGCTGACGGTGGAGCAGCTGCTGCGCTATCCGGATATTATCAGAGTAACGGAAGCGCAGGAAGATGCCGAAAACCGCTGGCCTGTGCTGCAGGAAGCGTTAGAGGCGGCTTTATCCCAGCTTCTGGCGATGCGGCGTCAGGAAGGCTGCAATTTGCAAGAGGATTTTGTGCGGCGTATTGCCTTGCTTCGGGAACGGTTGCAGATGGTGGAAGTCCGGGCGCCCCAAGTAGCTTGCGAATATCAGGAAAAACTGCTCCTTAAGCTGCGAGAACTTTTAGCAGCGGCGGGAACGGCTCCCGATGAAAGCAGAGTGCTCCAAGAAGCGGCGCTTTTTGCCGATCGCATCGGCATTGTAGAGGAAATCGTTCGTTTTCGCAGTCATTTAGACCAGTTTACGGCTACCTTGTCTGTACTGGAGCCGGTGGGGCGGAAACTCGATTTTTTACTGCAGGAACTCAATCGGGAAGCCAATACCATGGCGTCAAAAGCCAATGATTTTGAATTGGGAAAAATCGTCGTGGAAATGAAAAGCGAGCTGGAAAAAATGCGAGAACAAGTGCAAAACGTAGAATAAGCTAGTATATTATGATCGAATTAACGTTTAGGAGGATGTATTTATGGACATCAAGTTGATCAATATTGGATTTGGTAATATTGTTTCTGCTAACCGCATTATTTCGATAGTCAGCCCTGAATCTGCGCCAATCAAGCGGATTATTCAAGAAGCCCGTGACAGGGGCATGCTGATTGACGCCACGTACGGACGTCGCACTAGGGCGGTCATCATTGCCGACAGCGATCATGTCATTTTGTCCGCGGTACAGCCGGAAACGGTAGCGCATCGCTTGGTAAACAAGGATAGCGGCAGCGATCCTCAAGACTAAAACAGAAACGAGGGAAGCAGCTATGGCGCAAGCCAAAGGGATTTTGATTGTAATCTCCGGGCCTTCCGGAACCGGTAAAGGCACTGTCTGCAAAGAACTGTTGCAACAACTGCCTTATCTTGAATTTTCTATTTCCGCTACGACCAGGCTTCCCAGGGAAGGGGAGGTGCATGGCGTCAATTACTGGTTTACGCCGAAAGAACGTTTTCAGGAGATGATTCAAGAAAAAGCCATGTTGGAATGGGCGGAAGTATACGGGAATTATTATGGCACGCCGCGAAACTATGTACTGGAGCGTTTAGAGGCAGGCAGCGATGTTTTGCTGGAGATTGACACGCAAGGCGCCCTGCAGGTAAAGGAAAGCTATCCGGATGGCGTTTTTGTCTTTTTGATGCCGCCTTCGCTGACGGAGCTGCGGCGGCGCATTGCCGGCCGCGGCACGGAAACAGCGGATGTAATTGAACGTCGCTTGCAAGCGGCGGAACATGAAGTAACCTTGGCTTCTAAATACGACTACGTACTGGTTAATGACATAGTGGCCGATGCCGTTGCCAAAGTTAAGGGCATTGTTATGGCGGAAAAATGTCGGGTGCGGCGCAACACTGGCTTGATTGCAAGCATGCAAAAATTTGGGGATATTTCACATACGGGGGAATTGATATGATAAAACCATCTTTAGATGTATTGATGACAAAAGTGGACAGCAAATATACGTTGGTAGTCTTGGCGGCCAAACGGGCCCGGACCTTGTTGGATGAAGAACCAGGAACCTTAGAAGGACGCGCCAAGAAGCAAGTAACCGTGGCGCTAGAGGAAATTGCTAGTGATCGCATTACCTATGAACGGACGAAGCACGGAATCAAGTAAAGGGGGCGCTACCATGCCGTTTGAGGGAAAGACCGTTGTGGTAGGCGTGTGCGGCGGCATTGCCGCCTATAAGGCTGTGGAGATTGTTAGCCGGCTGCGCAAGCAAAAGGCGACAGTACATGTGATTATGACGCAGCATGCTGTTGAATTTGTCACGCCACTGACGTTTCGGGAGTTGAGCGGGCAACCGGTGGTTGTCAGCATGTGGGATGAACCTAAAAATTGGCATGTAGAGCATATTGCCTTGGCTACAGCAGCAGACTTGTTTATTGTGGCTCCGGCAACCGCTAATATAATAGGCAAGCTGGCATCCGGTATTGCCGATGACATGCTTTCAACGACGATGATGGCAACGAAGGCGCCGGTTTTGCTGGTGCCGGCAATGAATACCAATATGTACCTCAATCCAATTGTGCAGAAAAATTTACGGACGCTGGCGGAGCTAGGCTATCGCATTTTGCCGCCGGCCTGTGGCAAGCTGGCCTGTGGTACCGAAGGGCCCGGGCGATTGCCGGAGCCGATAGAAGTTGTTGAAGCAGCAACTGCAGTATTGCAGGAAAAGCAAAGTCTTCAAGGAGTGCGGGTGTTGGTGACTGCTGGCGGTACCAGAGAGCCGATTGATCCGGTGCGCTATTTAGGCAATCGCTCTAGTGGCAAGATGGGCTATGCCATTGCTGCCCAAGCGGCGCGGCGCGGCGCGGAGGTTATACTTGTCTCCGGTCCGGTCGCGTTGGAGACTCCTGCAGGAGTGACACGGATTAATGTGGAGTCGGCGGCGCAGATGCGCGAAGCGGTGCTGCGTGAATTTCCACAGGTTCAAGTAGTTGTGAAGGCGGCGGCTGTTGCCGACTATGCTGTTGAGAATCCGGCGGAGCATAAGATTAAAAAGAATGACGAACAGCTGACGTTGGTTCTGAAGAAAAACCCTGATATACTCAAAGAATTGGGTGAAAAGAAACAGAGCCAATTGTTAGTGGGCTTTGCGGCGGAAACCAGGGAGCTTCTGGCTCATGCCAGAGAAAAGTTAGAAAAGAAGAATCTGGATTTAATTGTGGCTAATGACGTTACTATGCCTGGTGCTGGGTTTCAAAGCGATACCAATATTGTCAAGATATTGCGTCGTGACGGCGCCATGGAGGAGTGGCCGCAACTGTCCAAAGAAGAGGTAGCCGCCCGTTTGTGGGATATGTTAGAGAAAATGTTGGCCGATACGGTTGCTTTTTCCTGACGAAGTCGATATAATTTAACTTGTATTTTCCCTAGAATTGCATAAGCAAACCATCCAGAGTTGGCTGAGGGACTGGCCCGATGAAGCTGCGGCAACCATTGCTATTTAGGCAAAACGGTGCCAATTCCTGCATCATTTGATGCGAGATGGGAGTAAGAACCAAGTTCCCTCCCTTTTTCGGGAGGGTTTCTTTTTTAGTTAGCAAATAGGAGGCGAAGCATTCTTGAAAAAACGAGTATTATTTACATCGGAATCAGTAACAGAAGGACATCCTGATAAAATGGCGGACCAAATATCTGACGCTGTTTTGGACGCCATTCTGGCCAAGGATCCGCAGGCTCGCGTAGCTTGCGAAACCCTGGTAACGACCGGCCTGGTTCATGTAGTTGGTGAAATCACCACTTCGTGCTATGTGGATATTCCGCATATTGTCCGGGAGACCGTTAAGGAAATTGGTTATACCCGCGCTAAATTTGGTTTTGACGGCGACACCTGCGGCGTAATGGTATCCATTGGCGAGCAGTCGCCTGATATCGCGATGGGCGTTAATGAAGCCTTGGAAGCAAAACAAGGCAACACTGACTTGATGGAAGCCATTGGCGCTGGCGACCAGGGTATGATGTTTGGTTATGCTACGAATGAAACTCCGGAATTTATGCCGTTGCCGATTGCGTTGGCACACCGACTGTCACGTCGTCTGGCGGAAATCCGCAAAACGGATGTAGTGGATTATCTGCGTCCTGACGGCAAAACCCAGGTGACCGTGGAATATGAAGACGGCGTGCCGGTGCGCATTGACGCCATCGTTATTTCCACTCAACACGGTCCGGAAACAACTCGCGAGCAAATCGAAGCGGATTTACGCAAGCATGTTATTGAGCCTGTTGTGCCGGCTAAGTTTTTGGATGACAACACCAAGTATTATATCAATCCTACCGGACGTTTTGTGGTGGGCGGCCCCCAGGGGGATGCCGGACTGACGGGACGTAAAATCATCGTCGACACTTATGGCGGCATGGCGCGTCATGGCGGCGGCGCATTCTCCGGTAAGGATCCGACAAAAGTAGACCGTTCCGGCGCTTATGCAGCGCGGTATGTTGCTAAAAACATCGTAGCTGCAGGCTTGGCGGATAAATGCGAAATTCAGCTGGCTTACGCCATTGGCGTGGCGCAGCCGGTATCCATCATGGTGGAAACCTTCGGCACGGCCAAGGTGGAAGAAGTGTTGATCGCGGAGCTGATTAAAAAGCACTTTGATCTGCGGCCAGCTGGCATTATTAAAATGCTGGATTTGCGCCGTCCCTTGTATCGTCAGACAGCCGCTTACGGTCATTTTGGCCGTACCGATGTCGAACTTCCTTGGGAGCAGACAGACAAAGCCGCTGCCATTCGCAGCGACGCAAAAATCTAAGCATAATAGAAACAGCCCTGATCGAGTTTTTGCTCGGTCAGGGCTGTTTTTTCTTGGTCGGATATAAAGTGGAGGGATGGCGACAACGAACCGCGAAATACACGAAATACACGAAAGGGTTTATGATCTGATTTTGTATGGCATCTCCAGGCGCTTTCCACTATACTAGATATATAACAACAATGGTGAAAGGGATGAATTGATGGAAACGGTTGTGGCGGATGTGCTTGTAAATATTGCCGCCAGGCGGGTGGAAAAACCTTTTACCTATGCGGTTCCTGCTGCGTTGCGAGGAGAAGTTCAGCGCGGTTGTCGGGTGCTGGTTCCCTTTGGAGCCAGACTGGAAGAGGGCTTTGTTTGGCAGGTGCGCAGTTGCCCGCAAGAAGAAGCGAGCAAATTGAAAGAGATTAGTTCCTGCCTGGATTTAGCACCTTGGTTTGATGAAGCGGCCTTGTCCACGGCACAGTGGCTCAGCCGCTATTATTTATGCACGTTGGCGGAGGCGCTGCGGCTTTTTGTGCCGGGTAAGCGCAGTGTACGTACCGAACGAGTTTACTGTGCTGGTGAAGCGGAACCGGAAGGTTTCTCTTTGGCGGAATTGGCGCTATGGAACTTGTTTAAAGAGCGAAGCTCCTGGACGGAAAAAAGCTTCGATCAACAAGCAGGAGAGGATGGAATTCGCGTTTTGCGTCGTTGGTGCCGTCTGGGACTGGCGGAAAGCTATTGGCAAGGACGGCGGCGAACGCAAGAAAAAACAGAATCCGTTTGGTTGGCTCAAGATCTTTCTGAAGAGGAACGACAAGTGGCGCTACGAGGCTTGGAACGTAAGAAATCCCAGGCGGCGGCCTTGCAATGGTTGTGGGAGCATTGCTGTCTTTCACGTTCTCAGCTTGCTCAAAACGGCATTAGCTTGGGCGTGCTGAAAGCATTGACTGAGGCAGGCTTGGTCCGACGCGAGGAACGGCGCGTATATCGCCAGGATGGCTATCTAAGTGAAGGAACGAGCGAATTAGAAGCGTTAAATGCAGCGCAGCAACAGGCGATGGCAGCGATTGTCGAGGGTCTGAATGGAGGTGCGCTCAAGGAATTTTTGCTTTTTGGCGTTACTGGGAGCGGCAAGACGCGAGTGTATTTAGAGGCTGTGAGCAAGACTCTGTGCAACAAACGGCAGGCGATTGTTCTGGTGCCTGAAATTGGCTTAACAGGGCAATTAGTGCGGCGCTTTCGAGCAGTCCTTGGGGAGCAGCAGGTTGTTGTCTGGCACAGTCGTCTTTCTGAAGGAGAGAGGCTGGATGCCTGGGATCGCATTCACAGCGGACAGGCTGGCGTGATTATCGGCGCCCGTTCGGCTGTTTTTGCACCAGTCCATCGTTTGGGCTTGGTGATTTTGGATGAGGAGCATGACGGCGCTTACAAACAGGAAGAACGCCCCAAATACCATGCACGCGATGTAGCGAGAGAACGCTGTCGGCAAACAGGAGCGGTCCTGCTTTTAGGCAGTGCGACTCCCTCTCTGGAAACATATGAACGTGCCTCAAGTCAAGATGGAACGCTGCTGGAGTTGCCGGAGAGAGCTACTGCGGCTCCTCTGCCGCAAGTGGCAGTTGTGGACATGAGGCAGGAATTGAAGCGAGGAAACCGCAAAATTCTTTCGCGGCAACTGCATGCGGCTTTGGATTCGGCTTTAAGGCAGCAGGAACAGGCGATCATTCTTCTGAATCGCCGCGGCTACGCTACCTTTGTTATGTGCCGCGAATGCGGCCATACCATGGAATGCCCCCATTGCAGCGTTTCGCTGGTTTACCATGCATCCGCCAAGATACTGCGCTGTCATTATTGCGATTATCAAGAGCATGTACCCGATGTTTGTCCTGTTTGTTCCAGTCGCTATATCCGTTTTTTTGGCAGCGGTACGCAGAAATTGGAAGAAGAATTGCGGCGTAACTGGCCAGAGGCGAGGATTGCTCGTATGGACCAGGATACGGTAGGACGAAAGCATGCGCACGAAGATATTTTAACGGCTTTTCGAGAGCGGCGGTATGATATTTTATTGGGGACGCAAATGGTGGCTAAAGGTCATGATCTCCCCTTTGTAACGGCTGTAGGCGTCATTGCGGCTGACAGCTCGCTGCATTTGCCGGATTTTAGGGCGGCGGAGAGGGCTTTTTCCTTGATTACCCAAGCTGCAGGCAGGGCCGGCAGGAGAGAAAAGGCCGGCAATGTGGTAGTGCAGACGTATAATCCCGAACATTATGCCGTTGCAGCGGCGCAGCAGCAAGATTTTCTGCGCTTTTGCCGTGAAGAGCGGTCTTTTCGTAAAGCCTTGGGGTATCCTCCTTTTTCACGTTTGATTTCTTTGACGATTGCCGTGGAAGAAGAACTGCCAGCGCAGCGCAAAGCAGCACAAGTAGCCGATCTGTTAAAAGCCCAACTTCCCAAGGGGGCTGCGGACATTATGGGACCATGTCCGGCGCCGTTGGCAAGAATTCAAAATTTGTTTCGCATGCAGTTGTTTTTAAAATGCTGGCAGCCGGAGATTGTGAAAGAAGCGTTATGCAAACTGTCTATTGAAGGAGATCCGCAGATTACCATTGATGTGGATCCGCTGCATGTGTTGTAGCAACAGTCTAAAATGGATCTGATTTAATGGAGATGTCAGATACTGTTCATGGAGTTTTTAGCCTGATTATGATACAATAAGATATTGCGAAGTACTATCAAGTGTAAAAAGGAGGGGGCCACAATGGCTACTCTAGAAATACGTAAAGCCGGCGATCCTGTTTTGAAAAAACAGTGTCAGGCGGTGGAAAAAGTCACCGGAAAAATTAAGAAACTGCTGGATGATATGGCGGAAACCATGCAAGCGGCAGATGGAGTCGGTTTGGCCGCGCCGCAGGTAGGCGTGGAGTTGCGGGTGGTTGTTATTGATGTGGGAGAAGGATTAATTGAGCTAATTAATCCGGTGCTTTTAGAAAAAGAAGGCTGTCAGAAGGGCCTGGAGGGATGCCTAAGCGTTCCCGGAGTTTTTGGGGAAGTGGAGCGTTATGAAAAAGTCGTGGTGGAAGGACTGAATCGCTCCGGTCGGAAAATCCGCGTAACCGGTAGTGGCCTTTTGGCGAGAGCGTTGCAGCATGAAATGGACCATTTAGATGGCGTGCTGTTTGTGGAAAAGGCTGATTCGCTGCAAAAAGAGGGGGCTTCGTCATGAAGTCTCTTCGTGTTGTTTTTATGGGAACCCCGGATTTCGCGGTGCCGTGCTTGGAAGCGCTGTTGGCGGCAGGTCACGAAGTGGCGGCGGTTATCACGCAGCCGGATCGGCCTCGGGGGCGCGGACGCAAGTTGTCTTTTTCACCGGTAAAAGCCTGCGCAGTTGAGCACGGTCTGGAAGTATTACAGCCGGAAAAAATCAAAACGCCGGAGTTTGAACAAGTGCTGCAGGAGTTGGCGCCGGACGTGATGGTAGTTGTTGCTTTTGGGCAGATTTTATCTCCTGCTATTTTGGCGATTCCGCCTCTTGGGTGCATTAATGTGCATGCTTCATTGCTGCCGTATTACCGAGGTGCCGCTCCTATTCATTGGGCGGTCATGCAGGGAGAAGAAAAAACCGGCGTGACAACCATGTACATGGATGAAGGACTGGATACGGGCGATATGATTCTCAAAAGCGAGATTGCCATTACGCAAGACGCATCCACCGGGGATATTCATGATCAACTGATGCAGGAAGGCGCTGCTTTACTTCGGGAAACGTTGGCTTTAATAGCCGAAGGCAAGGCGCCTCGTGCCAAGCAGGATCATACGGTATCAACGTATGCACCGCTTTTAAAGGCAGAAATAGAACAACTGGACTGGACTCGTTCAGCTCAGGAACTGCATAATCGCATTCGGGGGCTCTCGCCTTGGCCGGGAGCTTACTGCCGGTATGCAGGGGGACGGCTGAAAGTTTGGAAAAGCCGCGTTTGTGAAGAAGCTGCTGCCGAGGGAGCGATTCCCGGGCGTATTGCTCGTTTGTCTGTAGAGGGGTTTGTTGTAGAAACTGGCGATGGTTTATTGGAATTGCTGGAAGTGCAGCCGGAAAACAAGCGTCGTATGAAAGCTTCGGAATGCGCCTGCGGCTATTCCTTGCAACCTGGAGACAGGTTGGTATAAGGAGGAAGACGGATGGAGATGATGCAAGTCATGACCAGACCTAAAAAACGCTTGTTTTTGGCCTTGCTTTTGGCCAGCCTGGTTGTGGCGGCTCTTTCTACCTACGGTTTATGGAAGGTCAGTGCTCCGGGGCTGTCCTCCATCAGCCAGCATTTGCCACTGCTTTTGGGCGCTATGCTGCTGTTAGTGCTGGCAGTAGGAGCTTTAAGCGTTATGGGCGTGATTTTGGCTTTAGTTGGGTTGCCGACCTTTGGTATTTTCAAGGGCGTGGCTTGGACGGTTATTAACATGCTCTTTCCCTTGGCGACTTTTTTGGGACGTTTACTGGATGTGAACAAGGAACGGGTGGAGCGGTCTTTTATCGAAGTCAGCAATCAACTGATTCGACAAAAACATGTCAAAGTCAAACCAGAACAACTGTTGATTTTAACGCCTCATTGTATTCAACTGGATACTTGTCCCCATAAGATTACTCGCGACATTGCCAACTGTAAGGACTGCGGCGGCTGCCAGGTGGGCGAACTGCTGCGCCTTTCACAGAAATACGGTGTCCATGTGGCCATTGTCACAGGAGGAACCTTGGCTCGCAAGGTAATTAAAACATTGCGACCCAGGGCGGTGTTGGCCATTGCCTGTGAACGGGATTTGACCAGCGGCATCCAAGATGTATTTCCATTGCCGGTTATCGGCGTTTTGAACGAGCGTCCTTTTGGACCTTGCTGCAATACTAAGGTACAAATGTCGGCTGTTGAGCAGGCAGTGCTGCAATTTATTGATACCAATGGAAGAAAGGCCTGAAAGAGAGCATGAATGCTAGAGCCATTGCTTTAAAAGTAATTCAAGATGTCACGGTTCGCGGCGCCTATGCCAACATCGCCTTAGCGAAAGAACTGGCGAAACAGCGAGAATTGTCCGTACAGGATCGGCGCCTTGTAACGGAACTTGTTTATGGAACCCTGAAAGCGCAGGGGACGTTGGACTGGGCTTTGAGCCATTTTCTAAATCGTCCTCTGAGCAAGCTGACCCCGGTTATTCGGGATATTTTGCGCATGAGTGTTTATCAACTTTTGTTTTTAGACCGCATACCTCCCTCGGCCGCCTGCAATGAGGCGGTGGAGCTGGCAAAACGAAATGGCCATATCGGCGTAGCTCGTTTTGTCAATGGCGTGTTGCGGTCTTTGTTGCGGCAACCCGAAAAAATAGCATATCCGCAAGCCGCTGAGGATGCGGCAGGATGCTTGTCTTTGCGTCATCTGCATCCGCGTTGGCTGGTGGAACGCTGGTTGGCGCAACTGGGATTTGAAGGCACAGAAGCTCTCTGTCGGTTTAATAATCAGCCGCCGCCGCTTTCCGTGCGAACCAATTTGCAACGCATCAGTCGTGAAGAGCTGCAAGCACGGCTAACCGAAGAAGGCGTGCGTTGCGAGCCGTCTTCTCTGGCGCCGGAAGGACTGTTGTTATTGGAGGCGCCTCCTTTAGCGTCGTTGGCTTCCTTTCGCGACGGATTATACCAGGTGCAGGATGAAAGTTCTATGCTGGTAGCGCACGTAGTGGCGCCGCAGCCGGGAGAGACGATCATTGACGCGTGTGCTGCGCCAGGAGGAAAGACGACGCATTTGGCAGAACGAATGCAAAATAAAGGGCTTATTTGGGCCTGTGATGTTCATGCTCATAAAATGGATTTGCTGCAGGATAATGCCGATCGTTTGGGACTGGGTGTTATTCGGCCTCGGTGTCTGGATGCAAGGGATATTGGCAAAACTTGGCCGGCTCAAGCGGATCGGATATTAGTAGATGCTCCTTGTTCGGGACTCGGCGTACTGCGTCGGCGGGCGGATGCTCGCTGGCGTAAGGAGATCGGCCAAATTGAGGAATTGACGACGTTGCAACGGGAAATCCTCGAAGGAGCCGCTCCGGCTCTAAAGGTTGGAGGCGTTTTAGTCTACAGTACCTGTACCGTGGAACCGGCGGAAAATCGCCAAAATATAGAATGGTTTTTGGCGCGGCATCCGGAGTTTGAGCTGGAAGACGCAGGCGCAATGTTGCCTGTGCCGCGGCAGGGAGAAGCGATGGTGCAGTTTTGGCCGCATATCGACGGCACAGACGGTTTCTTTCTTTGTCGGCTGCGCAAGGTAAAGGATGTGGATGCATGATTTCTTTTTTAGGACTGTCCCGACAGCAGGCGGAAGAGGCTGTCGTTTCCCTGGGGTTAAAACGGTACAGGGGTAAGCAGATCCTGGAATGGATATATAACAAAGGTGCGGCTTCTTTTATAGAGATGACCAATATCTCACAAAAAGAGCGGACTTTTTTAGAAGAGCGGGCGCAAATTGGCTGGCCAGAGGTGGTTGCCCAAGAAGCCGATGCGGCCGGGAAAACTCGTAAGTATCTTTTAGGGTTTGCCGATGGCATTCGTGTGGAAACGGTGCTAATGGAGCATCCTTACGGGTACAGTCTTTGCGTTTCTTCGCAGGCTGGCTGCGCTATGGGCTGTGTGTTCTGCGCCTCTACCTTGCATGGCTTGGAACGCAATCTGACAGCGGCGGAAATGCTGGCGCAGGTTCTTTTTGCTCAACGAGAGCTCAACCGTCTGCAGGCGGGCCGTTTGCACAGCTTTGTTATTATGGGTTCTGGCGAGCCGTTGCATAACTACGATGAAGTACTGCGTTTTATGCGGCTGTGTCATGAGCCGGAAGTGCTGGGTCTGGGGTACCGGCATATGACGTTGTCTACCTGTGGCATTGTTCCGGCCATGGAGCGGCTGCGTCAGGAAGGACTGCCGTTGACGCTTTCGATTTCCTTGCATGCGCCCAATGATGAGCTGCGCTCGCGAATCATGCCTGTGAACCGCACCTATCCGTTGCAGTCGCTGTTGGCGGCGGCCGATGCATATGCAGAAGCTACAGGGCGTCGAATTACGTATGAGTATACGCTAATGAAAGACTGGAACGATTCGCAGCAGCAGGCGGAAGAGCTGGCTGGGTTACTGCGAGGACGCTTGTGTCATGTGAATTTGATTCCTGTTAATGCCGTAGCGGAGAGGGGAATTGCTAGGCCGTCTCCGCAGCGTGTCGAGGCGTTTGCGCAAGTTTTGCAGACTCGCGGCATTGCCGTTACGGTCCGCAGGGAACGGGGCGTAGATATTCAAGCGGCTTGCGGACAGTTGCGCAACCGGAATCGCAACGAAAGCGCCAAGGAGGAAGAAACGTGAAACTAATGCGTCGTTTCGAAAGTTTCCTGGAAACTGGCATTGAAGGGTTTTTTAATCGCAAATTGGCGAGTCAACTACAGCCGGCCGAATTGCTGTTGGCTTTGGTTAAACGCCTGGAAGAAGAGCAGGCGCAGGGTTTTTTATTAGAAGAGGTTCATATTCAAGTTTCTCAAGAGGACTATGAACAGCTGCAAAAACCGCAAAAACCAATGTCCGAAGGGGTAACTGCCTGGTTGTCTAGGCGCCTTTTAGAGGAAGCTGCCGAAATGGGTTTGGATGTACAGCGAGATTTACCCATTTTTTTGGATCCTGTCGACAATTTATCTTCAGGAATGTTTAAAATGGTCGTGCAAAAAGTCCCTCAGGCAGAAAGCCGCGAGGAAGAAGGATGTACCAGGGTGTTTCAGACACTTGCCGGGGCATCGCTTTTATCGCCGAGGAAAAGCTTTGTGCTCCTTGCTTCTTTGTGCATACACGAGGGCCCTGGCGTTGGCAAGCGTTTTATCTGCGCTGACGGCCGCGTTAATATGGGACGGCGGGAACAAAATGAAATCCCCCTGGAAGATCGCAATTCCAGTCGATTGCATGCCTATGTCCAATGGGAAGACAATCGTCATGTCCTTTATGACGCTAAAAGTCTTAACGGCACCTTTGTCAACGGTCATCGTATTATGAGGCAAGTGTTGGAACCTGACGATTTAGTTCGCATCGGCCATACGGTGTTGCGTTATGAGGTGGAAAACAATGACCGCTAATTTGCCTGCTTGGCTTAAATTTGATTGGCAATCGTTGTTTCAACCCTCTGTATGGGGGGCTCTATTTTCGACGATACTGCAATACGTCTTGCTTTTTTTACTGTTGATCTTTCTATTTCGTCTGCTCAGGCTAATGGGAGAACTGGTACGCGGCAGCAGACTGCGTGTCGGTATTTCTCCGGAAAAAGAAAAATCTTTTTCCGGCGGAGCGCAATTGCGAGTTGTTGATGATGCGCAACAGCTTCTTAGGCAAACAGTGTTTCCTGTTCGCGCATCACTTTCTATAGGGCGAGGCGAGCATAACGATATTATTGTCAATGATCCTTTTGTCTCTTATGAGCATTCTTCTATTACCCGCTACCCGGAAGGACGCTATGTGTTAACTGATTTGGGCAGTACGAATCAAACGCGTGTGAATGAGCAAGCCGCACAAGGAGATGTGGTATTGCAAACAGGAGACCGGATTCAGATTGGCTCCGTGGTCTTCCAATTTGAGAGGTGAGCAAGACGTGAAGGCTTTTGGCAATAGCGATATCGGCCTTGTACGGGAAAAGAACGAAGACAGCTTGCTGGTAAGCGCTCCTCTTTTTGCCGTAGCCGATGGCATGGGTGGGCATGCTGCGGGAGAAATCGCCAGCCAACTGGCGCTGACTTCGTTTCAAGAGTTTTTAAATCAAGGTCAAGAAAGCGGTTCATGGCCGGAGAAACTGACTGCTGCAGCTTGCGCCGCTAACGAAGCGGTGTACGAAGAGGCTCGTAAACGGGAGCGTTTAGCCGGCATGGGCACAACCTTGAGCGCTGTCTATTTAGATGGAATTCATGCTTACTGGCTTCATATCGGGGATAGCCGCCTATATCTATATCGAGCAGAGCAGCTGCAGCAAATCACAACCGATCACTCGTTGGTTTGGGAATTGGTGCGGGCCGGCAGCATTAGTGCGGAAGAAGCGCGGCATCATCCGCGTCGTAATGTCCTGACAAAAGCGTTGGGAACACAAGAAAAAATAGAAGCCGACGTAGGCGTGCTGGAGATAAAAGCAGGCGATTGTCTGCTTTTATGCAGTGACGGTCTTAGCGGCTTGCTGGATGAAAAGCAATTGCAGCAATTGTTGTCTGAACATAAAAGCGAGTCTTTAAAAACAAGAGTGAATTTAATGATCTCTGCAGCCAACAATGCTGGTGGTCATGACAATATCAGCGCCATTTTAGTGGAAGTTGGACAGGTTGATGTATCATGAAACGATTAATGCAGGCCGAAAGCCGGTTGTTGTTTTTTAACGCCCTGTTTTTGCTTTGCGGTTTTCTGCTGCTTAGCTTGTATTGGCCTGACGGCAAAGCAAAACTGCCGCAGTTGATGGGGATTGGTGCAGCAGTATCCGGCGCTTTTTTGCTTTCTCAGCGTTTTTTACGCTATTGGGAAGCATTATATCTCATTTTTCCTGCGTTCCTATGTTCTATGGGGTTGATTTTACTGGGACGACTCAAACCGGTATTGGTTACTTCTCAGGCTGTCTGGATTGGTTGCGGGTTGGCGGCGTTCTTTCTGGCGCGCTACAGCTTTCAAAAGATCCATATTTGGAAACGGTACAAATACACCTGCGGTCTTATCGGCCTGATTTTGCTGGTATCTGCTGTAATTTTCGGCGTGGATATCAATGGACACCGCAGCTGGGTGGTACTGGGGCCCATTCGGTTTCAGCCGGCAGAGTTCGCCAGGCTGTTCTTAATTATCTTTTTTGCCGCGTATCTGTCGGAACGACGTGAATTGCTCTGCCAAGACTTTGTGCGTATAGGTCCTTTGCGTCTGCCGAGGGGGCGTTTTATTGCTCCTGTATTGTGCGTATGGCTGATGTCCATGCTGGTGCTGGTGGCGGAACGAGATTTAGGATCCGCTCTCTTATATTACAGTATTGCTTTAGTTATGCTGTATTGGGCTAGCGGAAAATGGGATTGGCTGGTGTTGGGTTTTGCTTTGTTCCTCCTTGGATCAGTTGCCTGTTATGCTTTTTACGGGCACATTCAGACGCGGGTGGACATTTGGCTGGATCCTTGGGCGGATGCGACCGGGCGCGGCTATCAGATTGTGCAGTCCTTGTTTGCCTTGGGGTGGGGGCATATTTTGGGAACAGGACTTTTTCTGGGCTATCCGGCGATGATTCCCGAAGTGCATACCGACTTTATCTTTGCCGCTATTGGCGAAGAATGGGGTTTGGTTGGCGCCGGCGGCGTGCTGTGCGTCTATCTGCTGCTTATTTTCCGCGCCTTTTGGACGGTTCGTGGCTCGCGGGAACCCTTTGTGCTCTTATTGGGAGGCGGTTTAGCTTTTAATCTGGCCATACAGGTGCTGCTCATCTTGGCCGGCGTTATCAAAGCGTTTCCTCTTACAGGGATTACGCTGCCATTTTTAAGCTATGGCGGCAGCTCTATGGTTTCTAACTTTCTGCTTTTAGGCATCTTGGCCGCTCTGTCGGAAAGGAGCGGCAATCATGATGAATGACGACTTGTTTCGGCTGATTCGCAACACTTTTTTCTTTTTGTTTTTTTTGTTTTTGCTGCTTTTAGGACGCTTGGCTTACGTGCAGTTGTTTCAGGCGGATGAATTATCAGCTCATCCCTTGAACCGCCGCGGCGGTGAAACGCAGTTGGAAGAGCGCGGGCGCATTCTGGACCGTCATGGTGAAGTACTGGCGGAATCGCGGCGTCAGGATGACGGTTCGTGGTACCGCTATTACCCCTATGGGGCAGTCACGGCCCATGCCGTCGGTTATACGCATCCTCGCTATGGTCAAAGCGGCGCGGAACTGCAGTATACCAACGAACTGTCTGGACACATGACTTCTGATCGCCGTTGGGAAGGTCTGCTGAAAGCCATGCAGCACGGCGGAGCTCTGGGCAATGATGTACGTTTAACCGTGGACGCCCATTTGCAGGAAGCGGCCTATGAAGCCTTGGGTAATCGCCGGGGCAGCGTGGTGCTGCTTGATGCGCAAAGCGGTGAGATTCTTGTCATGGTCAGCCGACCTGCTTATAATCCGAATCGTTTGGACGCGCAATGGAGTGCGCTGCAAAATCAAGAAGAGACACCGCTCTTAAATCGGGCTCAGTATGGTCAATATCCGCCGGGATCGATTTTCAAAACCGTCACTGCTTATGAAGCGCTGGCTTCCGGTAAGGCGACGGCCAATACAGTCTTTTCATGCGACGGTCATTTGCGCATTGGCAGTGATTACGAAATGACGGAAGCCAATGGCAAGGCGCACGGCAAATTGACGCTGCGTCAGGCGATGGCGGAATCTTGCAATGTGGCTTTTGGCTCATTGGCCCTTTCTTTGGGTCGGGATGGTATGCGGCAGGCATTAGAACATCAAGGGTTTTTCCGGCCTTTAGGCAGTTTTTTAGAGGAAAATGCGCCTAGAACGCCGAATTTCTCACAATTGACGCCAGGTGAGTTGGCGCAGACGGGCATAGGCCAGGGAGACCTGGTGGTGACACCGCTGCGGATGGCCATGCTGGCGGCTGGCTACAGCAACCAAGGGCTGCTGCCGCAGCCGCGACTATTGTCTCAGATTATCGCGCGAAACGGTCTGCCTTTGTCTTTCGTTACAGACAAGGTGTGGCTGACGCTGGAGCAGCGCGCTGCTGCTGAGGAAGTGCGGCGCATGATGCTGCTGACAGTTCAAGATGGAACTGGCGGCGCAGCAGCTGTCAGCGGCCTAGTCGTCGGCGGCAAGACCGGTACGGCTGAAAATCCTCATGGAAAACCGCATGCATGGTTTATGGGTTTTGCCCAAGAAGGCAAGAGAACCGTAGCCATTGCTGTAATTGTAGAAAACGGCGGCAGCGGCGGCGCTGTTGCTGCACCAATTGCGCGACAAGTATTTCGCGCTGCATTTCGCTAGGGAGGTGGAGCTTCAATGGTGAACCGCATACTGGCTCATCGTTATAAACTGTTGGAGAAAATTGGCGGCGGCGGCATGGCTACGGTATATCGTGCGCAGGATGATCTTTTGGAACGTCCTGTTGCCGTCAAAGTGCTGCACCAGCAATTTACTCACGACCAGGAATTTATCAGCCGCTTTCGCCGGGAAGCGCAGGCGGCGGCCAAACTGTCCCATCCGAATATCGTCAATATGTATGATGTGGGATGCGACCAAGATACTCACTATATTGTCATGGAATACGTTTCCGGCGGGACGCTGAAAGAAGAAATTCAACAGCATGCGCCGCTGCCTTTAGTACAGGCGCTGCAGGTAGCGTCTAATATTGCCGAAGCTCTTGATCACGCCCATCAACACCAATTAGTACACTGCGATATTAAGCCGCACAACATTTTGATTCAACCGGGCGGTCGGGTGAAGGTGACGGATTTCGGTATTGCCCGGGCGGTTACCTCGACAACAATGAGCCATACAGGAACTGTATTCGGTTCCGTGCATTATTTTTCACCGGAGCAGGCCAAAGGACTGCCTGTGAGCGCACAGTCTGATATTTACTCTTTGGGTGTTGTCTTATATGAAATGCTTACAGGTACATTGCCCTTCCAAGGAGAATCTCCGGTAGCTATTGCTTTGCAGCATCTGCAGCAGGAACCGGATTCACCTGGCTTGCGCCGCGAGGATCTGCCTCCCATGGTAGAAGCCATCGTGCTGAAAGCTATGCGCAAAGTGCCGTCGGAACGCTACCAAAGCGCCGGACATATGCTGGCTGATTTGCGGCTGGCCATGGGTCTTTTGGAACGGGATGGAGACCGTCCTGCCGATGAATTTGCTACCCAACTGTTGACGCCGATGGACTGGCAGGGACCACAGGATCGTTCTGCAACTATAAAACAGGATTTGGGAGCCTTGCATCGGAACGAGACCATGCGTCTCAAACGCGGTTTTGCAGAACCTTCGGGCAAGCCGCCGGCAAAAAAACGAACGCCATATCTGATCTTTGCGCTGGTCATGCTGCTCTTGATTGGTTTTGGCACCGGGGCGTTTATGGCTTACGGGAAATTTTGGAGCAGCAGCGAAGTTACTGTGCCCAATGTGGTAGGGCAACAAGCGGATGTAGCGAAAAATTCTCTGTTAAATTTGAATTTGCGTGTTAGTATTTCCGAATCATATGATCCTAAGGTGCCTCCGGGGCAAGTTATTTCGCAGTATCCGGAAGCAGGAGCGGTTGTTAAAGAGCAGCGCATGGTTACGCTTCTTGTCAGCAAAGGCGGTGATATGGCGATTGTGCCTGATTTGCGAGGCTTATCCCGCAGCGATGCAGAGCTGCAGCTTCGCAACGCCGGTCTTGTAGTGGGGCGGATTACCGAACAGGCCAGCAATGACGTGCCTGCTGGCTCGGTTGTTTCCCAAAACCCGCGTCCGCCGGCGCAAGTCGCTAAAAATACACCGGTGGATATTATTGTCAGTAAGGGTGATGATAAAAAGAAAGTCGGCGTGCCGGATATTCGAGGGCTTTCCGTTCCTGATGCCACGGCGAAGCTGAGCGCCCTTAAATTGTCCTTGGGCAAGGTGACTGAAGAAAGCGCCGCTTCTGGTGTTATTACGTCGCAAAACCCGGCTCCCGGAAGCGAAGCTGCGGAAGGAAGCTATATTGATGTAACCTTAGGACGCGGGGGAGGCGGCAGCCATCGCAGCGCTGTACAGTTTACCGTGCCTAGCGGACCGCAGCGACAAG
>CAZKCR010000008.1:0-8816 GCA_964551055.1 uncultured Anaeromusa sp. | reverse complement strand
GGCAGCCATCGCAGCGCTGTACAGTTTACCGTGCCTAGCGGACCGCAGCGACAAGCCGTACAAATTGCAGTGACTGACAGCGGCGGCCGGCGCATTGTTTATGAAAGCGTGCATAAACCCGGAGACAGGGTGGAGAAAACCGTAGAAGGCAGCGGCTCCATGAAGGTGCAAGTCTATGTCAATGGTAATTTGCTGCAGGAACAGACTCCCTAGTGTGTAAATGGATGAGGAGGGCTTGATGAAGGGCATAGTGGTTAAGGCCTATAACAGTTATTACTACGTGCAGGCAGAAAACGGCAGGGAAGTTCCCTGCCGTTTAAGGGGAAAATTTAAAAAAGGACGTTTTTCTCTGCTGGTGGGAGATCATGTTGTATTTCAGGATGTGCCGGAAGACGGCAGCGGCGTTATTGAAGAAATTCTGCCGCGACGTAATTGTCTAATTCGTCCGCCTGTGGCCAATGTAGATCAGGTGGTGCTTGTTTTTGCGGCCACCAATCCAGCTCCAAGCCCAGTTTTGATTGACCGCTTCCTTGTGCTATGCGAACATGCTGGATTTTCGCCGCTTTTATGCTTTAACAAGGTGGACGAACCGGATATTGAGCAGGACTTGCAGCCCTTATATGATTTATATGCTCGGCAGGTGGGCTATCGGGTATTTACCCTTTCGGCGCAAAGCGGCTATGGTTTGGAGGCTCTTACGGAATGTCTGCAGGGCCGTATTACCGCTTTTGCCGGTCCTTCGGGCGTTGGCAAATCCACACTGCTTAATCGCCTTTATCCAGGCTTTTCCCTGGAAACAGGCGGTTTGAGCCGGAAAATTTCCCGGGGCCGTCATACCACTCGTTTCGCGATGCTGCTTCCCCTTGAAGATCAGAGCGGCTACGTTGTGGATACGCCCGGATTCAGCCAGACCGAATTTGCGCAAATTGGCGAGCGGGAGCTGGAGTCTTGCTTTCCAGAGTTGCAGCCTTATATAGGACAGTGCCGCTTTAACGGCTGCCTGCATCTGGCGGAACCGGATTGCGCAGTGAAACAGGCTGTGGCGGACGGCGCTATTGCCGTCTGCCGTTATGAATCGTATCAGCAAATTATCGGCCAAATTCGCGAGGCCAAGAAGGGATATTGATAATCATGAAACAAATGGTGCGTATTGCTCCTTCCATTTTATCTGCTGACTTTTCTAAGTTGGGAGAAGAAGTGGCGGCCATCGAAGCGGCTGGAGCGGATTGGGTTCATATTGATGTAATGGACGGACATTTTGTGCCGAATCTGACCTTCGGCGCTCCTGTTGTCTCCTGTCTGCGCAAAGTGACTAAAATGCCTTTTGACGTGCATCTCATGGTGGAAGCGCCACAGAATTATATAGCCGACTTTGCTAAGGCGGGCGCCGATATTTTGACGGTGCATTTGGAGACGACGCCGCATCTTCATCGCGTCATTCAAGCCATTAAAGAAGCCGGCCTGAAAGCGGCGGTTTCTCTCAATCCCAGCACGCCGTTGTGCCTGTTGGAAGAAATCTTGCCTGAACTGGATATGGTATTGCTTATGAGTGTCAACCCAGGTTTTGGCGGCCAGGCTTTCATTCCTTCCAGCCTGGAGAAGGTGCGCAAATTACGGCAGATGCTGAACGAAAGAGGCCTTCAAACTGATATTCAAGTGGACGGCGGCGTAACGCCGGACAATGCGGCCCAGTTGATTGCGGCTGGAGCTACGGTATTGGTAGCCGGTTCGGCTGTATATAAGGCGCCGGATATGGTAAATGCGATTCATTCTCTGCGAGGGGCTTGATTCTTAACGCATTTGGTGGTACCATAAGACAAGAAAAGTTCATATAGGCCTTTGGGGCAAGGTGAGAAGGAACTTCCTTCAATTCCTGACCGGCGGTTGAGCCCGCGAGCCATTTTGGCAGATCCGGTTATATTCCGGAGCCGACAGTATAGTCTGGATGAGAAAAGGCGATGATTTCCAGGAAAGAAGATATGATTTCTTTCCCGGATTGTTCTCTGCGCTCAAAGGTCGTAGCCGGGTTTCCGGTTTGCGGCCTTTTTCTGTGCAGAAGCGCCGGAGGAGGGATTTATTTGCGAGAGGAAGAATATATGCGCCACGCTCTGACGCTGGCATCCTACGCCAGAGGGCGCACAAGTCCCAATCCGATGGTAGGAGCGGTGCTTGTGCGCGACGGCGAGATTGTAGGTCAAGGCTGGCATCGTCAGGCAGGCACGCCGCATGCGGAAATTCATGCTTTAAGGCAAGCCGGCGAATTGGCAAAAGGCGCGACATTGTATGTGACGTTGGAGCCCTGTTGTCATCAAGGGCGTACAGGGCCATGTACAGAAGCGATTATTCAAGCCGGCGTCCGCAAGGTAGTCATGGCTATGACAGACCCTAATCCCCTTGTAGCGGGCTGTGGCAGCAAGCGTCTGCGCGAGGCGGGCGTCGAGGTTGAAGAAGGGTTGCTTTCTTGTGAAGCGGCGCTTCTCAATGAAGTATTCATTAAAGGAATTTCCACAGGTATGCCTTTTGTGGTTATGAAGGCGGCTATGACATTGGATGGAAAAATCGCCTGTCATACTGGTCATTCCCGTTGGATTACCGGCGAAGCGGCCCGGGTGGAAGTGCACCGGCTGCGCAACGAGTACGACGCTATTTTGGTAGGCGTAGGCACGGCCATTGCCGACGATCCGCAGTTGACGACACGGTTGCCCGAAGGCGGGCGTAATCCGATTCGTATTGTTCTTGATTCCAAAGGGCGTTTGCCTTTAGAGGCCAAACTTCTCTGTGACGGCGAAGCCCCTACTTGGATTGCTGTAACTCAAGCGGCGCCGCAAGAGCGTGTAGCTGCTCTGCAAGAACGCGCCGAGGTTATAATAGTGCCGGCAGACGAGCGAGGCGGTGTTGATATTCGTGCGTTGTGCCGGTATCTGCGACAGGAGAAGCAGCTGACAAGCATTTTTGTGGAAGGCGGTTCGGCGGTACATGGTTCTTTCTTGAACGCCGGCGTTGTGGATAAAGTACATTTCTTTATGGCGCCCAAGTTGATTGGCGGAGGTACAGCGCCCGGCCCTATCGGCGGCCTGGGCTGCTCTTTAATGGATCAGGCGGTGCCGTTAGAAGAGTTAACGGTTAAAAATATAGGCGAAGACCTATGGATTAGCGCGTATGTCGCCACGAGGGAGGGCCGCGATGTTTACCGGACTTGTGGAAGAATTGGGTAAAATTAAATCCATTACCAAGGGAACCAAGTCAGCGCGTCTGACGATTGAAGGGCGTGTAGTACTGCAGGACGTAAAGCTGGGTGACAGTATTGCTGTTAACGGCACTTGCCTGACTGTTGTGGAATATACACAGCGGTCTTTTACGGCGGATGTTATGCCGGAGACGGTGCGCAGCACGGTTTTGGCGGAACTTAAACCTGGCGATGTCGTGAATCTGGAACGTACGTTGCGGTTAGGAGACCGCTTGGGCGGTCATATTGTGAGCGGTCATGTCGACGGTGTCGGCGTGATTCGCAGCAAGGAACGCAGCGACAATGCGATTGTGGTTACTGTTGAGGCGCCGCCGCAGGTAATGCGCTATATTATCGCTAAAGGCTCTATTGCTATTGACGGCACCAGCCTAACGATTGTTGACTATGGAGCGGATTGGTTCAGCGTTTCTTTAATTCCCCATACAGCCTCATTAACAACGGTTGGATTAAAAGAAGCCGGCAGTAAAGTCAACCTTGAGGCCGATGTACTGGGCAAGTACGTGGCAAAGTTATTGGGCTTGCAAAGCGGTGACGAAAAAAAGCAAGCGCCATCAGGATTAACGATGGAATTTTTACAGCAGCATGGTTTTGGCGGATAAGTGGAGGAGGTAGAAAAATGGATATTCATTTCAACACAGTAGAAGAAGCTATTGAAGACATCCGGGCAGGGAAAATTGTGGTGGTTGTTGATGATGAGGATAGAGAGAACGAAGGCGACTTGCTGATGGCGGCCGAAAAGGTTACGCCTGAAGCTATAAATTTTATGGCGACCTTTGGACGCGGCCTTATCTGCATGCCTGTGAACGGGGAGCGTTTGGATGAATTGGGAATTTGCGCCATGGTTTCCGAAAATACGGATAACCATTGCACTGCCTTTACAGTATCTATTGATGCTGTGGAGACGACAACAGGCATATCCGCTCCGGAACGGGCTCAGACCGTTCTGAAAGTTCTTGATCCTAGTACCAGACCGGAAGACTTGCGCCGCCCTGGACATATTTTTCCGTTGCGGGCAGTTCCCGGCGGTGTACTAAGGCGGGCCGGTCATACGGAAGCTGCCGTTGATTTCGCGCAAATGTCGGGCTTATATCCGGCAGGCGTAATCTGCGAAATCATGAATGAGGACGGTACTATGGCCAGAACGCCTCAACTCATGGAGTTTGTGCAAAAGCATGGCTTGAAAATTGTCACCATTGCCGATATGATTCGTTATCGCAAGAAGAACGAAGTCTTTGTTGAGCGTGTTGCGGAAGTGAAAATGCCTACTAAGTATGGCGAATTTCAATTGTTTGCCTACGAAAGCTCTCTGGATCAGCAGTGCCACTTGGCGTTGGTCAAAGGAGATATTAAAGGCAAAGAAAATGTACTTGTAAGGGTGCATTCCGAATGCCTCACAGGAGATGTGCTGGGCTCGCTGCGCTGCGATTGCGGCGATCAACTGGGAGCTGCCATGAAAGCCATTGAGGCGGCCGGTGAAGGCGTGCTGTTGTATATGCGCCAAGAAGGCCGCGGCATTGGCTTAGCTAATAAAATGCGAGCTTATGCTTTGCAGGATCAGGGGAAAGATACAGTGGAAGCCAATCTGCTTTTAGGCTTTAAAGCTGACGAACGCGACTACGGCGTAGGCGCGCAGATTTTGTCCGACTTGGGCCTTAGCAGCATGCGGCTATTAACCAATAATCCCCGCAAGCGCGTTGGTCTTGAGGGCTATGGGCTGACCATTACCGAACGGGTTCCCTTGGAGATTCACTCCAATCCTTTTAATAAACGCTATTTATCTGTGAAAAAAGCAAAATTAGGGCATATGCTCAAACAATTTCCAACGAAAGAGGAGGCACAATCATGAAGACAATCGAAGGACAGCTTTCAGCACAGGGACTGCGAGTAGGTATCGTGGTGGCCCGGTTTAATGAATTTATTAACTCGAAACTGCTTGCCGGCGCGCTAGACGCGTTGAAACGGCATGGCGCTGACGAAGATGCTGTTGATGTAGCCTGGGTTCCCGGAGCCTTTGAAATTCCGATGATCGCGCAAAAAATGGCGGAAAGCAAAAAATACGACGCCATTATCTGCCTGGGAACCGTTATTCGCGGCAGCACCAGCCATTATGATTATGTTTGCGCTGAGGTTTCCAAAGGAGTGGCCCATGTGGGAATGGCCAGCGGCATCCCCACCATGTTCGGTGTCCTGACGACAGATACTATTGAACAGGCTATTGAACGGGCTGGCACCAAAGCTGGCAACAAAGGCTTTGACGCTGCTATGGCAGCAATGGAAATGGCTAATTTGATTAAAGCGCTCTAAGCATAAGCCGTAAAAAGTGCTTATATGGCAAAGGAAGGGAAGGAAGGGATTGAATCCCTTGCCTTCCCTTCCGTGCCCCTAAAAGAAGGGAGAGGGACTTTAATGAAAATTGGCATAGTGAGCGATACCCACGGCTGTGTAGAATCATGGCGCAAAACCTTTTCTTATTTGTCTGATGCTGAGGTAATTCTTCATGCCGGCGATGTGTTGTATCATGGGCCGCGCAACAACATTCCTCAAGAATATCAGCCTGCCGAACTGGTTAAGGAACTGAACTCCTGCGCAGTGCCGCTGGTATTTGCTGCAGGTAACTGCGATGCGGAAGTAGACGGCATGGTGCTGGAAGCGCCGCTTCAAAATCCATTTGCGTTTGTACAGTGGGAAGGTCTGCGTATTTTGTTGT
Organism: uncultured Anaeromusa sp.; assembly: GCA_964551055.1. Lineage (GTDB taxonomy): Bacteria > Bacillota > Negativicutes > Anaeromusales > Anaeromusaceae > Anaeromusa. Next base: position 2,862 of record CAZKCR010000008.1, on the reverse strand, counting down.
CTCACGGACATCGGCAGTCTGTTGCGGAAAAAGAAGAGTTGGCTAAGAAATATAAAGTGCAGCTTTTTATTGAAGGGCATACTCATTTGCCAGTGCTGGAGAAAAAAGGAGACTGTGTTTTCTTGAACCCAGGTTCTACATGCATGCCGAAAACAGCGGACAAGCGAGCTACCTTCGCGGTGTTGGAAGAAGGTACCATTTCCATTTGCTATGTAGATACAGGAGAAATTTATCAGACCATGGCTTTGTGAGCCGGAAAGGAACCAGAAAAAAGTTATGACAGATTATTTATTGAGGGCTACTGCTGGCGGCATTCGCCTTTTTGCAGCTGTAACTACAGGACTAACAGAAGAAGCTAGGCGTCGTCATCAGTTGTCGCCGTTAGCTACTGCCGCCTTGGGACGATTGATGACAGGAGGCTTGCTTTTGGCGGCCAAACTAAAAACCAATGAAGCAATTACCGTGCGAGTGCAAGGCGACGGCCCTTTGGGCGAATTGGTGGCCGATGCCTATGGCAATGGCACTGTCCGCGGCTATGTGACGCATCCCCAGGCAGATCTTCCCTTGAACGAGCAAGGAAAGTTGCCGGTAGGGGCTGGCGTGGGGCAGGGACAGTTGTTTGTGACGCGCTTTACTAACTTAAAGCAGCCTTTTACCGGCACAAGCCCGTTGGTTAGCGGCGAAATCGCGGAAGATATTACCGAGTATTTGTATATTTCGGAACAGACGCCTTCCAGTGTGGCTTTGGGCGTACGCATCCAGACTGACTTGCAGGTGGAAGCGGCGGGCGGCTTTTTTGTAGAGCCGATGCCGGAAGCGACGGATGAAGAGATTTCTCAACTGGAAGAAAATCTGCGCAAGCTGTCGCCGGTTTCTACGGTGTTGCTCCAGCAAGAAGGAGCTGAAAAATTATTACACGCGCTGGCGGAAGGCTTGCCTTTGAAAATTCATGAACGCCAGGAGCTGCAATTTTCCTGCCCTTGCTCCCGCGAGAAGGTGGAGGCCATGCTCATTAGCTTGGGAACGGAAGAATTGGCGGCTATGGAGCAAGAAGGGACAACTGAGATTGTCTGCCACTTTTGTACGGAAAAATATAACTTTGACAGCAAGGCTTTAGCAGAACTGCGACGTGAAGCGGCCGGGGACGAACACAAAGAAGACTAAACAAGAGTTGCGGGAGTCACGTGAGGGTACGCAAGAGGAGAATGGGTAATGGATTTTACAAGCTATATATAACCCTCAGTCGGGCTATGGTTCTAACCGCGACTCCTGTTCAATTCTCGTAAAAAAATAAAAGCGGAGCTGGATAATCCAGCTCCGCTTTTATTTAAGGCAACAACACCTTAGATGGCGCGTTGCACCTTTCCGGAACGTAAGCAACGAGTACAAACGTTGACCCGTTTAATGTCTCCGTTTACTACAGCTCGCACACGTTGAATGTTGGGTTTCCAGGTGCGCTTGGTTTTCAAGTGGGAGTGGCTGACGTTGAAGCCGCTAACTTCACCCTTGGAGCAAATTTCGCAAACATTGGCCATCGTTTCCACCTCCTTTATGTCAAGAGACAAAATTTCTGTAGCTATCTATAACAAAAATATTGTAGCACAGAGGAAGGTTCATTGCAAGATGTGCAGCCGATAAAAATCCTCGTCGCGTCTAGATGAAATATGATAAGATAAGAGAAGTGAAATGATATGGAAAGCGAAGGATAAAAATGGGGAAAATCATAGGATGGTTTGTAGTCGCAGCCATGGCGGCAGGCGTTTATTTATGGCAGCCTGAGTTTTTTCAGCATGCCTATGGAATTATCGAAACCGGCGATATTGCAGCGTTGGCGGAATACTTGCGTTCTTTCGGTACGGCTACGGCTGTATTGGTGACGCTGGCTTTGTTTGTGGTGATGACCTTTACTATTGTGTTTCCGTTTATGATTTTGTCAGGCGCGGCAGGCATTGTTTTTGGTCTTTACTGGGGGATAGTGCTTTCTTGGCTCGGTGAAGTGCTGGGCGCTGTGGTTATGTTTGTGTTTGCTCGCTACTTTTTTCGCGATCTAGTGGCGGGCTGGATTTCGAAAAGCCCTTATTTAAAACAAGTGGATGCGTATAGCGCCAAAAATGGCTTTAAAGCGCTTCTTGCCGCTAGACTCTTGCCGTTGGCGCCTTCCGGCATCATTACGGCGGTAGCTGCCATCAGCGCCATGTCAGTACGTGATTTTTTCTTAGCCACAGTAATTGGCAAATTGCCGCCGGTAGTTATTAAGGTTTTATTAGGCCATGACTTAGCCTTTGCTGGCGAGAACATGGGACGGCTTATTGCGGTCATCTTGCTTGTTGTTGCGGTGTATGGCGCTTTATGGTGGCGGAAACGCCGTCAAAGAAAAGTGGAACAGGAAAAGGATATTACTGCGCCGCGGCGAATAGAATAATCTATGTTTGCTGATACAATTCGGCAAAATTAGCAGAGGAGGGTTTTTATAATGCCTATCGTACAAATTGATCTGATTGAAGGTCGCACAGTTGAACAAAAAAGAGAGCTGGTCAAACGGGTAACGGAAGCCATTTCTGAAACTGCTGCTTGTCCCACTTCGGCAGTAACCATTATTATGCGGGATATGCCGAAAGAAAATTTTGGCCAAGGCGGCAAATTGCGGGCCGATCAATAAAAGCGCTCTGAGCGGAAAGAAAAGGCCTTTTCTATAAGAAAGGGCCTTTTCTTTATAATACAAACGATTTTACTGTATCATTTTACTAGGGCAAGGAGAATGTGTTTTATGAGTGCAAATACACGCTGGCAAGTGGCTAAAAAACTGGAAAAAACATGCATTGCCGCTTTAGAAGAAATGTTGGCTCCTGGCGCGTCAGCTCA
>CAZKCR010000007.1:0-28162 GCA_964551055.1 uncultured Anaeromusa sp. | reverse complement strand
TTGTTCAAATTGCGTTCTTGTATTCAGAAGAAAAAATCCAGGGAGCCCAAGGTGGGCTTCCTGGATTTTTTAGAGAGTTTACTTGCGGTCGATTTCGTCGGCAAGGATTTCCGCCACGTGCTTGACGCGGATATTCGGAGCCTGCTTGTCGAGGCCGCCTTGAATCTGCATCATGCAGGCGGGGCAGCCGACAGCGACAATTTCAGCGCCGCTGTTTTTGATGTTATCCACTTTGTTTTTGAGGATTGGCATGGAGATTTCCGTGTACTTAACACCGAAGGCGCCGGCCATGCCGCAGCACTTGTCGCAGTCCTTCATTTCCACGAAATCATAGTCCTTGGCGGCGTCCAGAAGCTGGCGTTGCTCTTTGTAAATACCCAGACCCCGGCGCATATGGCAGGAATCATGGTAGGTAATTTTGGTGGCGCCAGTTTTCTTATTCAGGCGACCCTGGGCAGCATAGAGGGGAGCAACGAACTGGGCAAATTCCTGAACCTTGTGGGCCAGTTTTTCCGCCCGGGCCAGCCAGGCCGGCTCATCGGCAAAGATGCTGAGATAGGTTTCGTGCCAGGTTTCAGCACAAGTGGGGCAGCCGAAGATGAGCACGTCGGCATCCACTTTTTCAAAGGCTTCAATATTACGCTTGGCAATGTTTTTACCTGTGTCGCGGTCACCCATACCCAGAACCGGTTTGCCGCAGCAGCTTTGGTCCATAGGGAAGACGACTTCCATGTTCAGGTCTTGCAATACTTTGACAATGGCTTCGCCGGTTTCGGGGAAGACAAAGTCGATGTTGCAGCCAGCGAAGAAAGCTACGCGCTTAACCGGCTTGTCAATTTTCTTGGTGACCTTCGCTACGCGGTCGCGGAACGGCGCATCAGCGATGGCCGGCAGGCTGCGATCCTTAGCCATGCCGGAGAGGAAGAGCGGCAAATGCCGGATGACGCGGCCGCTTTGGAAAGGCTTTTGGCCAATAGAGGCCATGCGCAGCATGGTATGGAACACCTTGCGGTTGGAAAGGACGTTTTCAAAGACGACCTTGGCGGCAAAGGGGAGACCGTGTTCTTTGACCGCCCGCGCCCGCAATTCGTCAATCAAACCAGGGATGTTGATTTTGCCTGGGCAAATTTCTACGCACTTGCGGCAGCCGATACACATTTCATTGATGTGCTCGAAGTCCTTCATGCCGTGGAGGAAGGCGGTCAAAATAGCACCGATGCCGCCGGCGTAGATGTGGCCGAATACGTGGCCGCCTACAACGGTATAGACCGGGCAGACATTGAGGCACGAGGCGCAGCGCAGACAGTTGAAGCTTTCTTTGAGCACCGGATCCTTAGCGGCTTTCAAGCGGCCGTTGTCCAAGAGGATATAGTGAACTTCGCGCTCTTCTTCCACCCATTTGCCGTCGGGACCTTTAACCATGAGCGGCGTTACGCCGTCTACCATGGTCATGTAGCTGGTCATCAACTGACCAGTGGCGTTACGAGGCAGCATGCGCATAATATAAGAAGCATCTTGAATAGTGGGGATCAGCTTTTCATAGCCGATAACCACTACATGGATTTTAGGCAGGGTAGTGACAATACGGGCGTTGCCTTCGTTAGTCACAAGGCCGATGGCTCCGTTTTCGGCAATGCCGAAGTTGGCGCCGGAAATGCCCATGTCTGCCAGAACAAATTCTTGGCGCAGATTTTGACGGGCTTCTTGCACCATGTAAGGAATATCCACAGGAATTTCCTTGTGCAGCTCTTGGCTGAAATATTCAGCACATTGCTGACGGCTCAAGTGAATCGCAGGCATAACCATGTGGGAAGGACGGTGACCGGCAATGCCGATAATCCATTCGCCAAGGTCAGTTTCTTTTACATGCAGACCGGCTTCTTCCAAGGCATGGTTCAAATGAATTTCTTCTGTGGCCATGGATTTGGATTTAGCGATGCGTTTAACGCCTTTTTTCTGACACAGATCGATCAGATATTTTTTCAAGTCGTCGCCGTCTTTGGCCCGGTAGACTTTGACGCCGCGCTTGGTGGCTTCGGCTTCGAATTTATCGGTAATGGCTTCCAGGTTGGCCACGGTGTTGATTTTCATTTGACGGAAGCTTTCACGCAGGGAGTCTAAATCCTCTACGTTTTCATAGGCTTTGGCGCGAGCTGTTGGATAGGCTTCGGCAAAACGACCCAGGGCGCCGCGCAGTACTTCGTCATTGAGTTTCTCTTCAATTTCCTTGCGCAGGTTGCGATCATGTGTTGATTCCATTAGTTTGCACCTCCGGGCATTTCATCTACTGCGATGACGACAAAACGGCTGGGGCCATGAACGCCGATGGTCAAGACGCGTTCAATATCCGATGTACGGCTGGGGCCGGTGATAAAGCCGGTAAAACCTTGATGGAACACTTTGGAGAGAATCTCAAAAGCTTCCGAAATACCAGGCACTACATAGCTGGCAGGTAAAAATACTACATGCAAAGGAGGGAGCATGGTAACGACACGGCTTTCGTAGGCATAGCCGTCGTAACAGACGCTGCCGCTTTCGGCAATGGCGAATTCCACTGTGGAAATGCCTAGGTCGGCGGTTTCCACATGTTCGGCAATATCGGCGGCTTCCGTATATACGGTAACATTCTGCTGCTGCAGTTTCTCCAGGGCTCCGGAAGCGTCTACATAGTTACTGTGGATGGCGACGACTTTTTTTGCATTTACGTCGGCAGCCAGCTTGGCGATGATTTCCTGTGCCTCGGCGGCTGTTTTGACATGAAACATTTCCGTGCCTACATTTTTGGCGCGGGTTTCAAATTCGGCAAAGTATTCTTGCCCCACTTTGCCTGCTGGAAAATGTTCTTTCCAGTTTTCGCATACTCGTTTCATTGTGTCACTCCCTCATAAAATAAATAAAATAAATAAACCACTATGACATGTTTCGCAATAAATACGAAAAATCCTGCTAGGCGTGTAAGAAAAATCTTACAAGATTTTAAAAAAAGCCTGACATGTTAGGAAAAACAACTCTTTATAAAGATTTTTTTGATGTTGATTTCCTGTAAAAGCGCAAAAAAATCCTGTGGAGCACAAAGAAAGAAGCAGGATTTTCGTATAGGACAGGGAATAATTTATAAATATATTTTTTTACAAAGAACATACGGATATGGGAATAGGTGCGCTTATGCTTAATAGGGAAGTTTGGTGCAATGCCAACGCGGTCCCGCCACTGTAACGGGGAGTTTCTTTTCTGTGCGTGCAGACGCTGCCACTGGGCAACCGGGAAGGCGAAGAGAAGCGAAGAACCGGAGTCAGGAGACCTGCCTGTTCTAACACACGCCGTTATGACCTACGGAAGATAGGCAGGTGGGTGAGCTCATTGTTTTTGGTTTTGGGAAAATCAATTAGGATGTTGCAAAACCCCCTGCATAAGGGGGTTTTCTTGTTGCAAAAACGCATGCGCAGCGGCCGGACTACAGGCACATGTGCGGCCGCCGCCTTGAAAGCGGCGCTTTTGGCTTGGCAGGGAGAAATGCCTACGCAAGTGGCGGTGCAGACGCCCCAGGGAAGCTGGTTGCAGGTTCCGGTGGAGGAAGCGGCGGTTCTAAAGCAAGGGGGCAGAGCGGTTGTACGCAAGGATGCGGGAGACGATCCGGATATTACCCACGGGGCTCTGCTTGTAGCCGAAGTGAGCCTGCATCCAGGCGAGGGATGGACGCTATCAGCTGGGCCTGGCGTTGGTACGGTAACGAAGCCGGGATTGGCCATGGCTCCGGGAGAGCCGGCCATCAACCCTGGGCCGCGGCGCATGCTGGCGTTAGTGCTGGACGAGCTGTTGCCGGAGGGTATGGGAGCGGAAGTAACCTTGTCTATTCCTGGAGGCGAAGAGCTGGCTAAACGAACTCTAAACCCCTCTTTAGGCATTTGCGGCGGCTTGTCGATTATTGGCACGACCGGTATTGTGGAACCGATGTCGGAGGAGGCTTTTAAAAATTCTTTGGCGCCGCAATTGCGTGTAGCGCAAGCCCAGGGATTCGAAAGCGTAGTGCTGGTGCCGGGACGGATTGGGCAGGATGCAGCAATCTTAAAATACGGCCTGCCCGACGAGAGTGTAGTGCAGATGAGCAATTTTGTAGGATTCATGCTTACAAAAGCGGCGGAATTTGGTCTGAAGAAAGTTTTGCTTTTCGGTCACCTGGGGAAATTGGCTAAGGTGGCTGCCGGTATTTTTCATACTCATAACCGCATGGCGGACGGACGCATGGAGACGCTGGCGGCCTACGCAGCGCTGCTGGGGGCTTCTCAGGAGACGGTAAAGGATATTTTGGACGCTACAACAACTGAAGGGGCTATGCCTTTTATCACTGCTGCCGGGTTGGGTGAAAAGCTGTATCCGCTCTTGGCGGTTAAAGCCAGCGAAAGGGCGAAACGCCATGTGTTCGGAGATTTGGAAGTAGGTACGGTAATCGTAACGCTGCAAGGGGAACTCTTGGGTATGGACGAGGATGCAAAGAAGATAGGAGAAACAATGGGATGGAACATCAAATCCTTGTAGTGGGTATTGGGCCGGGCAGCCGCGAGTATATGCTGCCAGTAGCCTGGGAGGCTATTAAAAGCGCTAAGGTGATTGTTGGCGGCAAACGGGCGCTTTTGACGCTGGCGCCTCCGGCAGCGAAGACGCGGGTGGTTGACGCCGATATAGAGGGACTCTTGAATTTTATAGAAGCAGAGAGTCGGCATGACCAAGTGGTAGTTATGGTGTCAGGGGATCCTGGCTTTTATAGTCTGCTACCGGCGTTGCGCCGCCGCTTTCCCCGCGAACGGCTGCAGGTGATTCCGGGAATCAGCTCGGTGCAGCTGGCGTTCGCCAGGGTGGCCGAACCGTGGCAGGATGCCGGCTTGCTCAGCCTCCATGGGCGGGAAGTGTCAGATGATACGTTGGCGTATCAGCCGAGGCGGACATTGTCTTTTTTGACAGATCGTTTGCATCGACCTAAGGAAATTGCACAACGGCTTTTGCAACTAGGGTGGCCGGAGACGACACCGTGCTGGCGCTGTGAGTCTTTATCATATCCTGCGGAGCGAGTGGAACTGTCAACGTTGGCGGAGACTGCGCGGCAGGAAGGCTTTGAACATGCCATTTTTATCGTTAAGGCGGACGAGAGCGGCAGGGAGGATCGACTATGAAGCGACATCATTACGGGTTGCCGGACGAAGCCTTTGTGCGCGGCGACATTCCCATGACTAAAAAAGAGGTGCGTATGCTGGCTCTCTTGCAAGCACGCATTGAAAAAGACAGCTATATCGTGGATATCGGCGCCGGCACCGGTTCATTTGCTGTGGAGGCGGCATTGGCGGCGCCGGCAGGTCAAGTGTACGCTGTTGAACGCGTTCCTGAAGGGGTGGCGCTGATTAAAGCTAACCGGCAGCGCCACGGACTGCGCAATCTGCAAGTGCTGCAAGGAGAAGCGCCGGAAGCCCTGCAGGAGGTGCCGCCTTGCGATGTGGTTTTTATTGGCGGCTCCGGTGGGCATTTGGCAGAGATTTTAGCGTGTTGCGACAGCTTGTTGAAGCCTGGGGGGCGGTTGGTTCTGACGGCGGTTACGGCGGAGACGCTGCAGGAGGCGCTGGCTTTATGCGAGGGCCGTTCGGGATATCAAACTATGGAAGCTTTCGGAGTGCAAGCAACAAGATTGCGCAAGGCAGGGCGCAGCCATTTGTTTCAAGCGCTGAACCAAGTGTTTATCATAGCCTGTCAAAAGGAGGGCTGAGCATGCAAACATCAGTACTGGGGACTTTTTACGGCATTGGCGTTGGTCCCGGCGATCCGGAGTTGTTGACCTTGAAGGCGGCGAAACTGCTGCATGAAGTAGATATCGTTTGTCTGCCAAAATCAAAAGAAGGCGCGGACAGCGTAGCCAAAAAGGTAGCAGGACCTCATTTGAGAGCTCAAGCGCGTTTGGTTGAAATTTCTACGCCGATGGTCCGCGATACAGCGCTGCTGGAAGAGCAGTGGCAAAAAGGAGCCGAGGAAATTGCAGGCTTTTTGAAGCAGGGATTATCGGTGGCCTTTATTACCATAGGGGATTCGATGCTGTATAGCACATATACCTATTTAATGGCGCGCGTCAGGCGGCTGCTGCCGGAAGCGCCTATCGAATGTGTGCCAGGTGTTACTTCCTTTTCTGCGGCTGCGGCGTATTTGCAGGAAGCTTTGGCCGAAGGGGCGGAAAAGCTGGCAGTTGTGCCTGCGATTGAAAATCCGGAGGAAATTCGCGATGTTTTAGAGCGGTTTTCTAATGCGGTTTTGATGAAGGTAGCCGGACAATACGACGCCATCCTTGACGTTTTAGAAGACTTGCAGGTAGCGGATAAGGCTGTTTTGGTAAGCCGATTAGGTTATCCGGAACAGAAAATTTGCCGGAATTTGCCTTCTCTGCGAGGACAGAAACTTGATTATTTATCGTTGATATTGGTAAAACAGGAGGGTTTTCAAACATGGCCAGTGTGATTCAATTTGTCGGCGCCGGACCGGGGGATCCGGAATTGATTACTGTAAAGGGGAAACGACTTTTAGAAACGGCGGATGTCATTGTTTACGCCGGTTCTTTGGTTAATCCAGCCCTTCTTGGCTATGCCAAAGAAGGAACCGAAATTTTTAACAGTGCCTCCATGACGCTGCAGGAAGTCTTGGATGTCATGGTGCCGGCAGCTCAGGCCGATAGAGCAGTGGTGCGTCTGCACACCGGAGATCCGAGCATTTACGGAGCGATTCAAGAGCAAATGGACGCTTTGGATCGTGTTGGCATTTCCTATGAAGTGGTGCCAGGAGTCAGTTCCTTTTTGGCAACGGCAGCAGCGCTGAAGCAGGAGTATACGCTGCCAGACGTGTCGCAGACCGTTATTGTCACCCGCATGGAGGGCCGCACACCGGTGCCGCCAAAAGAAAAGCTGGCCAGCTTGGCCAGTCATCAAGCGACAATGTGCATCTTCCTTAGCGTGCATATGATTCAGGATGTTGTAGACGAGCTGCTTGCCGGAGGCTATGCGCCGGAAACGCCGATTGCCGTGGTGCAGCGTGCGTCTTGGCCGGATCAGCGTATTTTACGGGGACGCCTAAATGACATTGCCGCAAAAGCGGCGGAGGAAGGCGTGGACCGTACCGCGATGATCGTGGTGGGGCATTGCCTGGATAAGGAGTATGAATTGTCTCGGCTGTATGCGCCGGAGTTTGGACATATGTTCCGCGAGGCAAAGGAATGAAACTGGCCTTTTTTGCCGTAACGGCCAAAGGGGCGCGGTTGGCGGTAGAATTGGCGCAAGCGCTGCCAGAGATGCAAGTGGAGGTGTATGCCAAGCATGCGGAACCGGAGGAACGGGAGGCTTGCCTTCCTTTAGAATCTTTGGCGACGACTGTGCGGCTGCGCTTTGCCGATTGCGACGGTTTGGTGTTCTTTATGGCCTTGGGCATTGTGGTGCGCATGGTGGGGCCGCTTTTAGCCGACAAGCGTCAGGACCCGGCCGTGGTGGCCGTAGATGATGGAGGCAACTTTGCCATCAGCGTTCTTTCCGGACATATTGGCGGCGCCAACGAGTTGACGCAGCAAGTGGCAGATGTTTTGGGAGCCACCCCGGTCATTACGACGGCTACCGATGTGGCCGGTGCGGCGGCGGTGGATGTGCTGGCGGTTAAGCTAGGCTTAAAGCTGGAGCCCTTTGGGCAAATGAAATATATTAACGCCGCTTTGGCGGCAGGAAAGCCTGTGGCTTTTTTGTTGGATGAGACGCTGCCTTTGGCCGGAAAATGGCAGAGAAACGCGACGGAGCTGGGCGTAGATTTTCAGCCGCTGCGTGCTTGGCAGGGCGGCGAAGAGTATTTGGTTATTCTCAGCGATCGCTGGCAGCCAGCTGTGGCTGCGCAGGCGACGACGGTGCTATATTTGCGCCCGCCCAGCTTATTGTTAGGCATGGGCTGTCGCAAAGGCGCTTCGTCTGAGGTCGTAGAGCAGGCGGCGCAAGAGGCATTGGCGGCTAAGGGATATTCCGTCGTCAGCGTGGCGTCTGTAGGCAGCGCCTGGGTCAAAGCGGAGGAAGCGGGCTTGCAGGCGCTGGCTCAAAAATGGAAAATCCCCTTTGTTTGTTATGAAAAAGAGTCTCTGGCCCAAGCGGTTCGAGACAAGCAATTAGAAGAATCAAATTTTGTATTTCAGCAGATTGGAGTTGGAAATGTATGCGAAGCAGCCGCATGGCTACAGAATCAGTACAAACAGGGGGAACTGGTCATCCCCAAAACCAAGAGAGGTCCGGTAACGGTGGCACTGGTGCGGGGAGGGTTATCGTCGTAGGCATTGGGCCCGGCAGTCTGGAGGACATGACGCCTCGGGCGCGGACTGCGATTGAAACCGCGCAAGTGGTGGCAGGGTATGATACGTACATCGAATTGATTCAGCCGCTATTGGCGGGAAAACCGGTTATTGGCACAGGCATGATGCAGGAAGTGGAGCGTTGCCAAGCTGCGGTGGATGAAGCCAAGGCTGGGAAAGTAGTGGCTGTCGTGTCCAGCGGCGACCCGGGCGTATATGGCATGGCGGGACTGGTCTTGGAGCTGGCTCAAAAGCTGCCGGCAGAGCTGCGGCCAGAGGTAGAGATTATTCCGGGTATCAGTGCGGTAAGCGCTTCGGCGGCTGTACTGGGCGCGCCGCTGATGCATGATTTTGCGGTTATCAGCCTCAGCGACCTTCTGACGCCGTGGGAGCTCATTGTGCGGCGGGTTAAAGCCGCCGTGGAAGCCGATTTTGTGATTGCTTTGTACAATCCCAAAAGCAGCCGTCGCACCATGCAGATTGAAGAGGTGCGCCGTCTGGCCCTGGAAGTTCGGCCGGGAGCGACGCCGGTAGGCATTGTACGCCATGCTACGCGGAGCAAAGAAGAGTATACGGTTTCGGATTTGGAGAATTTCACTAATGAATTTATCGATATGTTTTCGCTGGTGATTATCGGCAACAGCCAATCCTATGTGCAGGACGGACGCATGATTACGCCGCGGGGGTATAAACTGTGATTTTCTGCATTGCCGGCACCGGAGACGGGCGGACGTTGGCCCTTCGTCTGCATAAAGAACATGGACCGGTGCTGGCGAGTGTTGTCAGTGAATACGGCGAAAAGCTGGCGCAGGAAGCGGAGCTGCCAGTTGTGCAGACCGCTCTGGATCAGGTTGGCATGGAAACGTTTTTGCAGGAACAGGGAGTTCGCCTGGTGGTAGATGCCAGTCATCCTTACGCTGTCAATGTATCGCGCAACGCCATCGCAGCTTGCTCTAATTTGGCGGTGCCATATGTTCGTTATGAACGGCCGGCCTGTGCATTGCCGAACTATGCGAAATTGCATGTGGCAGAGGATTATGAGGCTGCGGCCCGGTTGGCCGCCAGCTTGGGAGAAGTCATTTTTTTGACCACCGGGAGCCGCCAGCTTGGCATATTCCGGGCGGAACCGCTCTTGAAAAATAAGCGGCTTGTAGCGCGAGTATTGCCGGAGGTCTCTGTTTTGGAGCAGTGCCGCAGTCTTGGTTTTTTACCCAAGGATATTGTGGCGATGCAGGGACCTTTTTCATTGGAACTTAATCAAGCGCTGTATCGCGCCTTTCAGGCGGAAGTCGTTGTTATGAAAAACAGCGGCAATTCTGGCGGCTGTGAAGAAAAAATCGACGCTGCCGCGGCTTTAGGTCTGGAAGTGGTGCTGGTTGACAGACCGCGCCTAGCTTATCCGGTTTGCTGTGAAACAGAGGAGCAGGTGTTGCAGCAGGTGGCTGCTCTGTTAGAGAAAGAGACAACAAAAAAGTAGAGGAAGTACGGCAGTATTTCTTTTTTAGGTAAAACGAGGAGGAAAGAGCATGGAATTTATGACCGACCCCCAGGGGATTGAGCGCAAAAGCATGGAAATTATTGCCCCGTACGTAGCGGGCTTGTCCTTGACGCCGGAAGCGGTAAAGGTGTACTCGCGCATGATTCATGCGTCCGGAGATCCGCAGTATGCGGAAGTAATTGAAGTGCATCCAGAGGCGGTGGCCGCCGGGCAAAAAGCTATTCGCGAAGGAAAGAATGTCTATTGCGACGTGGAAATGGTACGTACCGGCATCAATAAGAAACGCTTGGCACAGTTCGACTGCCAGGTGGAATGCTTAATTGCCGACGAAACGGTAGCGGCGCAGGCCAAGGCGGAAGGAATTACCCGCTCCATGGCGGCTATGCGGACCTTTGGCTCTAAGCTTGACGGTGCGATTGTAGCTATAGGCAATGCGCCGACGGCTCTTTTTGAAGTAATTCGTCTGATGCAGGAGGAAGGCGTGCGGCCTGCGCTGATTATCGGCGTGCCTGTGGGTTTTGTAGGCGCTGCGGAGTCAAAAGATTTTTTAGCGGAAGTATCGCCGGTTCCCTATATTACGGTACGCGGCAATAAAGGCGGCAGTCCCATTGCGGCGTCGGCTTTGAACGCAATTTTGTATCAAATCGCCGAGTAGAATGCGGTTGCCGGGAGGAGAAAGTTGCCGATGAATGAAAAGGAAACGCAAGTAAGCCGTCCGCGGCTGGTGATTGCCGGCACCCAAAGCGGCGTGGGTAAAACGACCCTGGTGACGGGGTTGTTGGCAGCGCTGCGCAATCAGGGCAAGACCGTGCAGTCCTTTAAGATCGGCCCGGATTATATTGATCCCGGCTTTCACGCGTTGGCCAGCGGGCGGGCGGCGCATAATTTGGACAGTTGGCTGGTGCCGCAGGAAAAATTATCGCCCTTATTCGTCAAGGCGGCGGCCAAAGCAGATATTTCTATTATTGAAGGTGTAATGGGCCTTTATGACGGCGGTCGTCAAGGGGTCAGCAGTACGGCTTCTTTAGCTAAGCTGCTTCAAGCACCAGTGGTGCTGGTACTGGACGTCAAGTCAATGGGAGAAAGTGCTGCGGCGATTGCTTTAGGCTTTCGGCAATATGACCCGGACGTATGGTTTGCCGGGGTTATTTTAAACCGTGTCGGTTCGGCTTCCCATGAGCGTATGGTGCGTGAGGCGCTTGGCAGGCAAAATATCCCGGTACTGGGCTGCCTGCATAGAGATGAGGCATTGCGTCTTCCAGAGCGCCACTTAGGATTGACTCCTGTGACAGAGCAATCATTGGATGAGATTGTGGCGGCCATGGGACAGTCAGTAGGGGCGGCACTGGATTTAGAGGCTTTATGTGCTCTGGCGCAAGAAGCGCCTTTACTGCCGGCGCCCGCGGCGGCAGTCTCTTTGCCTGTGCCACGGGCGCGTTTGGGCGTGGCACGGGACGAAGCGTTTTCGTTCTATTACCCCGAAAGCATGGAGGTTTTAGCGCGCTATGGCGCGGAACTGATACCTTTCAGTCCGTTGGAGGATACCGCATTGCCTGAGGTGGACGGTTTGTTTTTCGGCGGCGGTTTTCCAGAAATGTTTGCTTCTCAACTGGCGGCTAATGCATCCATGCGTCAAGCTGTGCGCCGGGCGGCGGCGGATGGCATGCCCCTTTACGCTGAGTGCGGCGGTTTGATGTATCTGACGGAAAGTCTGGAGGACTTTTCTGGTCAGCGCTATGAGATGGCGCAAGTGGTGCCGGCGAAGTGCCGTATGGAGAAGAAGCTGCAGACAGTGGGTTATGTGGCGGCGACACTGGAAAAGGACAGTTTGTTGGGCCAAGGCGGCGCTTGTTTCCAAGGTCATGAATTTCATTTTTCCAGCATGGAGCCGCTAATTGAACCGTTTCCCTGGGCCTTTTCTTTTGAAAAGATGCGTACTGGGGCTGTATATCCAGGCGGGTATGCTTCGCAAAATGTGCTGGCGTCCTATTTGCATCTGCATTTTGCAGGCAATGAAGAAGCGGCGGCAGCGCTAGTGGCAGCCTGCGCGGCCTATGCGGCAAGGAGGAGTGACCGTGGCTGAAATCACGCTGGTGACTGGTGGTGCTCGCAGCGGCAAGAGCGCTTTCGCCGAACGGCGGGTTGCGGCGCTGGCGCAGCAGGTTGGCTATATTGCGACAGCCCAGGCCTGGGATGAGGAAATGCGTTTGCGGATTGATATACACCAGCAGCGCCGGCCTGCTTCCTGGAAAACTTTTGAAGCGCCTTGCCAGGCGGCGGCGGTGCTGGAACAAGCGGCAACGGAAACCAAGGCGATTTTGTTTGATTGTCTGACGATGTTTGTGACCAACTGCATGTGCCAAGCGGACTTTCCGACAGAGCCGGAAGCTGGACAGCGGTATATAGCCAAGGAAACAAAAGAGCTCTTACTAGCGGCGCGTCAGGCTCCTTGTCCGGTGGTGTTTGTTACCAACGAAGTAGGCTTGGGCATTGTGCCTGACAATGCCATGTCCCGGGCTTTTCGGGATTATGCGGGCTGGGTGAACCAGCAGGTGGCAGCCCAGGCGCAGCAGGTGTTTTTAGTAGTCAGCGGCCTGGCGGTGGATGTGCGCCGTTTGGCGGAAGCGGAATAAAAGAAGCAATAGCAAACGAGGAGGCGTTGGGCATGGCGAAGACCATCATGCTCCAGGGAACCAGCTCTCATGTAGGCAAAAGTATTTTAACAACGGCGCTTTGCCGGATTTTTTTACAGGACGGTCAGCGTGTCGTTCCTTTTAAAGCGCAGAACATGGCGCTGAATTCGTATGTTACTAAGTATGGCGAGGAAATGGGACGCGCCCAGGTGGCCCAAGCGGAGGCAGCCGGGCTGGAACCAATGGTGGAGATGAACCCTGTGCTGTTAAAGCCTACAGGCGATTCTCGGTCTCAGGTGGTTCTGATGGGACGGCCTATTGGCAACATGACAGCCAAAGAATATCATCAGGGCTATAGTTTGCAGGCGCTCGATACGGTGAAGGCTTGTCTGCAAAAGCTGCATGCCGATTTTGACCGCATTGTCATCGAAGGCGCCGGCAGTCCGGCAGAGGTCAATCTCAAAGCGAACGATATCGTCAATATGCGCGTAGCTAAACTAGCGCCTGCGCCGGTATTGCTGGTAGCGGATATTGACCGCGGCGGCGCGCTGGCGTCAGTGGTAGGAACGCTGGAGCTCTTAGAACCGGACGAACGAGACCTTGTAAAAGGTATTATTATCAATAAATTTCGCGGCGACATTCGCCTTTTGCAGCCGGCTCTGGAATTCTTGGAAAAGAAAACAGGCAAGGCGGTACTGGGCGTGATTCCGCATTTGGCCGACTTGGGCATTGATGACGAAGATTCTGTCTCCTTGGAAGACAAGCAAACGGTTCAGACGAAAGAAATTGACGTAGCGGTACTTCGTACGCCGAAAATCAGCAACTTTACGGATTTCGACGCTCTCGGCGCAGAACCAGATGTAGCGGTGCGCTATGTGCGCCAAGGAGAATCACTGGGCAAGCCGGACCTTATTATTCTGCCGGGCAGTAAAAATACGGTGGAGGATTTGCTGTATCTGCGCGAGCACGGTTATGAAAAAGCGATTAAGGAACTTCATGAGCAAGGCGTACCTGTTATTGGTGTTTGCGGCGGTTATCAGATGCTGGGGCAAATGGTTTTTGATCCGGAGCATACCGAATCCGAGCATGATGAGACGCCGGGATTGGGGCTTTTGAAGACGACAACTACCTTCGTCGCGGAAAAAATGACGCAGCAAGTGAGTGCCCGAGGCCTGTCTGATAGCTTCTTGGATATCAAGGCTAACGGGTTGGAATTAAAGGGCTATGAAATTCATATGGGCCGTACGGAATTTGAGGCAGGGACAGAAGCTGCTTTTCAGATTGAAGAACGTTCTTGCCAGAAGGTATCCAGTTTGGATGGGGCTGTGGCTCCGTCTGGTTTGGTTCTTGGTACGTACCTGCACGGTATTTTTGACAATGACTCCTATCGGGGGCTGCTTGCGAATGCGTTGCGGCAGCGTAAAGGCTTAGCGCCTCTGGATCGCTCCGGAGATACGCAGGCGCGCAAAGAAGCCGCCTATAATCGCTTGGCGGCGGTTGTGCGGGAAAACCTGGATATGCCACGGCTGTATGCCATTGTGGAGGGAAAGTAGATGTTGCCAAGTGCATGGCCCGGTGAATTATGGATGCTCCTGGGAGCGGTGCTTTTGGATCAGCTGTTAGGAGATCCCAACAGCCGCTGGCACCCGGTAGTACTCATTGGCCGGGTCATTTCCCTGGGAGAAGCGTTTTTACTCCGGCTAACACAGAGTTCTTGGCAGCAACAGGCGTCAGGCGCTGTGCTTGTGGCGGTTGTTCTGACCGTCGCTTACGGCAGCGCCTGGTGTTGGATGCAACTGCTGGCATTAGGAGGCGAGGCGGTGCAATGGCTTGGAGGCGCGCTGCTTCTGAGTTTTACCATTTCGCCGCGCAGCCTGGCGGAGGCCGGCAGTGAAATTCGAGATTTTCTGGCGGCTGGCAATATGGCAGAAGCGAGGCGCAAGGTAGGCTGGATTGTCGGCCGGGATACAGCGGACCTCGATGAAGGGGAAGTCACAAGGGCTACGGTGGAAACAGTGGCGGAAAATATTGTAGACGGCATTATTTCGCCGCTTTGTTACTTTTTGCTTGGCGGCGTACCCTTGGCTTTTTTATATCGTGCCGTCAACACGCTGGACTCCATGGTAGGCTATCATAACGAACGGTATGAGTATTTCGGCAAGGCGGCCGCTCGGGTTGACGACGTCTTCAATTGGCTCCCCGCCCGGCTGACGGCACTGCTGCTTTTAGGAACGGCCTGGTTTTTGCGTATGAATTGGCGCAACGCCTGGCGTATGCTGCGTCGCGACGCTGCGGCCCACCCCAGTCCGAACAGCGGCTATGCGGAAGCGACAGTAGCGGGCGCTTTGGGCGTGCAACTGGGCGGCTTGAATTATTATGGCGGCGTGGCCTCGCTGCGGGCGAAAATGGGTGAACCTAGAGAAGCGCTGCAAGGGAGGCACATTACTAAAACAATCCGCCTGATGCAAGGTACGGTGGCTTTGTTTCTTTTGCTTGCCAGCCTGCTGTTGGGATGGTAGTCTAAGAAGGAATGGATAAGCCGGAGGAAAAACATGTTCAATGATTTTTTACTGGGTTTGCAGTTTTTAACGCGTCTGCGTTTGTCAGGAGAATTGTTCTGGGATGAAAAAGGCTGCGGCCGCAGCGTGCGCTATTTTCCGCTGGTCGGAGCCGTGCTGGGATTATGTTTGGTGGCTGCCTGGCAAGTGTTATATGTTTGGTTGCCCACTTGGGTCAGTACGTACCCGCCGACAGTGGTGGTTACGATTTTGACCGCCCTGCCGATTCTTTTGACAGGTGGTTTGCATTGCGACGGATTTATGGATACCATGGACGGTCTTTTTTCCGGCCGTCATCGGCCACGGATGTTAGAAATTATGAAGGACAGCCGTGTGGGCGCCCATGGGGTGACCACTTTTTTAATGTTATTTGTTTTAAAATGGTCTCTGATTGCCGATTTGGCGGCGCTGACTTTGCCGGCGGCGCTTTTTGCCATGCCTGTATTGGGGCGTTTAGCTATGGTTGTGGGCATTACCTGCTTTCCTTATGCCCGGGAAAACGGCATGGGGCGCGCTTTTTCCGCTTATGCTGGTGAGGGCGCTTTATGGGTAGCCCTGGCGCTGTCTTTTTTGCTTGTACTGCCTTTGGGCGGCCAAGGCTTGATTGCTTTGGTGGCGGCTTTGACTTGTGCCTTTGCTTGCGGTTTTTGGGTCAGTCGCAAGCTGGGGGGACTTACAGGCGATGTTTATGGAGCCATGACGGAAATTACAGAAGTCGTTGTCTTACTGGCTTTTTTGTATTAGAACAGGATGGAGGAATCAAGACGCATGGGCGAAAAAACGTCCCCGCAATACAAGCATATACCGGAATTATTAGCGGGAGGACAGACTCTGGAGGTGCGTGTTCCCGGTTCTTGCGGCGAATTAGTGCAAGGCTTGGTGGATGAAGACTACTTCCTGATCACCTGTCCTATTGGCAGCTATTCCCGGGCGATCCTGAGGCCTGTCAAAACGTCGGCTGTTTTGGGAGGAGCTAAAACCCAAAAAGCGGTGGCGAAGACGCTGCTGTTTTTGGGGGAGAAGCAGCTGAGGGGGGAACTGGAAATTTCTTCGCAGCTTCCTGTAGGGAAAGGGATGTCTTCCAGCAGCGCTGACATCGGCGCCGCTTGCCAGGCTGTGGCTCTTTCTTTTGGCAGGGTCCTTGCACCGCAAGAGCTCCTGACCTTAGCGACGGAAGTAGAACCCACGGATGGCGTTTTTTGTCCTGGTATTTCTCAAATCGCGCATGTGACGGGGGCTAAGTTTTGCAGCTTGGGAGAGCCGCCGGCGCTTGTGGTTTCCGTATGGGACCGGGGCGGCCAAGTGGACACGCAGCGCTTCAACGAACGTCAGGAGCTGCAATGCTTCAACCGCGCCAAGGAACGAGTGGTGCGTCAGGCTGTGCAATGCATCAAACGAGGCATGGCGGAACAAGAGGCATTTTGGCTGGGCCACGGCGCTATGCTCAGCGCGAGGGCCAACCAGATTTTGCTGCCTAAGTTGGAACTGGAGCTACTATGGTCGCTGGCGTTGCAGCAGGGGGCTATCGGCGTCAATGTGGCTCACAGCGGCACGGTGCTGGGGATACTATGGAAAGGCGCTGCGCCTAAGGAAGCGATGGACGCGTTGCACCAACGGGTGCAGCAGGAATTGCCGCAGCTTTCTTTTCTGGGAAGCTGGCCGCTGGTATCAGGCGGCAGCTGGTATCGCTGCGGCAAGGAGGGGGAAGAGCATGGCTGGATTCGCTGCTTTTGAACACGGCGGTAATATTTACGCTGCTGCTGATGAGCTGGGCTTGTCGCGGGAAGCGGTGCTTGATTTTAGCGCCAATATAAATCCCCTTGGTTTGCCTCCGGGGTTGAAGGAGCATTTGAGTTCTCTTTTAGAGGGAGTTTTGCATTATCCTGAACCGGAGGCAGCGGAGCTGCGACAGGCGTTGGCCGAAATTCATGGTTGTGTTTCGGAAAATGTGATTGTAGGAAATGGAGCGGCGGAACTGCTCTATTTGCTTTGTTATACGTGCAAACCGAGTCGTGTGCTGGTGACGGCGCCTACTTTCAGCGAATATGAAAAAGCGGCACGCGCCGCCGGGGCGGAAGTTTCCTATTTGCCATTAGCTGTGGCAGACAATTTTGCTTTGCCTTGGGAGCAACTGTCGGCCGCTTTGGCTGACGCAGATATCTTTTTTCTTTGTAACCCCAATAATCCCACAGGGACGCTCCTTAAGCGCGAAGAGGTGCTGCGCGTAGCGGAGGAGGCAGCTAAGCAGCAATGCTTTTTGCTTGTGGATGAATCCTTCCAGGATTTTTTACCGGACCAGGAACACTACAGTATTTTATCGGCATTACCGAGTTTGGGCGCTCAGGCGGCGGTCTTACGCTCTTTGACCAAATTTTACGCCATTCCGGGTTTGCGCTTGGGATTTATGACGGGTGAGGCAGCGCTGATCAAAGACTTAACCGCTAAAAAAGATACTTGGAATGTAAATTTTCTGGCGCAGCAGGCTGGCTTGTGGGTCCTTCGCTGCAGCGACTATCACCAGGAAAGCCGCGCCTATGTAGCGCAGGCGAAGCAGGCGTTATACACAGCTTTAGCGGCGTTGCCGGGAGTGCAGGCCTATGAGCCGGCGGTAAATTACATTCTTTTGGATATAAAACAGACCGGTCTGAATTCCGGTCAATGGCGGGAGCGTCTGAAACGGCAAGGAATTTTAGTGCGGGATTGTGCCAACTATGTCGGCCTTGGCGACAGTTATATTCGGGTGGCTGTGCGGCGGCAAGTTGAAAATGAGCGCTTAGTGGATGCGCTGGCGGCTGAATTGATAAAGTAAAACAAGAATTGTGGTTTTTTCGAGAAAGGAAACGGAGTATGAGTAAACTAATTTTGGTGCGTCATGGCGAAACGACTTGGAATCTAGAGATGCGTTATCAGGGACAAACAGACATTTCTTTGACTGCGAACGGCATTGACCAGGCAGGAAAAGTAGCGCAACGGTTGGCGGAGGAAAAAGTAGCTGCCGTATATAGCAGCGATTTGAGCCGGGCTTTTGTGACAGCCGCTCAAATTGCAGCTGTGCACGGACTGGAAGTGCTGACGCGTCAGGATTTGCGGGAAATTTCCTTTGGCGAATGGGAAGGCATGACCTATGATGCCATTGACCTAGATGGCGGCGGTACGAAAAATCGTTTATTTTCGCATCCGGGAGAAATTGAAATTCCCGGTGGTGAAACGTTTTTAGCGGTGCAGCAGCGGATGATGGAGGCGTTACGAGAATTGGCCAAACGCCATGAAGGAGAGACGGTGGTAATTGTGTCGCACGGCGCTGCCATTCGTACGGTACTTTGCGATGTGTTGGGCATGGATTTGAACCGCCTTTGGGCTATTCGGCAGAGCAATACGGCGGTAAATATTCTGGAAATGTTGCCGCAAAAAGTCTTGGTTTCTCTTGTGAATGATGTGCATCATTTGCGCTGACATAGTAAAGAATCTCTGCTATGATGAAAGAAACAGAGACAGGAAGTGAGTGAGCTACATGTCTTGGAGCTTGAAGGAAGCCTTGCGGCAGCGCCGCGAGCAGGAGGAAAACACCTGTGCGCCGCCGCAGGCGGGCGGCAGAGGGTTTGCTCTGGTTTACCCCAATAACTATCAAGTCGGCATGTCTAATTTAGGATTGCATATTTTATATCGCCTGCTCAATGAACGGGGAGACCTGTGCTGCGAGCGGGCTTTTTTGCCGGAAAAAAAAGTCTGGGAAGAGCATGTGCGCACGCAAACGCCGCTGATGACCGTGGAGAGCCAAAGGCCCTTGAGCGCCTTCGCGTTAGTCGGGTTTGCGCTTTCTTTTGAAATGGACTATTTTCATTTTCTAGACATGCTGCAAATGGGGCGTATTCCGCAGTTGGCGGCAGAGCGGGGCGAACAGGATCCGCTGGTGCTCATTGGCGGCCCTTGTGCTACCTTTAATCCGGAACCGCTGGCGCCATTTGTTGACGCGGCCATTATTGGCGAGGGCGAAGAGGTGCTCCAAGAGCTAGTGGACGTCTATCAAGACTGTCGAGCCAAGGGGAAGTCGCGGCAGGAGGTGCTGCTGGCGTGGGCGAATATTCCAGGCGTGTATGTACCTGCTTTTTATGAAGCGGACTATGAAACAGACGGCCGAGTTGCAGCGTGGCGAAAGCTGGGCGACGTTCCGGAAACCATTGCGCGGCGCAGGGTAGAGTGCTTGGATGACTATCCGGGAGAAACGGCTGTTTTTTCTGAAGACGCCGAGTTCGGCAAGCTTTTTCTTCTGGAAGTGGCCCGAGGCTGCGGACGGCACTGTCGTTTTTGCATGGCAGGGTATTGCTTTCGTCAGCCGCGGCCACGCTCGCTGCCTGTATTGCGTGAGGCGCTTTTGCGGGCGCAGCAGCAGGGTATGAAAGTGGGCCTGATGGGAGCGGCTGTTTCCGACTATCCGGATATTCAGGCGCTGTGTCATGAGTTTGAAGCGAAGGGAATGCGGTTTTCTGTAGCGTCTCTGCGAGCGGATTCTCTGGACTCGGTATTGGTAGCTGGCTTGGCCGCTAGCGGGCATCGGACGTTGACTTTGGCGCCGGAAGCTGGCAGCCAGCGTCTGCGCGATGTTATCAATAAAGGGATTCGGGAAGAACATTTGTTGGCGGGGGTGCGCTTGGCGGCGCAGGCAGGTATTCCCAATATGCGTCTATACATTATGATTGGTTTGCCGACAGAAACCGATGAGGACATTGACGCTATCGCCGAAATGGCCCTGCGGGTGCTTGCTTGTATGGGCGAAGCTGGCTCTAAAGGCAAGCTGACTCTTAGCGTCAATCCCTTCGTGCCTAAGCCGTTTACTCCGTTTCAGTGGCTGCCGATGGCGGATAAAAAAGCGATTCAGCAGAGGCTGCGTCGTTTGGAAGGCTTGCTTAAAGCGCACCGCCGTGTGGAAATTCTCAGTGAGCCGCCGCGGGAAGCCTATGTGCAGGCTGTTTTAGCGCGGGGGGATCGGCGGCTGGCGCCGGTTTTAGCGGCTGCGGCGGCCCAAGGAGGCTGGCGGCGCTTTTCTTCTTGTATGAAGGAAGCCGGCCTGGATGAAGAGAGCTATCTGTATCGAGAACGCTCTGAGGAAGAGCGTCTTCCTTGGGCGCATCTGGATATGGGCTTTGCTAAGAATTATTTATGGCAGGAATGGCAACGCGCTAAGAAAGAGGCCGCTACAAAAGGATGTTTTTCAGGCTGCCGGCGCTGCGGCATTTGCCGGGAGGGAAGGGAAGCATGGTGAATGAAAAAGGGCCGTTTTATCTGGCAAAAACAGGCGGATTGACGATAGGACGTTTTTCTTTGCTCCAAGAGGCTGGTTTGCACCATGCTATGTCAACACGTCTTGGAGGAGTCAGCAAGGCTCCGTGGGAGTCTCTTAATTTGGGGTATCATGTTGGTGACTGCTCTGACGATGTTACGGCGAATCGTAAACTTTTTTGCGAAGCCGTTGGCGTTGAGGCGGATAAGGTAGTGGCTTTGCAGCAGGTTCATGGAGACAGAGTGGTTGTGGTGGATGAAGGGCAATGCGGCCAAGGCGCTTTTGCGTGGGATGGTGCGCTGGTCGGCACCGATGCAGTGGTAACGGCGGCAAAAGGTGTGCCGCTGCTGCTTTTAGTGGCAGATTGCGTGCCTGTACTGCTCTTTGATCCGGTGCACCGCGTGCTGGCGTTGGCTCATGCCGGTTGGAAGGGGACGGTAGCTGGTATTGCCGCGTCTTCTCTGGAAGTGATGAAGGAACGTTTTGGAACCAAAGCAGAAGAGTGCTTGGCAGCTTTAGGACCGTCCATTGGGCAGTGCTGCTATCCGGTCGGTGAAAACGTGCTGCAGTGCTTGCCAGCGGATTTGCCGGCGGGGCTGCTGCGCCGCGAGAAGGAAGAACAACGGCTTGATTTGCGCGGCTTTAACGCCTGGCTTCTTTCTCAAGCTGGGATACCGCCGCAGCAAATAGCCGACGCGGGTGTGTGTACTTGCTGCCAGAAGGATCTGCTTTTTTCTCATCGCGGTGATGGCGGACAAAGTGGACGGCTGGGTCTGTTGGCTTGGGTGTAGGAGCGCCTGGTATTTTCCAAGAGGAGGCGAAAAACCATGCAGGAGCAAGGCGTCAATAAAGTCAACTGCAGCAAATGTAAATACTTTTATATTACTTGGGAAAAAGAATTTCCCTATGGTTGTAAGGCTATGGGGTTTAAGAGCAAGAATATGCCTAATCGGGTGACCAGGGAAGTTTCACAACGGCAATGTTTGTCTTTTGAGCCGAAAGACGAACCGCGCTGAAGTGAGAAAAAACCAGAGGCAAAATTGAATATAGATATAAAAAAGCTGACCCTGTCGTGCATACAAGGTCAGCTTGCTTTTAATATACTAGAATTCACAAAACGAACCGTGAAAGACGCGAAAGGGTTTTTAGAGATTATATTTTCCCCTTTTCCTCTGGCCTTTCTCTGTCGTTCTGAGTTGCGTTCTCCCGCGTTAGGGGTTATGTATTTAAGAAAATCACGCACAACGGAGCACGCCCCCGGCTCTACCGTTTCCCCACCAGAACGGTAGAGCACTCATGCTCCGTTGCTCTTTTTTATACTAACATAAATCAGTAGACAATTCTAGAGGAAGCTGACGATTTATTCTCGTCCTGGTTACGTCGGTGCATTTGCGGTATAATATATCTGTTTTCATAAAAGTAACCGTATCAAAGAGTCATTGTTGTAGAGGAGGAAGGCAGAATGTCCTTACAGGAAGAAAAAGAGCGGTTTATTTCGTTGGCCAAGACGATCGATCGCCCAGGTCTGATTCAACTGCTGGATTATTTAGAAACGGAAACTGATTTTTATACAGCTCCTGCAAGCGCTACTTTTCACGGCGCGGAAGAAGGCGGGTTGTTGGTGCATTCGCTGGCTGTGTACGATAGCCTGATGACGTTGATGCAGGCTTTTTCTCAGGAGTTAGAACAGGAATCAGTGTGCCTGTGCGCCTTGTTTCATGATTTGTGCAAGGCGAATTTTTATCGTAAAGGCTTTCGCAACCGGAAGAACGAAACAACCGGCCAATGGGAAAAAGTAGAAGTCTATGAAATTGACGATCAACTGCCTCTAGGTCATGGGGAAAAGTCGGTTATGCTGCTGCAGCGGTTTATTCCTTTGACTGAAGAGGAAATGCTGGCCATTCGTTGGCATATGGGCGGCTTTGACGATACTGCACGCTCGTATGCGGGAGGGCAGAGCCTATCCGGCGCTATGAAACGCTATTCTTTGGTGCCGGCTTTGCATATGGCCGATATGGCTACCTGTTATTTTGCAGGAAAATGATAAGGAATTATAACGTACGCTAGATGTATCTTAGGAGGTTGGCATGGACACAGCAATGATAGCTTTGTTGGCGGCGGCTCTTGTGCAACTGATACTAATCCTATGGCTACTCCAAAAAATTAGCCTCTTGCATAGTGTCAAAGAAGAGTCAGAAACAGAGAAAGAAAAGCTGCGCCAGGACCTGCAGGAAAGCCGCCGGGAATTGCGGGAAACCCTGCAGGATTTTAATGATTCCGTGCTGCGTCGTTTGGCGGAGCATATGGGCATGCAACTGCAGCAGACAGAAAGCATGTCCAGCCATCTGCAAAACCTGACCCAGGCGCAGGAGCGACGCCAAGAGCATCTAAGGCAAAGTTTGGAGTCGCAAATGGAGTCACTGCGGTTGGAAAATGGACGTCGCCTGGAAGAAATCCGCGTTATAGTGGACGAACGGCTGCAGCAGACGTTGGAGAGAAAGCTAGGAGAAAGCTTTCAGTGGGTGAGCGAACGTTTGGAAATGGTGCACAAAGGCTTAGGCGAAATGCAGAACCTTGCCGCCAGCGTGGGTGATTTGAAAAAAGTGCTGACAAATGTCAAGACCCGAGGTACCTGGGGCGAAATTCAATTAGCAGCGCTTTTGTCAGATGTATTGGCTCCGGAGCAATATGCAGCGAATGTGGCGGTAGTTCCCGGGCGAAATGAGCGGGTGGAGTTTGCCTTGCGTCTGCCTGGACAGGGTGAAAATGGCTGCATTTGGCTGCCTGTGGATGCGAAGTTTCCCCAGGAAGACTTTTTGCGTCTTCAGGAAGCGAGAGAAGCCGGCGACGCTGAGGGACAGGAGAGTGCGGCGAAAAAGCTGGAGCAGCGTCTGCGTTTGGAAGCAAAGAGCATCTCGGAAAAGTATGTTTCTCCGCCGCACACGACCGATTTTGCTTTATTGTTCTTGCCAACGGAAGGGTTGTATGCCGAGGTGCTGCAGCGTTCTGGCTTGGCGGAAGATCTGCTGCGGCGCTACCGGGTTGTGGTGACCGGACCGATGACGCTGGCGGCGCTCTTGAACAGTTTGCAGCTAGGTTTTCGTACGTTGGCTATTGAGCAGCGCAGTGCTGAAGTATGGGAGCTCTTGGGAGCCGTGCGGGGCGAATTCGCCCGCTTCGGTCTGTTATTAGAAAAAACGCAGAAAAAGCTGCAAGAGGCCTCTTTTTCAATCGAAAGTGCGGCTAAGACATCGCGCAGTATGGAGCAGCGCCTGTCTTCACTGCAGCAATGGCGCAGTGAAGGAGTTCTTGACGAGCCGGACAATTTGTGATATTTTCATACATGTTGCGGTGAGCTTGAAAGATGGCCGCGGTCGTTTTAGGACGGTCGAGGAAAGTCCGGGCTCCATAGGGCAGAGTGCTGGATAACGTCCAGCGGAGGAAACTCTAGGGACAGTGCCACAGAAATGTGTACCGCCGGCGCTTTGTGCCGGTAAGGGTGGAACGGTGCGGTAAGAGCGCACCAGCGGTCAGGTGACTGGCCGGCTAGGTAAACCCCACTCGGAGCAAGACCAAATAGGGAAGGGATGAAGCGGCCCGCTGAGCCTTCCGGGTTGGTTGCTAGAGCCATTCGGCAACGGATGGCCCAGATAGATGGTCATCACCGCGCAAGCGGGACAGAACCCGGCTTATTGATGGCTTGCCGCACACCTTCTTGACAAAAAAACAATTTTTCGTTACTCTATATCCATAATCCAAGGGGGAGTAGCTTCACGGTGCAAAGTCAACAGTCTGATAGTTTATACTATCTGGCTTTGCCGTTAACGGACGAAATACGTTGACAAGCGAGACCTTTGGGCAGGAAATCCTGCCCAAAGTGTCTCGCTTTTTAATATGTAAAATAAACGAATAAAACGTTCACACAGAGTAACAGAGGTATCAGAGTTTAGCAGAGGGTAAAATACTAAGGAGCTACTGCTTTAATGAACGCTCCGCCAAAGCAAGGCGTTTTTTGGTCAGACGCGAAAGAAAACGTAGGGATAGCAGCGCTATTCCGAGGCTTTATGACAATGTCTGAGGAAAAAAGAACTGTTTTGGCGTGAGATGTGCATGAAGCTGTGGCTCCTCAATTGGGAGGTTTAGAGATGACAGCTTTTTTGGCGGCTATGGTTTTTGTGGTATTGGCGGAAATGGGTGACAAGACGCAGCTTTTGGCCTTGGCCCTAGCGGGGCGGTATTCCTGGAAAACGGTAATGAGCGGTATTTTGGTAGCGACGTTGCTCAATCATCTGCTGGCGGTTCTGGTCGGACATTATTTGCAGTATATAATGCCTATGATGTACGTGCAAATTGCGGCGGCGGTATCGTTTATCTTTTTCGGTATTTGGACTATTCGCGGAGATGAGCTTGGAGATGCGGATAAGGCGGCCTGTTATACACCGTTTTGTACGGTGGTAGTGGCGTTCTTTTTGGCGGAAATGGGTGATAAAACTCAACTGGCTACGGTAGCCTTGGCAGCGCAGTATCAGGAGATACTGCCGGTTTGGATGGGGACGACAACAGGTATGATGATTGCCGATGGCATGGCGATTGTTGTAGGGGGCATGCTGCTGAAACGGCTGCCGGAAGAAGGCGTTAAATGGACGGCGGCCATTATCTTTGTGCTATTCGGCCTCTATGGTCTGTATGAAGCCTTGCCTGCGCCCTGGAATACGCCGGCATTTTTGGGAGTAGTGGCCGTGGTGAGCGCTATTTTGATGGGGCTGGTGCATCGTTGGCAATGCAGGGAATCACAAGAAAGCAATAGCAATAGTTGACTTCAAGAAATAAAAACTTTACAATAAAAATAGATTATTCTCGGTGAAAGTGTTGACTTCATAGAGGAAAAACAGGGAGGCATGGATATGGCTTTGCATACCATTGCAACAGAAGAAGAATTTCAGACCCTGGTGATTGAAGCGGGAAAGCCGGTTTTGGTTGATTTTTGGGCTCCTTGGTGCGGTCCTTGTAAAATGATTGCTCCGGAGCTGGAGGCGCTGGCGCCTGAATATGCGGATAAAGCGGCTATCATTAAAGTTAATGTCGACGAGTTTCCTGCGGTGGCGCAGCGGTATAAGGTTATGGGCATTCCTACGCTGTTGATTTTTAAGGATGCCAAGGAAGTCTCTCGTCTAGTAGGCTTTCGGCCTAAAAAAGAACTGGCGGCGGCGCTGGATGCAGTGCTGTAAAGTAAATTGAGTTGAAGAAAGTTGGTGAAGGCATTCTGCGTTGAGTAGAATGCCTTCTATTCCTATATAGGAAAGTTTAAAGATATGTTCTCTCTGTTTACTCTGGCCGTTTCTCTGTTACTCTGTGTGCCGCCTTTTCTTTTTTTAAAATAGTCCCACCAGGAGGTTCGAAGATGGAAAAGACAAAGATTTTGATTGCTGACGACGATAAGCAGATACGTCAGCTCTTGGCACTCTATTTTGAAAAAGAGGGCTTTGTCGTAGTGGAAGCTGCTGACGGAATAGAAGCGCTGCGCTTTTACGAAGAACAAAAGCCGCAATTGCTTCTTTTGGATGTTATGATGCCGGGACAGGACGGCCTTGAGGTATGTCGGCGTGTGCGGCGAGTATCCGAGGTTCCCATTATTTTGCTGACGGCTAAGGGCGAAGATGAGGATCGCATTAATGGTTTGGAGCAGGGAGCTGACGATTATGTGGCAAAGCCATTCAATCCGAGGGAGGTTGTAGCTCGGGTCAAAGCGGTTCTAAGGCGTTCACAGCATACCTGGCGCGAGGAAGAGTCTTTGCAATATGATGAGTTGGATGTTAATTTGGCGGAACGCAGCGTACGCGTGGCTGGTGTTGAAGTGGAGCTGACCGCTAAAGAGATAGAACTGCTGTGGTATCTAGCTAAGCATCCGGGGCGGGTGTTTTCGCGAGAGCAATTACTGGAAGCGATTTGGGGCTATGAGTATTTCGGAGATACTCGTACTGTTGATACGCATATCAAGCGCCTGCGTCAAAAAATAGCCGCAGGTCGTACTGGCTCCTGGGATATTCGCACTGTTTGGGGTGTAGGTTATAAGTTTGAGGTAGGGGTGTAATTGTGGCCAGACCGTTGCGTTATCAAATTTGGTCCCGCCATATCGGCATTATTATTCTGGCATTGCTGTTGGCTTTTGCCGGCTCGTACATGCTGATCCGTCAGTATGTGCTGGAGCAGCGCACCGCGGATTTGGTGCGGAAGGGTACGGAGTTGAGCCTCTTGGTGGCGGCTTCGAATCAACAGGACGACGGTCATCGGGAACTGCGGCAGTTAGTAGAAGTGTTGGACCCGTTTTTGGATGCCAGAATTTGGGTGGTAGATCGTCAGGGGAATATTTTGGCTTTGTCCGGAGGGGTGATGCAGCCGGAAGGACCCAAATCTAACCATGAAGGTGCGCCTCGTGGCCGAGGAATGATGCAAGGCCATGGTATGATGCAGGGGCGCGGCATGATGATGCCGGGAAGCGGGATGCGTCTGGCTGGGCCGTTGCAAGAAGTGCTGCAGGGGCAAATTGTCAGGCGTACTTTCTATCATGATTTTTATCAGGAACAAATGCTGGTGGTGGCGGTGCCGGTACCTGCGGCTGAACAGGGGAGTTCGGACGGAGCGGTCATCTTGCATGTGCCTCTGCAGGGAGTAGAAGAATGGCTGCAGCGAGTACGCTGGCATTTAGGGATTGTAGCGGTAATTTGCCTCTTGGCTTCCCTGGTAGTGGGGCAGCGTTTAAGTCGGCAAATTGCGCGGCCCCTGGAGAATTTGCGTCAGGCGACGCAGCATATAGCCGGCGGAGAATATCGGCGCCGGGTACCTGTAGAAGGGCCGGCGGAGTTGGCGGATGTGGCGCAAAGCTTTAACGCTATGGCTGCCAGCCTGGAGCAATCGGCGCTGGAAATGGAAAAGCAAGAAGGCTTGCGGCGTGATTTTGTAGCCAATGTATCACATGAACTGCGGACACCGCTGACAATTATTCGCGGCTACAATGAAGCGTTGGCGGACGGAACGGCTGCTGATGGACAGCGGCAGCAGTATCATGGGCTGATTCGTGATGAGGCGTTGCGGCTGGAGCGGCTTATTGCCGACTTGCTTGACATCAGCCGTTTGCGGGCAGGTGCAGTAGAAATGGAACTGGAAACCATTTTGCTGCAGAACCTTGTGGACGGGGTGGTACAGTTAGTGGCGAAACTGGCGCAAGAAAAAGGCTTGGCGCTGGAAACCCATCTTGTTGAGGGCTTGCATGTGCGCGGCGACGGCGACAGACTGACGCAGCTGCTCTTAATTCTTATTGACAACGCTCTGCGCCATACGGAACAAGGCGCGGTTAGCCTTGCGTCCGGTCGTGGCGGCGATGGCCGTGTTTTTCTGCGGATCAGCGATACCGGCCATGGTATTCCGGCGGAGGCATTGCCGTATATTTGGGAGCGCTTTTACAAGGTGGACAAGGCGCACAGTCGCGATGGGGGCGGTACAGGTCTAGGGTTGGCGGTAGCGAAAGAGATTATGAATTTGCACGGCATTGACGTGGAGGTAACTAGTGTTGTAGGAGAAGGAACTTCGTTTATGCTGCGCTTTCCGCAGGCTAAAAGTTGAATGTTGTATACTCAACTAAAAAACTTGTTGTTTCTATACAGCGAATTTGCGATAATAGGAACTGGAAGGGGAGGTATGACCCATGTTCAATATTGGATTGCCGGAGCTTCTTGTAGTGCTGGTAATCGTACTGATTACTTTTGGACCGTCCAAGCTGCCGGAAATTTCTCGGGCGCTGGGGAAAAGCGTTCGGGATTTCAAAGCCGCCTCGGATCAGGTGAAAGAGGAAGT
>CAZKCR010000006.1:0-28536 GCA_964551055.1 uncultured Anaeromusa sp. | reverse complement strand
CAGCGTTTTGCACCGGCCGCACCGAAACAGGAAATGCCGAAACCGAAACAAATTCGTATTGGCGAGAGTCTCAGCGTTAAGGAACTGGCAAGCAAGCTCGGGCGCGATGTCGGGGAAGTTATCAAAAAGCTGATGATGATGGGTGTTATGGCCACGATCAATCAGGAAATTGATTTTGATACGGCTTGCTTGTTAGGGGAAGAATTCGGTACCGCCGTAGAGGCGCTGCCGCCGGAAGAAGACCCGACAGAAGTAAAAGAAATTGAGGACGATCCGAAGTCGCTGCAGCCGCGTCCGCCGGTTGTAACTGTTATGGGCCATGTTGATCATGGTAAGACGTCCTTGTTGGATGTCATCCGTAAAACCCATGTAACGGAAAAAGAAGCTGGCGGTATTACGCAGCATATTGGCGCTTACCAGGTTGTCTACCAGGGCAAGAAAATTACCTTCTTGGATACTCCTGGCCATGAGGCGTTTACCGCCATGCGCGCCCGTGGCGCCCAGGTAACTGACGTCGCTATCTTGGTGGTGGCTGCCGATGACGGCGTTATGCCGCAGACTATTGAAGCTATTAATCATGCCAAAGCGGCGGAAGTGCCGATTATTGTCGCTATTAATAAAATGGACCGCCCGGGGGCAAACCCGGACCAGGTGAAGCAGCAGTTGACCGAGCATGGTTTGATTGCTGAAGACTGGGGCGGCGACACCATCATGGTGCCTGTATCGGCGCACAAGAAAACAGGTATTTCTGATTTGTTGGAAATGATTCTGCTTGTTGCGGAAGTACAGGAACTGAAAGCCAATCCGAACCGAAATGCCATGGGCACTATTGTTGAAGCACAGCTTGACAAGGGCCGCGGCACGGTGGCGACGGTGCTGGTGCAAAAGGGAACGCTCACTATTGGCGATGCGATTATTGCCGGCAGTGCCTATGGGCGTGTGCGGGCCATGGTGAATGACCGCGGCGACCGCGTGAAAAAAGCGGGCCCCTCCATGCCAGTAGAAGTGCTTGGTTTGACGGATGTGCCGGAAGCAGGCGATGTGCTGATCGTGGTAGATGACGAAAAAACAGCGCGTACCGTTGCAGAGAAGCGTCAAGACAAGAAACGCTCAGAAGAGATCAAGGAGTCTCAGAAGGTATCTTTGGACGATCTCTTCAAACAAATCCAAGACGGTCAAATTAAGGATCTCAATGTTGTGATCAAAGCGGACGTGCAGGGTTCGGTAGAAGCGTTGCGTCAGGCATTGATGGGACTAAACACCAACGAAGAAGTGCGTGTTATTATTGTGCACGCAGGCGTTGGCGCCATTAATGAATCCGATGTCATGCTGGCGTCAGCGGCGAACGCCTTAATTATTGGCTTTAATGTGCGACCTGACGGCAATGCTCGCAAAACAGCGGACGCTGAGAAGATTGATATTCGCACTTACCGCGTTATTTATGACGCCATTAACGACGTAGAGGCGGCCTTGACAGGGATGTTGGCGTCGCAATACAAGGAAGTCGTATTGGGCCGGGCGGAAGTACGCATGGTTATTTCTGTACCGAAAACGGTTGTTGCCGGTTCATATATCCTGGAAGGCAAAATTACCAATTCTTCGCAGGTGCGGATTATCCGCAATGGCATTGTCCTGCATGAGGGAACCATTGAAGCACTGCGTCGATTTAAAGATGATGTGAAAGAAGTGGCTCAGGGCTATGAGTGCGGTATTTCTGTAGAGAAATTCCGTGATATCAAGGAAGGCGACATTATCGAAGCCTTTGTGATGGAAGAAGTGCGTCCCACGAGCCTGTAAACGGGAGGTGAAACGATGGGGCAATTGCGAATTGATAAGGTTCAGGAGTTTATCAAACAGGAAATTAGTCAAATCATTCAAAAAGATATAAAAGATCCGCGCGTTGGCTTTGTGACGGTTACCGACGTAGAAATGACGCGGGATTTACGGCATGCAAAAATCTTTTTGAGTTTAATGGGCAGCGACGAGCAGAAAAAAGCTACTTGGGAAGCGTTGAACCGAGCGTTGGGCTTTATGCGCAGTGAAATCGGCAAACGTATCCGCTTGCGGTGTACGCCAGAACTGTCCTTGCATTTGGATAAATCCTTAGACTATAGCAATCACATTCAAAAACTGCTATTGCAATTAGAAAAAGATGGCAGTGACAACGGGGGGGCTTCCTCGTGAAGCGGCTGTCGCTGCAGGAAACGGCACAAAGGCTGCTGGGAGCGAAAAAACTTGTGCTTACCGCCCATGTTCACCCTGACGGTGACAGCTTGGGCTCCTTGCTGGGCTTGGAGTCGTTGTTGACAGTGTTGGGGAAACAGGTTGAAATTTGGCTGGATGATGAAGTGCCTCCGGCATACCGGTTTTTACCGGGGTGGGAACGAATTCAACGCTTGCCGGAAAGTGCAGTGTGCTTGGACGGAGATTTGCTGGTGGTTCTTGACGCCAGTGACAAGGGACGTATTGGTCGGGTTGGCGAGTGCTTAAACGCGCCGATGCTCAATATTGATCATCATGTTTCCAATATGGAATACGCTGACGAATTGTATTTGGACGTCAAAGCGGCCGCTACCGGAGAAATTATTACGCAGTTGGCGGAAGAAGTTCAATGCTCTCTGCCGCCTTCGGCGG
This sequence comes from uncultured Anaeromusa sp., assembly GCA_964551055.1. Lineage (GTDB taxonomy): Bacteria > Bacillota > Negativicutes > Anaeromusales > Anaeromusaceae > Anaeromusa. The sequence goes on along the minus strand of CAZKCR010000006.1, from coordinate 25,902 downwards.
CGGCGGCGTTGTATGTGGCCATAGCCACTGATTGCGGTTTTTTCCGTTATGCCAATACGACGCCCCAAACGTTGCGTATGGCGGCGCTGTTGGTGGAAGCAGGCGCTAGACCTGCCGAACTTTCAGAAGCGCTGGAAAGCAGGCCGTACGCAGAAGTCGTTGCTTTGCGTGAAGTGCTGGATACGCTGGAGATGACAGCGGCAGGGCGTGTGGCTTATATCACAGTTACGCCGGAGGTGGCCGCTCGCATCGATAGTACGGAAGGATTTATCAACTATCCTCGGACGCTGGACGGTGTAGACGTGGCAGTGCTCTTCAAGTTTCAAGACGATCAGCATGCCAGGGTCAGTTTGCGTTCCAAGGGTGCTGATGTCAGTCAAGTCGCGCTAGCTTTCGGCGGCGGCGGTCATACCCGGGCGGCCGGTTGCAGTGTGGATGGAGATTCACCGGAAGATATGCGGCAAAAAGTGCTAACAGAAGTAAAGAAGATATTAGGGACGGATGGAATGTGACTACGGAAGGATTCTTGAATGTTCACAAACCGGTGGGAATGACCTCGCATGACGTAGTTTCAGTAGTACGGCGCGCTTTGGGCGTGCGGAGAGTTGGACATGCAGGTACGCTGGACCCGGGAGCGTCCGGCGTCTTGCCGGTTGCCGTGGGGAAAGCGACCCGATTGATTGAATATATAACCGATACGGATAAGGAATATGAAGCCGTAGTAGAATTTGGCTATGAGACGGACAGCGGCGATTTAGATGGTCAGATTGTGGCCAGAAGCGATGCGCCGCCGCCGGAGAAAGAGACGCTCTTAAGAGCCTGCGCTGCTTTTGAAGGTGTCATAGCCCAAATTCCGCCTATGCACTCAGCTCTTAAGGTCAACGGCAAGAAACTGTGCAATTTAGCGCGTCAAGGCATTGTTGTGGAACGGCCGATGCGCCAGATTACGATACACGCCTTAGAACTGTTAGCGTATGACGGCGCTAAAGCGCGTTTGCGCATCGTTTGCTCCAAGGGAACCTATATCCGCGTTCTTTGCGCTGATTTGGCTAAAGCGGTCGGCTGCTTGGGCGTCATGACGGAGCTCTGTCGCACGCGTGTCGGCCAGTTCAGCTTAAAAGACGGTATTTCTCTGGACGAAATCCGAGAAAAGCAAGAAAAACTGTTACAGCCTATCCCCAATGCAATTGCTCATTTACCGCAGTTGCTGTTGGATGAAGCGCAAAGCCAGGCTTTTTGTCTAGGGCAAAAACAATTGTTGAAGCAGGTAGAGGCTGTAGATGATATTGTAAGAGTATGCAAGAGCGCAGACGAAAGCTTGTTGGGAATTGGTCGCGTCGAGCAGCATGACACTCTTTGGCAATTAGCGCCTCATAAAGTATTGGCGGCGCCGCAGCAGAAAGAACAAATGGCGGAGGAGGAGCATGGGTTTGCAGACATTACATGAGCTAGAGGGCCTTACGGCGCCGTACGCCCATGTCGTGGTCGCCCTAGGCACCTTTGACGGCGTGCATCGTGGACATCAGGCATTGGTGACAACGGCAGTAAAGTTGGCTAAAGAAAAAAATGGTACGGCAGTTGTATTTACTTTTGCCAACCATCCTTTGTCCATTGTGGATCCGCGTCGTTGCCCGCCGCAATTGGGGACGTTGCAGCAAAAAGAGCGGTGGATGCAAGCGCTGGGAGTAGATGTGTTAATTCTGCTTCCCTTTACCAAGAAATTGTTGAAACAATCGCCAGCCGAATTCGTTAAACTGCTGATACAAAGGCTGCAGCCGGAAGCCATTGTGGTAGGACCTAATTATTCCTTTGGTCACCGCGGCCAAGGCGACCCAGAGATGCTGCGTCAGGCAGGGGAGGCGCATGGTTTTGCTGTGCACATTCATCCGGAAGTTACAGAAGACGGCGAAATGATTAGCAGTACGGCCATACGCCAGTGTATTTTAGAAGGACGTATGGAAGAGGCTCGGCTTTTATTGGGACGACCATTTTCCTTGGAAGGTCCTGTTGTTCATGGCGAAAAGCGTGGACGATTGATTGGCTTTCCTACGGCAAATCTGCAGTTGCCTGCGCTGCTGGCTGTGCCGGAAAACGGCGTTTATGCTGTTAAAGTATGTGTAGAAGGAAAGTACTATGCTGGTGTGGCTAACGTAGGGACAAATCCGACCTTTACGGAAGTGGAGCGCCGGTTGGAAGTTTTCTTGCTGCAATTCAATGATGACTTGTACGGAAAAAGCCTGGAAGTTGAATTCCTGGGACGCTTGCGAGGAGAGCAGCGTTTTGACGGGGCGGAAAAGTTGATTGCACAAATTAAGAAAGATATAGAGCATGCAAGCGCCTTTTTTGTCAAAGAAAGTCTTTGATTGCCAGCTGCGGCGTGAAGTTGCCGTTGCCGGGCGCGTTTTCACTTTACTTTTCTCGGCTTGTATGCTAAAATTACCCACGTAATAAGCCATGGAACCATAGCGCGGATGCTCGAAACTCCGACGAGCGTCTTGGCTAGCGGGGATTGGTTATAAAAAACAGGAGGTGTCGTCTATGTTGACGAACGAAAAGAAACAGGAACTTATTGAATCCTTCCGCACGCACGAACAGGATACCGGATCGCCGGAAGTGCAAATCGCTATTTTGACTTCCCGGATCAACTACCTGACCGAGCATCTGAAGGAACACAAGAAAGATCATCATTCTCGCCGCGGCTTGCTGAAAATGGTTGGTAAGCGCAGAGGGATGCTGAACTACCTGAAAAACATGGATTTGGACCGCTACCGGACCATCCTGCAGAAACTGAATCTCAGAAAGTAATGAAAAGCGGGTTTCCACCCGCTTTTTTCGCGCTTAAAATGAATTTTTTGTTTGTGGTGCGAATAAATCATGGTTGGCAAAAGGATTGTTCTTTTGCATGTCGAAATGTACAAGGTACAGAATAATGAAGAGCAAAGATAAGAGGAGGAATTGGCGCATGCATTCTTTTCAGACCCAATTGGCCGGACGGGAATTAATTATAGAGTCTGGTAAAATGGCCAAACAGGCTGGCGGGTCCGTCTTAGTGCGCTATGGCGAGACGGCTGTTTTGGTGTCGGCCACGGCATCGGCGGAACCACGGGAAGGAATCGATTTTTTTCCTTTGACCGTGGATTTTGAAGAAAAATTATACGCAGTAGGTAAAATTCCCGGCGGTTTTATTAAACGAGAAGGACGTCCTAGTGAAGCAGCTGTTTTGGCCAGCCGTTTAATTGACCGTCCTATCCGTCCGTTGTTTCCTGATGGCTTTCGTAACGATGTACAGGTCATCGCAACGGTTCTGTCGGTAGATCAAAACAACTCTCCGGATATTCCGGCAATGTTAGGCGCTTCTTGTGCGTTGAGCATTTCCGATGTTCCTTTTGAAGGACCCATCGCTGGAGTGCGCGTAGGGCGCAAAGACGGCGAATTTATTATTAACCCGACGTTGGAGCAGCAAGAAGGCAGTGATTTGAATCTGACTGTTGCAGGCACCCGCGATGCTGTCTTAATGGTGGAGGCAGGAGCGCAGCAGTTGCCTGAGTCTGTTATTTTAGATGCAATTTTGTTTGGTCACGGCGTTATCAAGGAATTGATCGCTTTTCAGGATAAAATTGTTGCTGAAATTGGTAAGACTAAACGTACGGTATCCTTGTATCAGCCGCCTGCAGAGATTGTGGAAGCAGTAGAAGCCTTTGGCGGTGAAATGCTGCGGGCAGCCGTAACGAATCCGGATAAGCTGCAGCGTGAAGAAGCAACCTCGACAGCTAAAAAAGAAATTGCGGCTCATTTTGCCGAAGTGTATCCTGAAAACGGTAAAGACGTTAGAAATATCATTCAAAAAATTCTTAAGAAAACCGTGCGCAAAATGATCACTGTGGACAAAGTACGTCCCGATGGTCGCGGTCTGGAAGAAGTGCGTCCAATCAGCGTAGAGGCAGGCCTCTTGGCCCGAACTCATGGTTCCGCTCTCTTTACCCGTGGACAAACGCAGGCGTTGACCATTACCACTTTAGGCGCTCTTGGGGACGAACAGATTCTTGACGGCTTAGGCGTAGAAGAATCGAAACGTTATATGCATCACTATAATTTCCCACCGTACAGCGTGGGAGAAACCCGTCCTATGCGCAGTCCCGGTCGGCGTGAGATTGGTCATGGCGCTTTGGCGGAGAGAGCTTTAGTAGCTGTTGTACCTGATGAAAACGAATTCCCTTATACGATTCGTTTGGTTTCGGAAATTCTGGAGTCCAATGGATCTAGCTCGATGGCCAGTGTTTGCGGCAGCACCTTGTCTTTGATGGACGCAGGCGTGCCGATTCAAGCTCCTGTATCCGGGGTAGCCATGGGTCTTGTTAAGGATGGAGATCATTATACCATTCTGACAGACATTCAAGGTCTGGAAGATGCGTTAGGAGACATGGACTTCAAAGTGGCTGGTACGGAAAAAGGCGTTACCGCCATTCAAATGGATATCAAGGTTGACGGCTTGAGTGAAGATATTCTGCGCGATGCGCTGGCGCAAGCCCGCCGAGGCCGCATGCATATTTTGGGCAAGATGCTGGAAGTATTGCCGTCGTCGCGTGCAGAGCTTTCGAAATACGCGCCGCGCATGATTACCATGCAGATTCATCCGGACAAGATCCGCGATGTTATTGGACCTGGCGGAAAAATCATCAAGAAAATCATCGATGAAACCGGCGTTAAAATTGACATTGAAGATGATGGCCGCGTCGTAATTGCCGCGGTGGATATGGAAGCAGGTCAGCGCGCCGTGAAGATCATTGAAAACTTAACGATGGACGTGGAAGTCGGCGCAACTTACGAGGGCCGCGTCACACGGATTATGAACTTCGGCGCTTTTGTGGAAATTCTGCCTGGCAAAGAAGGTCTTGTGCATATTTCACATCTGGCTCGCGAACGTGTTGGCAAGGTGGAAGATGTAGTGAATATTGGCGATGCCATTACCGTAAAGGTAATGGAGATTGACCGGCAGGGTCGGATCAATCTTTCCCGTCGCGAGCTTTTGCCGCCGCTGGCCGGTGGCGAAGGTGAAGGAAAACCTGCAGGCGGAAGACCTACGCAGGGAAGTCCGGAACAACGTCGTTAAGCTTGTACGAATATACGCCACAAAGAAGCATAAACCGCAGGGTTTATGCTTCTCTTTCTTTAGGAGGAACCTAAATGTATCAAAAGACGGTTTTAAATAATGGCATTCGTGTGGTGACGGAACAGCTGCCGCATTTGCGTTCAGCCAGTATGGGCGTGTGGATTGCCTCCGGTTCGCGTAATGAGCCAGCGACCATGGCTGGAGCTTCGCATTTCTTGGAGCATCTTCTGTTTAAAGGAACAGAAAAACTTTCGGCTAAGGAAATTGCCGAAAAAGTAGATGCAGTAGGCGGTCAATTGAACGCTTATACCGGGAAAGAGCATACTTGTTTTCACATGAAGGTGTTAGATACGCATCTTCCCTTGGCGTTTTCTATTTTAGGAGAAATGCTGTTGCGACCCAAACTGGCCCAGGAAGATGTGAAAAAAGAACGAGAAGTCATTTTGGAAGAAGTAAGCATGTATGAAGACGCTCCAGATGAATTGGCCCATGACTTGCATATCGAGCAAACCTGGAAAGGTCATCCTTTGGGACACAACATTTTAGGTACGCGGGAGACGTTGGGATTCATGCGGGCAGGGAGACTGCGAACTTACTATGAAGAGCAGTATACTCCAGAGCGAATGGTTATTGCGGCTGCTGGTAACGTAGAGCATCAGGCTGTGGTAGCATTGGCGCAGGAATACTTCGGTGATTTGCAGCGTCCTACTAAGATTCAGGAAAAAGTGCCGCCGATTTTTTGCCGCCATACCTGCTTGAAGGAAAAAGAGGGCGAGCAACTGCATGTATTTTTGAGCTTTCCAGGGATTTCTTATCGTCATCCGGATTTATACTGCCAGCATCTTTTGAGCCAGGTGCTGGGAGGAGGCGTCAGCTCCCGCTTGTTTCAGCGTATTCGCGAGGAAAAGGGCTTGGCTTATTCGGTCTATTCTTCCGGCAGCAGCTACAGCGATACCGGTTTGCTGAGTATTTACGCTAGCACACGACCAGCGAATTTAGCTGAGGTTTGGCGTTTGACCAAGGACATTGTGCAAGATATGGCGCAAAAAGGCTTGAACGAGAATGAACTGCAACGCGCGAAAGAGCAACTAAAGGGCGCTATCTTTCTTGGACTGGAAAGTTCCGGCAGTCGCATGTCGCGCTTGGGACGCTTGGAGATTTCCTTGGGGAGGCATGTGCCGCTAGAAGAAGTGCTTGCTAAGATCGAAGCAGTCACTGTGGAAAAAATGAAAGAAAATGCTGCAGCCTGGCTTGATTGGAGTAAGTCTAGCTTGATGGTGCTGGGCCCATTGCAAGGCATTGAGGATACGGCGTTTCTTTATGCAGACCGAAGCGAGGAGGAAATGGCTTGAGAAACCGAGGTTTTGAAGTAGTTTCGGCTTATAAAAATGGAGAAATTATTTTGCCGCAGCGCAAGACGCCGGGGAGCGCCGGTTATGATTTGGCTGCCGCGGAGACGGTTGCTGTCGCTCCTGGAGAAGTGGTGTTGGTGCCGACTGGTTTGAAAGCGTATATGGCGGCTGGCGAATATTTAGGGCTGCATATACGGTCTGGCTTGGCGACGAAGCAAAAGCTTTGCCTGGTGAACGGACAAGGCATTGTTGATGCGGATTATTATAATAATCCGGACAATGAAGGACATATTTTGTTGGCTTTGTTGAATATGGGAAAGACAGAAGTGGTCCTGAAAAAAGGCGAACGAGTAGCGCAGGGGATTTTTTACAACTATCTTCTTTGTGATGATGATCAAGCCGCGGCGCAAATGCGCCAGGGCGGTTTTGGCAGTACTGGTGAAAAATAGTTGACATAGCTTGCGTTTATATTATACAATAGACAAAAGTTTATATTGTGGATGAATAGAGGTGCGAAAAACAAAAGTACTTCCGGGGAGATCGGGCATTGCTGATCCGGAAAGAAAGGGTTTTTCGCCGAAGTGGCTGACGCGCCCAGCGGCAGTTGCTGGTTTCGGGCTGAATAAGTACGGAACTGTCATCGGGTTTCCGGTGGAGAGCTAGCTCATCAAGGTAGATGCGAAGTATTTGCATCCTAAAACCTTGCTCCATGTTTGCATGGCGGTTGGTGAGAAGTTTTCTTCTTGCCGACCGCTTGTTTTTTATTTAGAGAGCTTTAGCTAAAGAATTCTTTCGGAAACCGGCAATTTGGAATTTTAGGTAAAGGATAGGGAGGTATTATTATGATTCGAGTAGCTGTATGCGGAGCTTATGGGAAGATGGGTCGTGAAGTTTTAAAGGCGGTTTTGGCGGCTGAAGATTTGGAATTGGTGGGAGCCGCTGATCCCAACGCGCCGGCTGGCGCGGATGTCGGCCTTCTGGCTGGCGGCGGGCCTATTGGTTTGCCGGTGGATCGGGAGCTGGCAGTAATGCTTAGAGAGCGCAAGCCGGAGGTTGTTGTGGAATTTACCAGCCCTGCGGTGGTGATGAATAATCTGCGGGTATTACTGCAAAACAAAGTGTGCCCGGTAGTTGGCACTACTGGTTTATCGAAAGAGGATTTGGCAGAATTGACCGCTTTAAGCCAGGAACAAAATACGCCGGTGTTTATTGCGCCTAATTTTGCTATTGGCGCCGTGCTGATGATGAAAATGGCGCAATCTGCGGCTAAATATTTGCCTCATGTAGAAATTATTGAAATGCATCACGATCAAAAGCTGGACGCGCCGTCTGGAACGGCTCTGCGTACGGCGCAGCTAATCAAGGATGTTCGCGAGTCTCTGCCGCAGGGGCATCCGAATGAAAAGGAGCTCATTCCCGGAGCTAGAGGGTCTGAGTTTGACGGCATGCGCATTCATAGCGTCCGGCTGCCTGGCTATGTGGCGCACCAAGAAGTTATTTTCGGCGGTTTAGGACAGACTTTGAGCATTCGCCATGATTCGATTTCGCGTGAATCCTTCATGCCTGGCGTGGTAATTGCCTGCCGTAAGGTGCAAAGCCTACAGGGCGTAGTGGTTGGTTTGGAGCACATTCTGAATTAAGCAATAGAAACCTAAAAAACTGGAAAAGAGGAAAGGGGATTACTAACGTGAAAAAGTACAATGTGGCGATTTTGGGAGCTACCGGAGCAGTAGGACAGGAATTTTTACGGTTGATTGAGGAACGCAAATTTCCTTTTGCAGAATTGAAGCTGTTGGCTTCTAAACGTTCGGCTGGTAAGCAAATTGATTTTATGGGGAAGACTTACACTGTAGAAGAGGCTACGCCTGAGTCGTTTGATGGCGTGCAAATTGCTCTTTTCGCCGGCGGTTCCATTAGTAAGACGCTCGCGCCGGAAGCGGTCAAACGCGGCGCGGTTGTCATTGACAACTCCAGCGCTTTCCGTATGGATCCGGAAGTGCCGTTAGTGGTGCCGGAAGTAAATCCGCAGGCGATTAGCGCTCATAAGGGCATTATCGCCAATCCGAACTGCTCGACGATTATTATGGTTATGGCCTTGAAGCCAATTTACGATTTGGCGAAAATCAAGCGCATTGTGGTTTCTACGTATCAAGCAGTGTCCGGCGCTGGCAAAGAAGCCATTGATGAGCTGAATGATCAGGTGAAAGCCAGCTTGGAAGGACGCGAGATGGTTGCGAATATTCTTCCCAGCGCCAGCTTGGATAAGCATTATCCTATTGCCTTCAACTTAATTCCGCACATTGACGTGTTTGTGGAAGATGACTATACAAAAGAAGAAATGAAAATGGTCCATGAAACCCACAAGATTTTGGGGGACTACACAATTGGCATTTCTCCTACAACGGTGCGCGTACCAGTATACCGGAGTCATTCTGAATCGATTAATTTGGAGTTTGAAGGGCCTGTATCGGTTGAAGAAGTGCGCAAAGCGCTGGCTTCTTTCCCCGGAGTGATTGTGCAGGACGATCCGGCAAACATGGAATATCCGATGCCTTTATATACTTCCAATGAAAATGACGTGCGCGTCGGCCGGATTCGTCCGGACCGTTCGGTGGAGCACGGCCTTAATTTGTGGGTAGTTGGAGACCAAATTCGCAAAGGTGCCGCTTTGAATGCGCTGCAAATTGCCGAATATATGGTTGCCAAAGAGATGTTTTAAGCAAAAGGAGTGTAGAAGTTTATTATGCGGATTATCATACAGAAATTTGGCGGCACTTCTGTAGCGACGGCGGAATCCAGACAGCAAGTAGTGCGCAAAGTGCAGCAAGCCATTGAGAAAGGGTATGCGCCGATTGTAGTCGTATCTGCCATGGGACGCAAAGGCGCGCCGTACGCAACCGATACGCTGATTGCGCTGGCTAAGGATGTATACGCCGATGTGGCGTCTAGAGAATTGGATCAGATTATGCATTGCGGCGAATTGATTTCTTCGATTGTAATGACAAGCACGCTGCAGGCGGCTGGCGTACAGGCCAAAGCCCTTACTGGCGGGCAGGCGGGTATGGTTACGAATGAGGATTTTTGCAATGCTCATATCCTGAAAGTGGACACCTGCAGACTGCGCCGTGAGCTGGAAGCCGGTTTTGTCCCTGTAGTATGCGGCTTCCAGGGAATGAGTGCCAATGGAGAAATTACCACCATTGGCCGGGGCGGCAGCGATACCAGCGCCGCTGCGTTTGGAGCAGCCTTGGACGCAGAATTGGTGGAAATCTATACTGATGTCGACGGCATTATGACGGCGGACCCGCGCATTGTTAAGCAGGCTAAAATGCTGGAGTGCATTAGCTATGAAGAAGTTTGCCAGCTGGCGCATCAAGGAGCCAAGGTGATTCACCCCCGCGCAGTAGAACTGGTTATGCCTAAAAACATTCCTATGGTAATTAAATCGACCTTCTCCGATAATCCAGGCACGCTGATTACTCATGTTACTCAAGAATGTACCGACGGAGTTGCGCTTTCGGATCGGGTAGCCAGCGGCGTGACGTATTTACCCCATATTGCCCATGTGAAAGTAGCTATGGACGCGGCTAAGACTGGGACTGCCAGTAAGGATGTATTTCAGGCGATGGCACAGCACGGCATCAGCGTGGATTTGATTAATGTTCATCCCGGACAAATTATGTTTACTGTTGCCGACGCCATGCGGGAGAAGGCTCAGAAGTATTTGCAAGAGCTCGGCCTACAAGTGGAAACACGCGAAGACTGCGCTATGGTTTCAGTAGTCGGCGGCGGGATGGGGGAAGTTCCCGGCGTCATGGCTTCCTTTGTAGAGGCTTTGGCTGAAAATGATATTATGATTTTGCAGACGGTTGACTCGCAGACATCCATTTCCGTACTGGTACAAGGAACGCAAATGGTGGAAGCGGTAACCGCTTTGCACGAAAAATTCGCTTTGGCGGACTAAAGTGGAGGAACAAAGCATGAAGGCGTTCGGACATGTGCTGACGGCGATGATTACTCCTTTTCATGAAGATGGCACAGTAAATTATAAAGCGGCGGCTGCAGTAGCGAAACATCTTGTTTCCCATGGTTCAGACGGCCTGGTAGTGGCAGGCAGTACGGGCGAAGCGGCTACGATGACGCTGGAAGAAAAGCTGCATTTATTTGAAGTGGTATTGGAGGCTGTCGGTGATCAGGCGACCGTTATTGGCGGTACCGGCTCCAATGACACCAAAGCTTCCATTACAGCAACGCAAGCGGCGGAAAAAGTCGGCATTCACGGTGCGATGGCGGTCGTTCCTTACTACAATAAGCCGCCTCAAGAAGGCATGTACCAGCATTTTAAGGCGATTGCGGAAAACACGGCATTGCCCTTGGTTCTGTACAATGTTCCTGGGCGTACTGGATCCAACCTTATGCCGGCCACTGTAGCGCGACTGGCTAAAATCTCCAACATAGCGGCCTTGAAAGAAGCAAGCGGCAATCTGGAACAGATTGCTGAAGTAGTACGGCAGACACCGGAGGACTTTTTGGTGTATAGCGGCGATGACAGCCTGACCTTGCCGGTGCTGTCCGTCGGAGGTTGCGGTATTATCAGTGTGGCTGCGCACCTGGTGGGTGAGCGGATGCAAGAGATGATTGCCGCCTTTTATGCGGGAAATAAGGAAGAGGCCAAGCGTATTCACGGGGAGCTGTTGCCGATTTTTCGATTGATGTTCATCACGACGAACCCCATTCCGGTCAAAACAGCGGTTAACTTGATGGGGCTGCCAGGGGGGCAATTCCGGCTGCCTATGGTGGAACCGAGCGAGGCGGAGCTGCTGCATATTCGTCAGGGCTTGACGGCGGCAGGATTGCTTGGTTAAGGCATTCAAGGAAGGAAGTACTACGTGGATTTTGTAGCCATTGATTTTGAAACTGCGAATCGAGAAGAATCCAGTGCTTGCGCGTTGGGACTGGCTATTGTTAAAGGCGGAAACATAACCGCTAAAAAGCATTGGCTGATTCGACCGCCAAGTGATTATTTTCGGGCTGATTTTACAGCCATTCATGGCATTACGGCGGCAGCGGTTCGGCAGTGTCCAAGTTTTGAAGAAATCTGGCCAGAAGTAAGGCCTTTTTTAGAAGGAGCTTGCTTGGCGGCGCATAACGCTCGTTTTGATCGCTCTGTGCTGCAGGGATCGTTAGATTACTACGGTCTGGCGTTACCGGCCAAGAGTTTCTTTGTTTGCACTTTAGAACTGTCCAGGCGTACTTGGAAACTGCCTAAAAACAATCTGGCTGCCGTGGCAAGCTATTTGGATCTGCCATTGCAGCATCATCAAGCGGAAAGCGATGCTCAGGCCTGCGCCGGCATTCTTTTGCGTGCTGCCGATTACTGGCAATGTGCCTCGGTCGACAGCCTGATCAGCAAAGCCGGTATACGGCGTATAATTTAAAAAATGTTACAAAAATGTCCTGACTCTTGAGGTCAGGACATTTTTGGCACTATAGTTGAATCAACGGAAGAATTCCGCTATAATGGAAAAGACTAGAAGGAACGGCTGCTTTATTGCTCTTCTCGTGATGAACGGCGTGTATCCATTTATGGAATAGAAGAGGAGGTGCATCTTTTTTTGGCCAAACAAAAATTACAAATTATTCCCTTGGGCGGCTTGGGGGAAATTGGCAAGAACATGACCGTAATTCGTTTTGGAGACGATATTATTGTGATCGATTGCGGGCTGATGTTTCCTGATGATGATATGCTCGGCATTGATCTTGTCATTCCCGATATTAGCTATCTGCAGGAAAACCGCAACCTTGTGCGTGCCATTGTTTTGACTCATGGCCATGAGGATCACATCGGCGCCCTGCCGTATGTGCTCAAGGAACTTAATGTCCCGGTGTACGGAACCCGGTTGACATTAGGGATTTTAGAAGGACGTCTGAAGGAAACGCATGTTTCTGGAGCGTCGCTTATGCCGGTAAAACCCCGCGAACAAATTCAAGTGGGGCCATTTAAAATCGGCTTCTTTAGTATGTGCCACAGCATCGCAGATGCAGTGGGCGTTTCCATCAAAACTCCTGTGGGCACGATTGTGCACAGCGGAGACTTTAAGTTTGACCAGACTCCTGTTGACGGCAATGTGGCGGATCTTCATCGCTTGGCGGAATTGGGAGATCAAGGCGTGTTGGTTTTGCTGGCGGATAGCACCAACGCTGAGCGTGCTGGTCATACGCTAAGCGAACGTACAGTAGGCCTTACCTTTGAAGAGGAGTTCCGCAATGCTAAGGGGCGTATCTTAATTGCTACTTTTTCTTCCAATGTACATCGAATTCAGCAGGCAGTAGATACGGCTGCCAAGTATCGCCGCAAGGTGGCTATACTTGGCCGGAGCATGATGAATGTTGTCAATATCGCCATTGAACTGGGATACTTGCATATTCCTGAAAATGTGTTGATTGATATTGATGAAATCAATAATTATCCAGCAGCAGATCTTGTTGTTATTACGACCGGTAGTCAGGGTGAACCGATGTCCGCCTTGACTCGTATGGCCAGCAATGACCATCGGAAGGTTGAGATTGTTCCAGGAGATACGGTTATTATTTCCGCTACGCCTATTCCAGGCAATGAAAAACTGGTTTCTCGTACCATCGACTTGCTGTTTCGGCAAGGCGCCAAAGTGGTATATGAACGCACATCCGGTATTCACGTATCAGGGCATGCCAGCAGAGAAGAATTAAAACTGTTGCACAATTTGATTCGTCCCAAGTTTTTTGTGCCTGTGCATGGCGAATATCGGCATCTTATTAAGCATGCCCAGTTGGCTCAGGAAATGGGTATGCCCAAGGAACGGATTTTCGTCGCAGAAAATGGCCAAGTATTGGAATTTGGTCCTGATCGCGGCGTTATGGCCGGAAAAGTAACGGCGGGTAAGGTGCTGGTAGACGGTTTGGGCGTAGGCGATGTCGGCAATATTGTATTGAGGGATCGTCGGCAATTGTCTCAAGACGGCATTTTGATTGTGGTAATCACTATTGATAAGCAATCAGGCGTGGTTGTCGCCGGCCCGGATATTGTTTCCCGAGGTTTTGTGTATGTTCGGGAGTCGGAAGCCTTGATGGAGACGGCCCGGGAAAAAGTATTGCAAGCTTTAGAACGATGCGATATGACAGGCGGCACGGAATGGGCGACCATTAAGTCGACTGTCAGGGATTCAATTGGCAAATTTCTTTATGAAAAAACGCGCCGTCGTCCTATGATTTTGCCCCTCATTATGGAGGTATAATGAAGATGGAACCTTGGCATGCATTCTCCTTGCGGGGTGTGTCAAGGTTTCCTATTTTTCTATGTAAAGGAGAGAATGCCTTGAGCCGTTTTGCAGAGTCATTAGCGGAAAAACGATTTATCTTTTTGGCCATTCTTGTAACTTTAGTCCTTTGCGCGTTAGCGGTTGTGTCCTTATTTCACACCTTTCAAGGTTGAAGTGCTTGTACGAACAGGGAATTTTTTTCTTGCGTAGAATTGTACGATGGTAGAGGTGAGTATGTTGCGCAAATTGTTGTCCGGGGTGCCAAGGGAAATGCGGTATGAAATTTGGGGCATCCTTTTGGTTGCAATCGCAGGCATAGCTCTTTGTGCTTTGGCAGGACTCAATGTAGGGTCTCTTGGCCAAGCCTTAAAAAAAGTGCAGACATATCTTTTTGGTTTGGGCGCGTTTGTTCCCCCGCTTTTATTAGCGGTCATTGGCGCTCGGTATGTATGGTTGCGGGTGGAAGCCGGCTATACGCTGCGGTTTGTGGGGTTTATCGCGTCCTATTGGCTGCTCTTAATGCTGGTGCATCATTTACTGATTCAGCCGGGGCGGGAAATTTTACCGGAAAGCCTGACCGAAGGCGGCGGGCTTTTGGGAGGCATGGCCTTATTTTTATTACGTAAGTTTGTAGGGGTCGATGGCGCCGTAATTTTAATCATAGCTGTGCTTTTATGCACGATCATGGTGACGACAACATGGTCTTTAGGCAAGACCATGCATGTGGCTAAGGATAAGGTAGATACGGGGTTGCAAGAAGCAAAGGAAAAAGTAGCGGCTACGTATGAAAAAGCGCAGCAAAGAGTTGCTTTATATAATCAGGAACGGGATGCGCGGTTTGCTCTGGAAAAGTCAGAGGGTTTGTCTTCTGCGCCGAAAGTAACTGAAGAAAAGCCTTCTGCGCCGACTTTGGAAGCGGAACGACATGAAGAAAAACCGATGCGAACGCCATCTCGGATACGCAAAGAACCGGAGCCTTTCGTCAGTGTTGCAGAGGCAACGCCGATTGAGTTGTTTACGCCGCGAGAGCTGTCTCGCGATGGATATCAATTGCCGCCGTTGGAACTGATTCGCAAGCCGCGCGCTACAACGAGCGCCAACAGCCAAAAGGAAATGAAAGAAAATGCCAAAATTCTTGAAGAAACTATGGCTGATTTTAATGTGGCCGCGCGTATCGTGGATATTACCCAAGGTCCTGCGGTTACTCGCTACGAAATAGAGCCTGCGCCGGGTGTAAAGGTGAGCAAGATTGTTTCGCTGGCAGATGATATTGCGCTGAAGCTGGCTGCGACGGGCGTGCGTATTGAAGCGCCGATTCCCGGCAAGGCTGCTGTTGGCATTGAGGTGCCGAATCGTCAGGTGACTGGAGTTGCCTTCTGTGAAGTGGTAGAAAGTGCGTCGTTTCAAAAAGCGTCGTCTTTGCTGACTGTAGGGTTAGGTAAGGATATTGCCGGTCAAATCATTTTGGCCGACTTAGGAAAAATGCCGCACTTGTTGGTAGCAGGGGCTACCGGTTCCGGGAAAAGCGTTTGCATTAACACGATGATCGCCAGTTTGCTCTTTCGTGTCCGTCCGGAAGAAGTGAAATTGATTCTAGTCGATCCTAAGTTTGTAGAGCTGTCTAAATACAACGGCATTCCGCATTTGTTGGTGCCGGTAGTGACGGATGCGAAAAAGGCCACAGCCGCGCTTAATTGGGCGGTGCAGGAAATGGAGCGGCGTTACGCCGTTTTGGCGACAGCGCGAGTGCGTGATTTGGCATCTTATAATGACGGAGTTGAGGAAGATAAGCGCCTGCCCTATATTGTGATTATTATTGACGAGTTGGCTGATTTGATGATGGCATCGCCAGTGGATGTAGAGGATGCCATTTGCCGTTTGGCGCAAAAGGCCCGTGCAGCGGGGCTTCATCTTATTTTGGCGACACAGCGTCCTTCGGTTGATGTAATTACTGGGACCATTAAGGCGAATATTCCTTCGCGAATTTCTTTTTCCGTATCCTCTCAGATTGATTCGCGGACTATTTTGGATATGCCGGGAGCGGAAAAGCTGCTTGGCCGGGGCGATATGCTGTTGTATCCTGTGGGGATGGCCAAACCCCAGCGCGTGCAAGGCGCTTTTCTTGGAGACGACGATATCGAGAAGGTCCTTGACTTCGTTCGTTCGCAGCAAGAGGAAGAGCCGGAATATAATGAAGAGGTCACCGCTTGTGCGGAAACGACAGGCGGTATGCCGGCGGATTTGCAGCAAGATGAACTATTGCCGGAAGCGGTTCGCTTAGTTTTAGAAACCGGTACGGCCTCGGCGTCCATGTTGCAGCGGAAGCTGCGTGTAGGCCATAGTCGCGCGGGTCGGTTAATGGACATGATGGAAGAAATGCGGATTGTTGGCCCTAATATGGGGAGTCGTCCCCGGGATATTCTCATGACCTATGAACAAGCTAAAGAAATGCTGTCAGGGGATCCCGTATAAGGATTGACAAGGATTTGAGATGTGGTGATGAATTTGCATGAAATAGTATCTGTAGAGGCTGCTTTGGCGTTAGCGCAGGTTGTGTTTATTGATATGCGCACACCTGCGGAATTTTCCAAAGGACATATTCCGGGCGCCTATAACTTACCGTTATTTGAAAATGAAGAACGGGCAGAAATCGGTACTTTGTATAAACAAGTAGGGCCGGAAAGCGCGAAAAGTCGCGGCTTGGATATTGTGGCGCCTCGGCTTCCAGGCTTGGTACGAACTATTAGCGAATACGCCGCTTTGGGTAAGGAAATAGTCATTTATTGTTGGCGCGGCGGCATGCGTTCAGGATCTGTCGTGTCTGTGCTGGCTATGATGGGTATCCGTACGAGTCAGTTGCAAGGAGGCTATAAGGCTTATCGCAATCATGTATTGGATCGCCTCAAAAATTTTACAGTTCAGGCTAAAGCTGTTGTTTTATGCGGATCTACAGGTACCGGCAAAACACAGCTGCTGTACCATTTGGCGCGCTTGGGCGTGCCGGTGCTGGATTTAGAGCGCCTGGCCAATCATCGAGGCTCTGTTTTCGGTCACGTAGGCTTAGGCGGCTGCTGCACGGCGCAAAGCTTTGATTCGCTTTTGCTGGCGGAATTGGAGCGGGTGAACCAAGGCGATTATTTTGTGGTGGAGTGCGAAAGCAAGCGAATTGGC
Organism: uncultured Anaeromusa sp.; assembly: GCA_964551055.1. Lineage (GTDB taxonomy): Bacteria > Bacillota > Negativicutes > Anaeromusales > Anaeromusaceae > Anaeromusa. Next base: position 8,971 of record CAZKCR010000006.1, on the reverse strand, counting down.
AATGTGTATTTGCCGGACTGCCTTTATGATGCGATGCAGGCTGGACATAAGGTTCTGGTGAAAACGCCCCTTGCTTTGCGGGTAAGCCGTCTTTGCGAGGAATATGTTCAGGAAGACAATTTAGCTGTAAAAGCCTTAATTGTCAGTATGCAACGGCTGCAGAAGCAGTGTGGCAAACGGAAAATTGCGGAATGGACGGAGCAATTAAAACAAGGAGATTTTTCCAACGTTATTGAAACTTTGCTCAAAGAGTATTATGATCCTATATATGGCTATGAGAAGGCAACGTTAGACGAGTATGCGTTTTGTGTGGATGCAAGTGATTTTGAAGCTGCAGCAGCAACGTTGACAGCGCATTTAGAAACACTGAGGAGGTAACGGCACAATGGCAACGGTAGGTCAGCAACTTTCTGCAGCAAGGGAACAGAGGGGATATTCGATTACCGACGTGGAAAAAGGCACGAGCATTCGTGCTCTTTATATTCAAGCCATTGAAACAGGCGACTACGAAGTGGTGCCTGGAGAAGTATATTTAAAAGGTTTCATTCGCAACTATGCTACTTTTGTTGGCTTGGATGGCTCGAACATGGTAGAATTGTACAAGCAGGAGCAGCAGCTTGCGGTTTCTCAGGAGCCAGCGGAAGCTGGAACGCAAACTGAACTTGTGCAAGAGAAGAAGAGTGATACAGCACCGGCTCTAAGAGAGAATGCCTCATTTTCAGCCCAGCCTCGTGCCGGAAAGTCTTTGGGCTGGTTGGCAGGCTTAGCCGTGGCCGTGGTTTTAGTGGCAGGATATTGGTGGTGGTCAGGAGCCTCTGCGCCGACAGCCGGTGGTGCGCAGCCGTCTACCGCCTCTAAACCGGTTATGGTCGGCGGTGCGCCTAATGCAGCAGCCAGCAGCGCCGCCAACGCAGCGGGAAAACAAGATGGCGTTCACCTGCAAGCCCTATTCCAAGCGGATTGTTGGGTTGATGTTTCCGTGGACGGCAAAAAGATTTTTAATGGTACTGCGCAAAAGGGACAGACCTTGCGTTGGGATGCAACAAAAATAGTCCACCTGACTTTAGGGAATGCAGGTGCGGTACAATTGACTTTTAACGGTTCGCCTCAAGCAGCTTTGGGCAAAGCGGGTGAAGTTGTGGAATATGAATTTACACCGCAGGGACCGGCTAAAAAATAGCAAGATGTTTTCGTGTTGAAAAGAAATAGAGGCTAAAATGGAAAAAACCTTTCTTCCTGTTTGTCGCGCCGAGATGGAAGCGCGCGGCTGGGACTATGTAGATTTTTTATTTGTCAGCGGCGATGCGTATGTAGATCATCCCAGCTTCGGCCATGCGATTATCAGCCGCTGGCTGGAAAAACAAGGCTATCGAGTTGGTATTTTAGCGCAGCCGGATTGGCGCAGCGCTAATGCCTTTAAAGAATTCGGCAAACCGCGCCTTGGCGTTTTGGTGTCTGCCGGCAATTTGGATTCTATGCTTAACAAATATACGGCGGCCAAACGGTTGCGCAGTGAAGATCGCTACGCTCCTGGCGGTAAGGCCGGTTTTCGTCCGGATCGGGCCACCTTGGTGTATTGCAGCCGTATTCGGGAACTATGGAAAGACATTCCCTTGATTATCGGCGGCATTGAAGCCAGCTTGCGACGTTTTGTGCATTATGACTACTGGGAGGATTCCTTACGTCGTTCCATTTTAGCAGATAGTCATGCTGATCTTTTAATTTACGGCATGGGCGAGCGGCAGATTCAGGAGATTGCTAAACAATTGGAAAACGGTATTCCGATCGCGCAGATTCGTCAAGTGCCTGGTACCTGCTTTATGGTAGAATCGCAGGACGAAGTTTGGGACGCACTAAAATTGCCTTCTTGGGAAGAGTGCAGAAAAGACCCCAAGGCTTTTGCCAAAGCTGGGGGCTTGCAGTTTTTGGAACAGGATCCCATTCGCGGCAAAACTTTGCTGCAAGAACAAGAACGCGGTTTTTTGGTGCAGAATCCTCCCGCGATGCCGCTGACAACAGCAGAATTGGATGCGGTATATGATTTGCCATATATGCGGACCTGGCATCCGTCGTATGACCAAGCCGGCGGGGTGCCCGCTATTGAAGAAGTTCAGTTTAGCTTGGTTAGTCAGCGCGGCTGCTTTGGAGGCTGCGCTTTTTGTGCCATTACTTCGCATCAAGGGCGGATCATTCAGAGCCGGAGTCATGAATCGCTTTTGGAAGAAGCACGCCTTTTAACGACTCTTCCCGAGTTTAAAGGATATATTCATGATGTGGGCGGGCCTACAGCTAATTTTCGGCAGCCAGCGTGTGCTGCACAATTGGAACGAGGCGCTTGCCGCGGTAAAAGCTGCCTTTCGCCGGAACCCTGTGTGCATTTGCAGGCGGATCATCAGGATTACCTGCAACTGTTGCGCAGCTTGCGACAAGTTTCTGGAATAAAAAAGGTCTTCATCCGCTCGGGCATTCGGTATGATTATTTACTATTGTCTAAGGATAAAGAAGAATTTTTGCGTGAATTGTGCCAGTATCATGTGAGCGGCCAGCTAAAAGTGGCGCCGGAACATGTTGCAGCAAAGGTTACCCGGATTATGGGGAAATCGGGTAAAGACTGCTATTTGCGCTTTCAAGACGCTTACCGTCGTGTAAATCGTGAGTTGGGCAAGGAACAGTATCTGGTGCCATACTTGATGTCCAGTCATCCCGGCTGCGGGCTGTCAGAAGCGGTGGAATTAGCGGAATTTCTGCGAGACCAAGGATATCATCCGGAGCAGGTGCAGGACTTTATTCCGACACCAGGAAGTTTATCTACTTGCATGTACTATAGTGGCATTCATCCTTTGACTGGACAGGCAGTGAAGGTTTGTCGCGATATACATGAAAAAAAACTGCAGCGTGCGTTGCTGCAGTTTCGTAATCCGAAAAATCGGGCTTTGGTGCATGAAGCGCTGCTTAAAGCGCGTCGGCAGGACCTTATTGGTTATGACAGCCGTTGTTTGTTGCGGCCGCTGCCGGGAGAAGCGCAAGTTTCGTCGGCAGGGCGCCAAGAAAAAGCCGCCCGCGCCAAAGGCGGTCATCGCGGCGCAGGCGTGCGCCAAGGAGGCAGAAATGCCCAAGGCTCTGCACGGAATCAACGGGCAAAAAGCAATCGGCATTCCGGGGACAAGAGATAACGAAAGATCATGGCATTAAGCAGCAAAGTCAAACCGGCGTCCAAATAGGCGCCGAAGAAGAAAAGAATGGGTACAGCGAGAATAATGGCTAGGGCGGAGATAATCAAGGAAAGCTTGCGGCCCCAAGGAAGCAATTGAGCGATACCTACGCTCGCTGGCAGATATAGCAGGGCGGAGCATAGAGATACCCAAAATGTCGCTAATTCCTGCTGGTCTGCAAGGGCTTCATAAAGACTGAAAAGGTTGCTGAGACCGTAGAGAAAGAAATAGATGACGATCAGGACCAAACGCAAAGTCAGTTTTGGATGGATTAGTCGAGAGAGAAGCGAAGTTCGTTCCGCCTGCTTTTTCTTATGAGGACCGTTTTTTTGAGGCGGCACTGGAGAAGAACCTTTAGCCAAGTGAATCCCTCCTAGATGTATAAGGAACTTTGACGGAAACGCCGGTTCCTATCAATAAGTTTCGCCTATTATTGTACCATATTTATTCTATTGCGGCAGTGGTGCTTTGGAGGAATAAATCCATGAAACGATATGCTCCTATTTTTTTGTTATCGCTTTGTCTGGTCATGGTTGCTTTTGTGGGCAGTCTTTTGCTGTCAGGCCATGCTGACGAAAAAACAGAAGAATTTTTGCCGGAAATCGTTATCTATACGACACTGCCTGCGGAGACGGTGCAGTCTCTTTTGACGGAGGAAGCGCAAAAACAAGGATTGAAGCTGCAGGTGCGCTCTTTTACCGCTTCGGCTGATTTGTTGAAGCAGTTGCAGCAAGAGCAGCAGACGCCTCAGGCTAGTTTTATTTTGACAGAGCGTATGACGCTTTTGCGGGCCAAGAAGGAAAAGAGACTGCAGGAATTTTTATCGGAAGAAGCGGATCTTGTTTCCGACTCCTTAAAAGATGAAGATGATTTTTGGGTTGGTCTGTGGTATGATCCCTATGTCTTTGTTGTCAATAAAGATGCGGCAAAGCAGTGGAAAAACGTGCCCAATGATTGGGAAGATATTGTAAAACAAAATGATTTGCGGGTGGCGATGACCGACTTTTTGGCGGCAGAGGCGCCGGCTCAGCTAATGGAGCAACTGAACGAAGTGTATGGCAGTCGTGAAAGTCTCACGTATTTGGCCAAGCTGCATCCTCAAGTAGTGCGGTATGCCAAATTTTTGTCAACCCCGGTTCGTATGGCTGGCATGGGAGAAGCGGATTTGGCGATTACTCCCTACAGTGAGGCGGAAAAATATGTGCGTGATCAGTTTCCTGTGCAGCTCGTCTGGCCGGAACATGGGACCGCCTATATGTTGACAGGAGGCGCTTTGGTTAAAGGCGGCCCTATGCAGAGCGAGGCGAAAAAAATGTTGGACTGGCTGTTGTCGCCTGCGTGTGCCCAGAAACGGGAGTCTATCTCGCTATTAGCGTTGCCTGCCAACCCAGAGATACAAAAAAGCCCGCGACCAGTTCTTTGGGAACTGCGTGATGAAGCGTTGCCTGAAGGAGCGAGACAAAAGCAGTTGGAAGCGTGGTTGCAAAATATCCGCCTGGGCTTGAAAACCCCGGAAGGGAATGGGATACGAATGGAGGAACAAAAGAAATGATCAAAGCCGGCTTTGTGAGCTTGGGCTGTGTGAAAAATTTGGTAGATACGGAAGTCATGCTCGGCTTGCTGCAGGATGGCGGCGTAGAGTTGATTGATAATCCGGCGGAAGCCGATATTTTAGTCGTCAACACCTGTGGTTTTATTGATGCTGCTAAAGAAGAATCTTTACAGACGATTTTGCAGATGGCGGAATTTAAAAAAACAGGACGTTGTCGCGGGCTGATTGTGGCTGGTTGCTTGGGGCAGCGATATCAGCAGGAGCTTTTGGATGAAATGCCGGAAGTAGACGTGATTTTAGGAACGGCCGCTTGGGGTCGAATCCAGGAGGCAGTGGCTGTAGTTTTAGAGGGACGTCGAGCCTTGTTCATCGATAGTCTGACTACTCTTTATGATGAAAAAACACCTCGTGTTTCTACGATGCCTTCTTATAGTGCCTATGTTAAAGTCGCCGAAGGCTGCAGCAACTGCTGCACGTACTGCGTGATTCCTAGTGTGCGCGGCGCCTTCCGCAGCCGACCTATTGAATCGATAGTGGAAGAAGTGCGGCGCTTGGCCGGGCAAGGTGTGCGGGAAATCAACTTGGTGGCGCAAGACACTACTAGTTATGGCAAGGATTTATACGGGCAACCTAATTTGGTGGCTCTTTTAAAAGAATTGGCCGCAGTTGACGGGGTGGAATGGATTCGCCTTTTGTATTGTTATCCCCGCTATTTTACCGATGAACTGATTGCTTATATGGCCAGTGAACCGAAAATATGCCGTTATGTGGACTTGCCGTTGCAGCATATTCATGATACTATTTTGCAAGCCATGAATCGAAGAGATCGTCAGGCAGATATTGATATGTTGCTGCAAAAAATCCGCCAGGCTATGCCGGATGTAGTGCTGCGCACCTCTTTTATCGTCGGTTTTCCCGGTGAAACAGAAGCACAATTTGCTTTTTTGGAGCAATGGCTGGAGAAAGCGCGTTTTGATCATGTTGGTGTCTTCACATATTCTCAGGAAGAAGGGACTGTGGCTGGCTCCATGGAAGCGCAGGTTCCGGAAGAGGTGAAGCAGGAACGTTATCATCGCTTAATGGCGTTGCAAAGTAAGATTTCAGAAGAAATAAATCGCTCTTTGGAAGGCCGGGAGCTGGCGGTCATTGTTACCGGACTGGATGAAGAGCGTCCTGAAGTTATTTTAGCCCGTTCTTACCGAGAGGCTCCGGATGTGGATGGTCAGATTTATGTGGAAACATCCGGGCAAGAAGGGCTAAAAGTGGGCGATTCGCTTAACGTGCGCATTGCACAAGGCTTCAGTTATGATTTGGTGGCGGAAATTGTCGAATAAAAACCTGGGACCATGCAAAGGGGAGATCACGGTGATTGCGGAAATTATCAGTACAGGTACGGAACTGCTTCTGGGCGAGATTGTAAATTCTAACGCAGCCTATATTGCCCAACGGTTAAATGAAGCGGGCATTACCGTACATTATCAGAGTACGGTAGGAGATAATCCGCTGCGGATGGAAGAAGTGCTTAAGCAAGGAATGGCCCGTGCCGAACTGGTGATTACCACTGGCGGTCTGGGACCGACCCAAGGGGATATTACCCGGGAGGTGTCTGCGGCTCTATTGGGTTTGGAAATGGCTGAGGATACAGCTACCGTAGAGCGGCTGCAAGAGTTTTTTCGCCAGCGAAAACTACCCATGGCGGAAAGCAATCTGCGTCAGGCGCAACTGCCTGCAGGATCGATTATTCTGCCTAATTGTTGCGGGACGGCGCCTGGAAGCATCTTAGAGCACGCCAATGGTGTTTTGATTAATCTGCCTGGCCCGCCTGTGGAGATGCAGGCGATGTTAGAGCAGCAGGTGCTGCCGTGGCTGAAGAACTATCGTCCGGCATTGGGGTGCATTCGCTCGCGTATTTTCCGGTGCGTGGGCATAGGCGAGTCTCTGTTAGAAGAGAAGCTGATGGATTTAGTTTTGTCGCAGGGCAATCCAACAGTAGCTTTTCTGGCTCGGAGCGGTGAAATGTTGGTGCGCCTAACGGCGCAGGGTGAAACGGAAGAGGCTGCTTTACAGCTTATGGAGCCTTGGAGTGCGCAGATTCGCGAACGCCTGGGCGATGCTGTCATTAGCGACGACGACGCGACGCTGGAAGAAGTAGTTGGACGCGAGCTCCTGAAAAAAGGCTGGACGCTGGCGACGGCAGAATCTTGCACAGCAGGCATGGTGGCGGCCCGAGTAGCCAATGTGCCTGGATCCTCTTCTTACTTGACGGGCGGCATCGTAGCCTATGACAATCGGATTAAGGAGGAGCTCTTGGGTGTGTCGGGCTCTCTGTTGCGAGATTTTGGGGCTGTGAGCGTGCAGACGGCGGAAGCCATGGCCATTGGCGCCCGCAAAGCTTGCGGTGTTGAAGTAGCCTTGGCGACAACCGGAATTGCCGGTCCGGACGGAGGCAGTGAGGCCAAACCCGTTGGGTTGGTGCACATGGCAGTTGTTGGACCGTGGGGGATTTGGCAGGAAGAAGGACGGTTCTATGGAAGCCGTCAACAAATCCGAAGCCATGCGACGGCTCGGGCGCTGGCGTTGCTGGTGCGATATTTACGCCAGTTTGAGGCAAAAAAGGACAAGGTTGAAGAAACGACGTAATGGGTTGTTTGTTTATAAAATAGGAGGAATTTATTTTGGAAGAAAAAAACGTAAATTTTGAAGAACTGGGAATTAGCAAGAAAGTATTAAGTGCGTTGAGCACGATGGGTTTTGAAGCGCCTTCGCCGATTCAAAGTCAAACTATTCCCCATGTACTAGGTGGCAAGGATATTATCGGTCAAGCGCAGACCGGCACCGGTAAAACCGCTGCTTTTGGTATTCCGCTGGTGGAAAAAGTTACCCCTGATAAGGCGGTGCAAGCATTGGTGCTGACCCCTACGCGGGAACTGGCAATTCAGGTAGCCGAAGAAATCGCCAATATCGGTAAACTCAAGCGTGTTCGCGTGCTGCCGGTATACGGTGGGCAGCCGATTGATCGACAGATTCGCGCTATTCGCGCCGGCGCTCAAATTGTGATTGGCACGCCTGGGCGCCTGCTGGATCATATTCGCCGCCAGACGCTGCGCTTGGACAAAGTGCAGATGGTCGTAATGGATGAAGCGGACGAAATGCTGGATATGGGCTTTGTCGAGGACATCGAGTCGATTTTATCCCATACGCCGGAGGAATCCCGGCAAACTCTGCTTTTCTCCGCGACGATGCCTGCCGCTATTGCTTCGCTGGCCAAACGGTATATGAAAGATCCGTTTACTGTGACTATTAGCCGCGAGCAGCTTACTGTACCAGCTATCGAGCAGTTCTATTATGAAACAAGAGATAAGCTGGAGGCTTTATGTCGGGTTCTTGATCTGGAGGAAACTGGCAAAAGTATCGTTTTCTGCCGCACGAAAAAAGGCGTGGACGATTTAGTAGCATCCTTGCAGACACGGGGCTATCTTGTGGATGGTCTGCATGGCGATCTTAGCCAAAATCAGCGTGATCGTGTTATGAAACAGGTGCGCATTGGCAAATTGGACATTTTGGTGGCTACCGACGTAGCGGCGCGCGGTATCGATATTGATGACATTACTCATGTTATTAACTACGACATCCCGCAGGATCACGAATCCTATGTGCATCGTATCGGTCGTACAGGACGCGCTGGTCGGACTGGCGTAGCGTTGACCTTTATCAATCCTCGCGAATTCCGTCAATTGAAAAGCATTGAACGGGCAACGCACAGCCGGTTGGTGCGCCGGGCCGTGCCTAGCGCTTCGGATGTCTTGAAACGTCATGAAGAAACTCTTAAGGAGCGCTTGGCTACCCTGATTTCTCGCGGCAATCTTGACGAGTATATTTCAATTGTTGAAGAAATGGCTGAACGCTATGATGCGGTCGATGTCGCTGCAGCAGCTATGAAGCTGGCGCAAGAAGGTTTCAAACTGGTGGAAGAGACACCGGTTATGACGGACAATCCTGAGGGTATGGTACGACTCTTTTTGAATGTTGGCCGTGCTCAGAATATTCGTCCCGAAGACATTGTCAGGGCGATTGCCACAGAAGCCGATATTCCCGGCAAAGTCATCGGCATGATCAATATTTATGATCGGTTCACTTTTGTGGAAGTGCCTCAGAATATGGCGGAACGGGTTATGTCAGTTATGCATAAGGGCACCATCAAGGGCTA
>CAZKCR010000005.1:2143-29316 GCA_964551055.1 uncultured Anaeromusa sp. | reverse complement strand
TACCATATCTTGCATGACGACTCCCTACATCTCGCTAAAAATGAAAACATTCTTGGTTATATTCTCCATTTTCCTCGAGATTCCTTCTTTACTCTCTTGAGTTCCCACATCTAGAGCACGGTTCCGGGACGAAGCAGCCTAGCTCCTTCTCCTGGTGGTTGATTCAGATTAAAAGCGGCTTCCAGGATCTTTTTGACAATCGGCCCTGCAGAGCCCGCGCCAAAGCCGCCTTGTTCCACAATCACGACAACCACCACGCGCGGATCCTCATAGGGAGCATAGGCAACAAACCAACCATGATCACTGCCATGCGGATTTTCCGCCGTGCCGGTCTTGCCAGCAATGCTGACAGGAAAATCTTGGAACAACGAAGCGCCTGTACCGCCTTCTTTGGCCACATCACGCAAGCCCTCGCGCACCAATTGCAGGGTTTTCGGGGAAATAGGCGCTTCGCCGGTTTTTTCCGGACTAAAGTTTTTAAGCAATTCTCCATTAGGTGACAAGATTTTGCTCACCAGGTACGGGCGATATCGCTGCCCCCCGTTAGCAATCTGACTCATCAATACACCGATCTGCAGCGGTGTTGCCAAATTAAAGCCCTGACCAATCGCGGCATCAAACGTCTCCGATAAATACCAGTCTTCCTCAAAGACTTTTTTCTTATAACGTTGGTTGGCCACCAAACCGTCCGCCTCTTCCGGCAGCTTGATGCCGGTATAATCGCCCAAACCAAAAAGGCGGGCGTATTTTTCGATATTATCAATGCCAAGACGATTGCCCATCTCATAAAAGTACACATTATCCGACTTAGACAATGCTTCGTTGAAATTAATCCAACCTAACGCCTCTCCATCCGCATTGGTTTTGGGAATCAGCCAATGCTTACCAGTATCCAGAATCTTTTCCTCCGGCGTTACTTTGCCAAGTTCCAAAGCCGCCACGCCAGTGACGATTTTAAAGGTTGATCCCGGCGGATATTGGCCGGAAATGGCCTTATTGTTCATCGGATAAAACGGATTATTATTCAACGCATTCCAGTCTTTGCTGGAAATCCCACCTGCAAATAGATTTGGGTTAAACGTAGGCCGGCTGGCCATCGCTAAAACCTCGCCGGTTTTGGGATTAAGCACCACCGCCGCTGCTGCACGTGCATTACGGTATTGACTTTGCGTCTGCAAATAATACAGTTGCGCATCCATAGCCTCTTCCGCCGCTTTTTGAATGCGCGAATCAAGCGTCAAAACAAGATTATTCCCTGGCTGAGGTTCTCGCTTCCCAAGCACCGTAACCGGACGGCCGGTAACGTCCACTTCCATTTGACCGCCGCCATCCACACCGCGCAGTTCAGCGTCATATACCTTTTCCAAGCCAAATTTACCGATAATGTCGCCCGATTTATAGCCTTCCGCTTTTTTCTTTTCCAGTTCATCGCCATTAATTTCGCTAACATAACCGAAAACATGCGCCGCCAGCTCATTGAAATTATAATTACGAATCGGTTGAATCTCAATCATTACACCTTTTAATTCGCTGCGCCGTTCTTCGATGCGGGTAACAATATCCGCCCCGACATTCGTCTTTATGCGCACCGGTTCAAAAGAGCCAACATGTTGGTCCAACTTCTGCTTGATTTCGTCTACAGGCATGGCGAGAATAGTCGATAGCTGTTGCAGCACAGATTCTTCCACAGGTCCCACTAAAGGCAGTAAAGAAACGGTAAAACCGGGACGATTGGATACGACCGCTACGCCGTTGCGATCATAGAAAATACCTCGGGGAGCCATGGAGGGAATCAAGCGAATCCGATTACCATCCGCCAGCAGGCTGTAATAGTCCCCTTGATACAATTGTAAATAAGCCAACCGGCTTATCAGTGCTACAAAGATAAAAATGACAATTAAAAATAAGACATCGAAGCGATGACTCAAGCGTTTAGTTATAAGCACCAGCCATCCCTACTTTCGTCTTTTTCGCACACATGTTTACCATCCTCAAAAACAAGTGAAAGCACAGACCTATTGCCGTGCTTCACAATCATTACCGTTTAGGGAATCCGGTACAAAAGGCGAACCAAACCATATACCGGCACTGCTACTACCATGTTATAAAAAGCTTGCGGCAACACAATCTCATACAAGCTTTCGCCCCATCCTAAAGACAAGCCGAGCAATTTAAGAAAGAAAACGGCAAAAACGCCTTCGCTTAGCGTAGCGCCGCCGGCCGCCAATAAAGGCAGCAGGCTATGATCTTTAAACACTTTGCGCTCCGCCATGCCAGCCAAATATCCCAAAAAAGTCAAGGGAATCAAATGTAAACCCAAAACGCCTCCTGTCGCCAAATCCTGCAACAGGCCGCCAAAAAAGCCGCAGATTGTTCCTGGTGTGCGCCCTCCCAAAAATGCGGCGGAAAGCACAAAACAAACAACAAAATCCGGTTGGATGTCATTAAAAGAAATGGCCGGAGCCAAAGTAGTTTGCAAAGCCAGCAAAAGAATCACACTGAGGCACCAGGCAAAAAGCTTCACTACTTTTTCCCCCCTGCGGTGCCGGCTGCTGGGGCTAACGGCGCCGGCGCCGGCTGCCGCGAGCCAACAAGCACTTGTACCTCTTCCAAACGGTCAAACTGCACCGCTGGCTTAAGCACTGCATACTTTAACAGTCCGCCTTCGCTATTCACAACATCAATCACTTCTCCTAAAGCAATGCCCTGGGGATAAATGCCGCCAAACCCTGACGTAACTACAGTATCGCCAATAATGATATCTGCATCTCGTGGTATATTGACCATGCGCGGCTGCTGCGGCGTAGCTGCATGGCCTTCTAAAACGGCAGCTACTCTTGATTCAGGCCGTTGTACTAAAGCGCCCGTAGCATTGCGAGGATCCAGCAACAATTGAACTTGCGCGGAATGCGTATATACATTGCTGATACTGCCGACAACGCCCTGCGCCGTTACCACAGCCATATCCTTAGACACGCCGTCAGCAGAACCGCGGTTGATTGTCAGTGAATTGGTCCAAGAAGACGCATCTCTGGCAATCACCTTCGCCATCAACAAATCAAACTGTGGGGAGCTGACTTTATAGTCCAGCAACACCTTCAAGCGAATATTCTCCGCCTGCACTTCCGCCAGTTGTGAGCGCTCCTGGCGCAACTGCTCTACTTCCGCTTTCAGTCTTTGATTGTCATCATATACATTCCAAATGTCGCCCACTTGCGATCCTGTATTGTGGATACCATGTCCTAAAGAAGAAAAGACATACTGAAACGGCGAAAGAACTGTCACTGCTGCGGTTTCCAAAAAAGGAATACGCACAGGTCCTTTCATTGCCGTTACCAGTAAAATCACCAGTAAAAGCGCCGCAATACTCAGCGGCAGCTTTTTATTTTCGAACCACCCCACGGCTTTGACTCCTCTCTAACCCAATTTTTTGGGAGAAGCCATTAATACACGCTTCAAAAGATCAATACTTTCCAAAACGCGCCCCGTACCAATGCCTACGCAGGAAAGCGGATCTTCCGCCAAGTACACCGGCATGCCGGTTTCTCGGCTTATCAGCCGATCCAAGCCATGCAACAAGGCGCCGCCGCCTGTCATAACAATGCCTCTATCCATAATATCCGAGGCCAGTTCCGGCGGCGTTTTTTCTAGCGTGATTTTTACAGCATCAATAATGCCGCTAATTGGCTCGCTTAAGGCCATTTGTACTTCACTTGATTTCAAGTTCAGTGTTTTCGGCAAGCCGGAAACCAAATCCCGACCACGAATATCCATACCGATATCTTCTTCCCGGGTAATGGCTGAGCCAATTTTCATTTTTACTTCTTCTGCAGTACGTTCGCCAATCATCAAGCTATATTTTTTCTTTACATAATTAACAATAGATTCATCCATCTCGTCGCCGCCAATGCGAATCGAGCGACTGGTTACAATACCGCCCAACGAAATAACGGCTACTTCCGTCGTCCCGCCACCAATATCAACCACCATATTCCCCATAGGCTCATGTACCGGCAAACCGGCGCCAATCGCCGCTGCCATCGGTTCTTCAATTAAATAAGCTTCTCTGGCTCCTGCCTGAATAGCCGCATCAATGACTGCACGCTTTTCTACTTCCGTAACACCGGAGGGAACGCCCACCACCACCCGGGGGCGAATAACGGTGTTCGTCTCTATCGAGCGACGAATAAAATACTTCAGCATGGCATGGGTCACATCAAAATCAGCAATAACGCCATCTTTCAAAGGCCGAATAGCCACAATATTCCCAGGGGTACGGCCAATCATCTGCTTTGCTTCCTCACCTACAGCCAATACCTGACCGCTGTCCTTTTGAATAGCCACAACCGAAGGCTCGCGTACAACAATGCCTTTCCCCTTCATATGCACCAACGTGTTTGCCGTTCCTAAGTCAATTCCCATGTCTCGAGATAGAGACCGGAAAGGATTCCAAAATTTCATGTTCTTACTCCTTTTCATCATACCAAAATAGTTTCTAGCTCTTCTCAATAAAGCAAGCCTTTTTCTTTTAAACTGACAAAGCGCCCGTCGCCGATAATTACATGATCCAGTACCGGTAGTTCTAACAACTTGCCAGCTTCCGCCAGACGCAAAGTCAAGGCAATATCTTCTTTGCTAGGTGAAGGATCGCCACTGGGATGATTATGCACCAGAATTAAAGCGGCAGCCTGATGGCGAAATGCCTCTTGAAACACTTTTCTTGGATCTACAAGGGCTGCATCCATGGTGCCAATCGCTACACAGCAACTGGCTAACACCTGGTGCTTCGTCGAAAGCAGCAGCACATGAAATTCTTCCTGCTGCACATACCGTAGTTGATGTAAATACCAATTAGCAGCATCCTCCGGCTGCCTGATGCTGGTTATATCTCCGGAGGCTTGCCGCGCATACAACCGCCTGCCAAATTCAATGGCTGCGGTGATTGTAATCGCTTTGACACTGCCAATCCCCTTATATTGGGACAAATCTTCCGGCTTGGCGGCAGCCAATAAAGCCACGCCTCCAGGGTGCTCATACTCTTTTAACAATCCTTGAGCAATGGACAATGCTGACTCAGCAACAGTACCTGTACGCAATAAGATAGCCAACAATTCTGCATCACTCAAGCCCTTTGCTCCTAGACGCAGCATTTTTTCCCTGGGCCGTTCCTTCTCCGGCAACTCCCTCATGGTCCTCGCCGGCCGCCCCTTCACAAAGAAAGGTCGGTCTGACGTAAAAGATCGACAAGCGCAAATAACGGCAATCCTACCACATTTTGATAACAGCCTCGGATACCGCGGATAAAACGGGCCCCTTGACCTTGAATGGCATAAGCCCCTGCTTTATCCATGGGTTCCCCAGTTGCTACATAAGCCGCTACTTCTCTCTCGGAAATAGGCCCCATATCTACTTCTGTTTTTTCACAATGACTCCAAATCTGCTTCCCCTGCACAACGGCAATGCCAGTATATACCTGATGCGTTCTAGCAGCCAACAAAGCAAGCATACGCTTAGCATCCTCCGCATCAGACGGTTTGCCTAAAACAACGCCATCGCATACTACGATCGTATCCGCGCCAATGACAATTGTCTCAGCGTCAGAATGTGCCGCCACATCCAACGCTTTACTGCGCGCATGCCCCACTACCAGCTTATCCGGCAATACTGGCGCGTCATTTTTTTCCTCTATGGAACTTACTTCAATACTAAAGGGAATCCCCAGCAACTCCAAAATTTCTTTACGGCGCGGAGATGCTGAAGCCAGCTTCACCTGCATAGCACTCTCTCCTTATAATCGGCGGAATAAAAGCACCGCTGCAATAATGCCCAACAAACTAATAAAGTTGGGATATAGCGACAAAGAAAACTGGATCTGCAGCACATATAAGTTTACCAGCACCGGAGGCATTTCCAAGAGCGGAAACTTCCTAGTCAAATAGGGCGCCAGCGGACTAAGCCAGCCGGAGGACGCCAAAAAATCGCCCAGCATGCCGCCAAATACAGCGCCGGTTACTACAAAAAGCGCCAACATGCCATATCCCCTGCCCAACGAGCCGGTACGGACCGCCATCCAATCTCCTCCTATGTTACATGCTATCCAAACGCTTTGAGAAAAAGAGAAGCAGCCCAAAAGCGCTCTGGTTTATTGTACCCTATTTGCTCACACACTGTAAATAGCTGCAACCAAGAGAAAAGGCGCTTCTCCCGTCAGGAGAAGCGCCTTTTGCCTTATAAATTCTTACTTGCCAATAACAGCGATAACATCGCCAGGCTTTACGCCTTGGCCAGCTACAGCATTGAGGGACTTGAGGGTGCCTGCAACGGGAGCTGTGATTTCGTTCTGCATTTTCATGGCTTCCAGAATCATCAGCACGTCGCCTTTTTTAACGGCTTTGCCAGCTTCGGCAACCAGACGGATGATTTTGCCAGGCATAGGAGCTTTGACCGGAGTGTCGCCATCAGCAACAACAGCCGGAGCAGCAGCGGCAGCCGGAGCGGCCGGAGCAGCAGCAGGAGCAGCGGCCGGTTTAGCGGCCGGAGCAGCGGCTTTCGCCGGAGCTGCGATAACTTCTTCTACTTCTACCTGATAGGAAGCACCATTAACAGTAATGTTAAATTTTTTCATGTGTAAATTCCTCCAATTTATAAGATTATAAATCTAGAAGACCAATCAATGAGAATTCATATTCTTGCTGCGTCCAGCTTGAGCCCAAGCTAGGCTGACGTTGGAAATCCGCAGCGCCTTGACTTGTCCGCCCATCATGGCAGCTACTGCAGCGGCAATGACCGCTACTACTTCGGGTTTTACATTTTTCGCATCAATTGTCATGCCATTCACCCTTCCTTATACCGGGAGGTTGCCGTGCTTTTTGGCCGGACGAGCCTCACGCTTGCTGGACAACATGTTGAAGGCCGTAATAATGCGCGGACGAGTTTCCTTGGGCTCAATGACAATGTCAACGAAGCCGCGTTCAGCCGCTTTGTACGGAGTTGCGAACTCTTCAACATATTTTTCGGTTTTCGCAGCCACATCAGGATCCTTGCGGAAGATGATGTTAGCAGCACCGGCAGGACCCATAACGGCAATCTCAGCAGTCGGCCAAGCAAACACTTGATCGGCGCCCAAGTCCTGAGAGCACATGGCCAGATAGGAACCGCCATACGCTTTACGGGTAATTACGGTTACTTTCGGCACGCTGGCTTCGGAATATGCATAAAGCATTTTGGCGCCATGGCGGATAATACCGCCGTATTCCTGATCAACGCCAGGCAAGAAGCCAGGAACGTCAACCAAGGTGAGAATCGGAATATTGAAGGCATCGCAGAAGCGAATAAACCGCGCGGATTTATCCGAAGCGTTGATGTCTAAGCAGCCGGCCATAACGTTCGGCTGGTTGGCAATAATGCCAACAGCGCGACCGTCCATGCGGGCAAAGCAAGTGATGATGTTCTGCGCATAATGCTTATGCGATTCATAGAACTCACCATTGTCAACCACTTCGCGGATCACGTCGAACATGTCATAAGGCATGTTCGGGTTGTCCGGCAGCAAAGTGTTGAGCTCGTCAGACATGCGGTCCGGGCTGTCGCCAGTTTCTACCAAAGGAGTTTCTTCCAGGTTGTTGCTAGGCAGGAAGCTCAGCAGGTACTGGATCTGCTCCAGGCAGTCCTGATCGTTTTCAGCTGCAAAATGAGCAACCCCGGATACGGAGTTATGCGTCATAGCGCCGCCGAGGTCTTCAGCAGTCACTTCTTCCGCTGTAACGGATTTAATAACTGCAGGACCGGTAATAAACATCTGGCTGGTGTTCTTCACCATGTAGATGAAGTCGGTCAGAGCCGGAGAGTACACGGCGCCGCCAGCGCAAGGTCCCATGATTACGGAAATCTGAGGAACAACGCCGGATGCCAGAGTGTTTTTGTAGAAAATCTTGCCATATCCTGCCAAAGCGTCAACCGCTTCTTGAATACGAGCGCCGCCGGAATCGTTAATGCCAACGATAGGAGCTCCCATTTTCAAGGACAGATCCAACACTTTACAGATTTTAGCAGCATGCATTTCACCCAAAGAACCGCCTTCGCAGGTGAAGTCCTGAGCAAATGCATACACTAGGCGGCCATTAACCGTGCCGTAGCCGGTAATAACGCCTTCGGCAGGAATTTCTTTCGTCTGCATGCCAAAGTTTACGCAACGATGCCGTACAAACTGATCCAATTCCACAAAGCTTTCGGGGTCAAAAAAGAATTCAATGCGCTCACGGGCCGTCATCTTACCGGAAGCATGTTGCTTTTCAACGCGTTTTGCGCCGCCGGCTTGCATGATTTTGGCCTGATTGGCTTTCAGTTCTTGGATTTTTTCCTGAACAGTAGCCATCGTACACCTCCTGTAGATTCTCGCAATGATCTATTTGCGCTCGGACAGTTCCACCAGCACACTGCCGGTCGCTTTCGGATGTACGAAGGCGATGCTGGCTCCACCGGCACCATAGCGGGGTTTTTCGTCAATCATACGAATGCCTTGCTCTTTCAAAGTAGCAAGCGCAGCTTCCAGGTTTTCGACGCGGAACGCCACATGCTGGATGCCTTCGCCTTTTTTCTCAATGAACTTAGCAATCGGGCCGTCCGGGCTAGTGGACTCCAACAGTTCTACTTCGCTGTCGCCGCAAGGAATGAAGCAAACGCGAACTTTCTGCTCTTCCACAACTTCTTCGCCCATGGCTTGCAGGCCCAAAACTTCCGTATAGAATTTTTTAGCCTGTTCGAGATCTTTTACTGCAATCCCGATATGGTCTACTTTTAAAGCCTTAAACACGATTCTACCTCCTCTTTCTAAGCTTGCTCTTGAACTTAGCGTAAAACTTGGTTTAAAATTTCACGTACCACCGAATAAGGATCTTTTTCTCTTTGCTCCACTTGAATAACCAAGTTGTCAAAGCTTCCAGATTCTTTCAGATGACGCATAACTTTTCTGCCAATTTCCTCATCCAGTAAATCCAACAGCTCATTTTTGGTCCGCTCGCGCCGACGCACAGTCAGGGCGCCGCTTGTCTGCAGATAGCCAAAATGTTCACCGATGGTCTCCACCAGCTCGGTTACGCCTTCATCCCGGCTGGCAACCGTCCTTTTAACAGGAGGCCTCCAGTCGGTATGTTCCTGATTTAAGTCGAGCATCATGTCCAATTCGACATGGAGCTTGTCGACTCCTTCCCTGTCCGCCTTGTTAATGGCAAAGACATCGCCGATTTCCAAGATGCCGGCTTTGATCGCTTGAATGTCGTCTCCCAGACCGGGAACCATAACCACAATAGTGGTGTCCGCAGCCTTTACGATGTCGACTTCTGACTGACCAACACCGACAGTCTCAACAAATACTACGTCCATGCCGAAAGCGTCAAGGATTTTTACAGCTTCCGCCGTTTTGCGCGACAAGCCTCCCAGAGAACCTCTGGTGCCCATACTGCGAATAAATACGCCCTCGTCCATAGTGAGATCCACCATGCGGATGCGGTCGCCTAAAATGGCGCCGCCCGAAAAAGGGCTTGTCGGGTCAATGGCAATAATGCCCACTTTCTTGCCTTGGCGGCGATAAGCTTTGGCAAGTTTGTCGGTTAATGTGCTTTTACCGGCTCCCGGCGCTCCGGTGATACCGATGACATGAGCCCGGCCAGTGTGAGGATACAACGCCTTCATAATGTCGACAGCTGTATCGTACTCATTCTCCACAGCGGTAATCGCCTTAGAGAGCGCTCTCCGGGATCCTGTCAGCACTTGTTCTGCAATATTCATTGGTAAATGCACCACCTTATGGCCGCCCGCCTAAGGGCGGACGGCCACACATTCCTAACATAACCTGCGAACAGGCTAAAACGCTTATTTTACGTTTTCGTTGATAAAAGCTACGATGTCAGCGGTGGAAGTTCCCGGGGTGAAGACAGCGGCTACGCCGGCTTCTTTCAGGAAAGGAATGTCGCTGTCGGGAATAACGCCGCCGCCAACAACCAAAACGTCTGCCATATCTTTTGCTTTCAGACCAGCAATAACTTTCGGGAAAAGGGTATTATGGGCGCCGGACAGCAGGCTCAGAGCCACTACATTTACGTCCTCTTGCAGAGCTGTCTCAACAATTTGTTCCACAGTTTGGCGCAGGCCGGTATAAATAACCTCAAAACCTGCATCACGCAGAGCGCGAGCCACGACTTTTGCGCCGCGGTCATGGCCATCCAGGCCCGGTTTAGCTACTAAAATACGAATCTTTTTCTCCATCGTTCGCTGTGCCTCCTAACTCTATCGCTTACAGGGTGCTTCCCGGTTGATACTCGCCGAACACTTTGCGCATTACGCCGCAAACTTCGCCCAAAGTGGCGTATGTTTTAACAGCCGCCAGGATGAAGGGCATAAGGTTATCTTCGCCTTTGCAAGCCGCTTCCAAAGCAGCCAGCGCAGCTTCAACAGCCGCATTATCGCGACTAGCGCGCAGTTTAGCCAATTTATCTTTCTGCAGTTTGCCGACGGATTCGTCGATTTTCAGCAGACCTTCAACAGGCTTTTCTTCGATTTGGAACTTGTTAACGCCAACAATGACGCGCTCGTTGCGTTCCACTTCCATCTGCCATTTATAAGCGCTGTCCTGAATTTCTTTTTGGACATAGGCTTTTTCAATAGCTACAACAGCGCCGCCCAGATCATCAATTTTCTTGATGTAGTCGAGAGCTTCGCTTTCGATCTGGCTAGTCAGAGCTTCTACATAGTAGGAGCCGCCCAACGGATCGACAACGTCAGCCAAGCCGCTTTCATAAGCAACGATCTGTTGTGTACGCAAAGCAACACGTACGGAATCTTCCGTAGGCAGTGCCAACGCTTCGTCCTTGGAGTTGGTGTGCAGGGACTGCGTACCGCCGAGAACGGCAGCTGCTGTCTGCAGGGCCACGCGGACAATGTTGTTGTCCGGCTGTTGCGCCGTCAGCATGGAACCAGCAGTTTGGGTATGCACGCGCAGCATCCATGAACGAGGATTCGTGGCGCCAAAGCGCTCTTTCATGACTTTAGCCCAAACACGGCGGGAAGCGCGGAATTTCGCAACTTCTTCCAACACGTTGTTATGAGCGTTCCAGAAGAAGGACAGTCGTCCGGCGAAATCGTCAACATTCAGGCCGGCTTTGATAGCCGCATCGACATAGGCAATGCCGTTGGCGATGGTGAAAGCGATTTCCTGAGAAGCAGTCGAACCAGCTTCACGGATATGGTAACCGGAAATAGAAATAGTATTCCACTGGGGAACGTTCTTCGAGCAATATTCGAAGATATTGGTAATCAGACGCATGGACGGCTTAGGCGGGAAAATGTACGTGCCGCGAGCCGCATACTCTTTCAGAATGTCATTCTGGATGGTGCCGCGCAGCTTGTCAGCGCTGACGCCTTGTTTTTCGCCAACAGCGATGTACATAGCCAACAGTACCGAAGCCGGCGCGTTGATGGTCATGGAAGTGGATACTTTGCTCAGATCAATCTGATCAAAGAGGATTTCCATGTCAGCCAGCGAGTCGATAGCCACGCCCACTTTGCCTACTTCGCCTTCAGCCATATCGTCGTCAGAGTCGTAACCGATCTGAGTCGGTAGGTCAAATGCGCAAGACAGGCCGGTGCTGCCCGATTCGAGCAGGTAACGGTAACGCTTGTTGGATTCTTCCGCCGTGGAGAAGCCGGCATACATACGCATGGTCCAGAAACGGCCACGGTACATGGTAGGCTGTACGCCACGGGTGAAGGGATAGGATCCTGGGAATCCGATATCGTTGACATAGTCGGTTCCTTCGATATCCAACGGAGTGTAGAGACGATTGTGGGCCAGGTTACCGCGCTCAGGATTTTTCGCAATAGCCTTTTCCACTTTGGCTGCATAGGCTGCCAATTTTTCTTTCAAAACTTCATTGCTCATTAACAAAGGGCCTCCTTTACTCTTTCTTTATTTCAATTTCATTGTGCCCGTTTCTTGGAAACGGACATGCCACGAAAGGGCCTCGGACAAAATGTGCGGGGTATGCGCATTTTTTGTCGCTTTACAAGCACGATCATAGTAATCCTGCAACATGGGCTTGTAGTCGGGATGAGCGCATTTTTCAATGATAACCTTAGCACGCTCACGCGGGCTGAGGCCGCGCACATCGGCCAAACCTTGCTCTGTAACAAAGACGTCAATGTCGTGTTCGCTGTGATCCGCATGGGACACAAACGGCACAATCGAGGAAATAGCACCGTCCTTCGCCGTTGAAGTGGAGAAGAACATGGTCAAATAGCCGTTACGGGCGAAATCGCCAGAACCGCCAATACCATTCATCATTTTGCTGCCCATGATATGGGTGGAATTGACATTACCATAGATGTCAAATTCAATCGCCGTATTCATAGCGATAATCCCCAAACGACGGGCCAGTTCCGGGCTGTTGGAAATTTCCTGCGGCCGCAGAACCATCAATTTACGATATTCGTCAATATTGCTATACAAACGCTCCAAGCCCTCCGGAGACGGCGAGAAGGAAGTACCGGACGCAAAGCGAAGTTTTCCGGCGTCAGCCAAGTCCAGCATGCCGTCTTGGATAACTTCGGTAAATACTTCAAGGTTTTCAAAATCGGAATTCACAAAACCGCTGACAACGGCATTCGCTACGGAGCCTACGCCAGACTGCAAAGGCAGCAGGTTTTTCGGCAACCGACCGGCTTTGATTTCCTGATGGAAAAATTCAATAGCCAGTTCCGACATTTTCTTGGAATCATCGTCGATAGGCGCAAAGCCGCGCACATCGTCTTTGATGTCACAAGCAACAATATACTTGATTTTATCCGGACCGCAGGGAATATAGGGAGTCCCAATCCGTTCGTCAACCTTGCACAACGGAATGGCTTTGCGGTGCGGCGGATCTTCCGGCGTATAGACATCATGCATGCCTTCCAGCGCTAACGGCTGGCTGGTATTCACTTCTACGATAACTACATCGGCTTCCTGTACAAACGATGCGGTATTCCCCATAGAGGTCGTAGGAATAATATGGCCTTCTTCCGTAATCGCACAGGCTTCTACGATAGCCACATCCACTTTGCCGCCAAGAAAACCATAACGCACCATCTGGGCGGAATGGCTCAAATGCAAATCAAAGTATTCCAATTTACCCGCATTTAATGCTTTACGCAAATCATTGTTGGTCTGATAAGGCATACGACGGGCAATACCGCCAACCTCCATCAGCGCGCCATCCAATTCCTTGCCTACGGAAGCGCCTGTCCAAAGGTTAATCTGGAAAGGTTCTTTTTTCATTCGCTCCGCCAACGCCAAAGGCACAGCCTTCGGATAGCCGGCAGGAGTGAAACCGCTGGCGCCAATGTTCATCCCGGGTTTAATAAAGGCTGCAGCTTCTTCGGCACTGACAATCTTTGCATGCAGTTCTTTATTGCGCACGCGATCCCGAATGTCAATCATTAACAACTCTCCTCCTTAGTTCTGGCAACAGAAGCATTTTTACCGGAAATTCCCTTGCACGTAATCTCCCTACTACCTCACCTCCAGCAATGATGCTGTTCCGTAAGAATCCTTGCTTTTCAGGGCCGACACCCTTGTGTTCATTTGAGAACAAGCCAGGATAATCACTGCAAAAAAAGGAAAGGGTCGCAAAAGTGCCGTCAATTGACGGTTTCGCGGCAACTGACGGCATTTTCACACCCATGCAGCTTCAAAACGAACCGATAACGCAAAAACTCATACAGGATATAATTACTATATTTAGTTATAAAAATCCTGCCAGTTTGTGAATGTATACACGTATTCACGGCAGTTTTTTTATTTATAATACTCCAACTACTCTTGACGCGTCAAATAATAAGAAAGACTGCTCAATCCTACCGACAAATCTTCATTAATTAAAGACACATGACGAGGTACTTCAATTTTGCGGGGTGCAAAGTTCCAAATCCCTTTGACCCCAGCCGCCACCAAGCGATCCACCATCAATTGAGCATGCTCCGCCGGCACGGCAATAATAGCAATCTGAACCTGCCGCTGTCGGACGATTTCTTCCAGTTGATCGGCATGTTCGATGGTCACACCGTTTACAACCATGCCAATGCGCTCCGGCGCTACGTCTAAAAGCGCCGCCATATTAAAACCTAAGGAAGAAAAGTTTTTGTAATGCGCCAAAGCCCAACCCAAATGGCCCATGCCCACAACTGCAATATTCCAGTTGTGATGCAATCCTAAAATCTCGCCGATATTGCGCAAGAGCTCCCGCACATAATAGCCGACGCCTTTTTTGCCAAATTGTCCAAAGGAAGCCAAATCCTTACGGATCTGCTCCGGCGTCACTCCCAAGCGATTCCCCAATTCCTCAGAGGAAATAATTTCAATTCCCTCTTCTTGACTCAATTTCAACGTGCGAAAGTACAGCGGCAACCGATCAATTGTCGCCTTTGAAATCATGATATGTTCTTTCAACAAACAATCCCCCTACTCCACTGGGATTTCATTTTGTTCTTAAAAATCATTATTTTCTCTTTAATTTTTCTTTAACTTTACTTATCTTTATTTTGTTATTCGCACTACAATGACAAAATCCTCCTCTATAGAATATAAAAAATTACATTACAAAAGGAAAGGCGAATGTTGTTATATTCTGTAAATTCGCCTTTCCTTCTATTTTTAATATATATAGCTATTCATTGCCGCTTTCGTAAAAAATAACGCCAAAGATCGTTTAACCTCTCTGTTGCGGCTTATAATGCGTATGCAGTAAGTGATGCGACTTTTCACTCAACGGAGCCTGCAGCCAAGAAGTGTAGAGTTCCTGCACCGCTGGGTTTTCATGAGATTTACGCAAGCAGCTTCTCTCATCGCATTCGTACAAAGCCGCCATACGGCGTTGTCGAAAATCAGCCAACTTACTGCGCGGCTGCCCGCCGCCTCCCAGACAGCCGCCCGGGCAAGCCATGATCTCAATAAAGTGGTAATCAACCTCGCCAGCTCGTACTTTCTCCAGCAAGGTTCTTGCATGGCGCAGTGAATGCGCGATAGCCACGCGAACAACTGTGCCCTGCAGGTCAATTTCCGCTTCCCGAATTCCTTCCAAACCGCGCACTTCGCGCAGCTCCACTTGTTCTAGCGCACAGCCGGTTACAGTCTCATATACTGTACGCAAGGCAGCCTCCATAACACCGCCGGTGCTGCCAAAAATGACGCCAGCTCCAGTAGAAAGCCCCATCGGCGCGTCGAATTCCTCTTCCGGCAAGGTTTCAAAATTCAAGCCGGCTTCACGAATCATAGCTGCTAGCTCTTGAGTTGTCAGTACATAGTCCACATCCCGAAAACCGCTGTCGCACATTTCCGGGCGCGCCGCTTCGGCCTTTTTCGCCGTGCAGGGCATTACCGAAACTGAGATAATATTTTCCGCCTTGATACCGCTTTTTTCTGCATAGTAGGTTTTCACCAAGGCTCCGAAAATCTGCTGAGGTGACTTGGCCGTCGACAAATGCGGCAGCAATTCCGGATAAAAAAGCTCGGCAAAATTAATCCAGCCGGGACTGCAAGAGGTAATCATCGGCAACACGCCGCCTGTCTTGATGCGCTGCAATAGCTCATTGCCTTCTTCCATAATGGTCACATCGGCGGCAAAATCGGTATCAAACACCTTATTAAAGCCCAAACGCCGCAGCGCCGCCACCATTTTTCCAGTTACGATGCTGGCTGCAGGCAAGCCCAGCGCTTCCCCCAAGGCCACTCGTACCGCCGGCGCTGTCTGAACCACAACATGCTTGTCTTCGTCAGCCAGCGCTTGCCAAACCGGCGTCGTATCATTTTTGATGGTAATGGCCGCTGTCGGACAAACCGCGGCGCAGCGTCCGCAATACGTACAAGCCGCTGCATCCAGCCCCATGCCGAATGCAGGTGTCACTTCCGCATAAAAACCGCGCTTAGCAAAACTATATACATGCACATCTTGCACATCACCGCAAGCCCGGATGCAGCGGCCGCATAAAATGCATTTCTCAGGATCACGCACAAGCGACGGATTAGCAGCATCTTTTTCTCCCTGCCGACGCTCTCCGTCAAAACGAACCTGCCGAATACCCAGTTCCGCCGCCATTTGCTGCAGCTCACAATCGCCGTTGCGTTCACACGCCAGACAGTCAGCCGGATGGTTGGCCAAGAGCAGCTCTACCACCATCTTGCGTGCATCCCGCACCGCCGGCGTATGCGTATGCACTACCATGCCTTCTGTCACAGGATGTACACAAGAAGCGGCCAACGAACGAGCCCCTTCAATTTGCACTAAACAAACACGGCAATTCCCCTCCGGACGCAATTCCGGATGATGACAAAGGTTAGGAATGTTTACACCGGCCAGGCGCGCCGCTTCCCACACAGTGGCCGTTTTAGGCGCTTCCACAGTCTGGCCGTCCACTGTAATGCGTACCGTATCCATATAAGTCAGCTCCTTTGCTTCTTAGCCTTTAACAATGGCCTGGAATGGACATTTAGCCAGACAACTGCCACATTTGATGCATTTCTCCGCATCAATGACATGCTGTCCTTTAAGCTCGCCGGAAATGGCGCCTACAGGGCACACCTTCTTACAAAGACCGCAACCCTTGCATTTATCGGTAATCGAATACGCCGCCATTTTAGCACAAGCGCCGGCTGGACAACGTTTCTCCCGGATATGGGCCTCATATTCGTGCCGGAAATACCGCAGCGTGCTCAATACCGGATTCGGCGCCGTCTGTCCCAAGCCACAAAGAGAAGCCGCCTTAATATTGCGCCCCAATTCTTCGAGCAATTCAATATCGCCCTCTCGACCCTCTCCTTCTGTCATACGGGTCAAAATTTCCAACATGCGTTTTGTGCCTTCTCGGCAAGGAGTACACTTGCCGCACGATTCAGACTGAGTAAAATTCAAGAAAAAGCGAGCCACATCTACCATACAGGTCGTTTCATCCATGACTACCAGACCACCGGAGCCCATCATAGCGCCTACCTGCAGCAAGGAATCATAATCCACCGGCAGATCCAGCAGTTCTTCTGGCAGACACCCACCAGACGGGCCGCCAATTTGCACGGCTTTAAATTTTTTACCATTTTGAATGCCGCCGCCAATATCAAAAATAATTTCCCGCATAGTAATGCCCATGGGAACTTCCGCTAAGCCAGTATGATTCACTTTGCCAGTTAGAGCGAAGACTTTCGTTCCTTTGCTTTTTTCCGTACCAATGGCAGCATACCAAGCGCCGCCTTTGGCGATAATCTGCGGCACATTGGCAAAGGTTTCCACGTTATTGATGTTTGTCGGCTTGCCCCAAAGCCCCGCCACTGCCGGAAAAGGAGGTCTGGGACGCGGCATGCCGCGCTTGCCTTCAATTGACGCCAAAAGCGCCGTTTCCTCGCCACAGACAAAGGCGCCAGCGCCTTCTTTGATCTTAATATGAAACGCAAAACCGGAACCCAATATATCTTCTCCCAAAAGACCCATGGCTTCCGCTTGGGCGATAGCCACCTTCAGCCGCTTGATGGCCAAAGGATATTCAGCGCGCACATAAATGTAGCCCTCGTCCGCACCAATGGCATAGCCGCAAACAAGCATGCCTTCCAGCACCCGGTGCGGATCTCCTTCGAGCACGCTGCGATCCATAAACGCTCCCGGGTCTCCTTCGTCAGCATTGCAAACCACATATTTTTTTCCTTGCGGCTCCTTGGCGGCAAAACTCCACTTCAAACCGGTTGGGAAGCCGCCGCCGCCGCGACCCCGCAGACCGGAAAGTTTAACCTCGTCTACCACCTGCTGCGGCGTCATCGTCGTCAAAGCTCTGCCCAAGGCCTCATAACCGCCGCCGGCGATATATTCCTCAATTACTTCTGGATTGATATGCCCGCAATTGGCCAATACCAAGCGCTGCTGCTTATGATAAAACTGAATGTCCTCGTAACTGGGAATGCGTTCCGCCGTCAATGGCTCTTGGTAAAGCAGCCGCTGCACAATGCGGCCCTTGTAAAAATGCTCTTCTACCAGTTCTGGAACATCTTCCTCTTGTACGCGCACATAAAAAACACCCTCTGGATAGACAATAAGCAACGGCCCCATCTCGCAAAAACCGTGACAGCCGGTTTCAACAATCTTAATTTCCCGAGCTAAGCCTTTTTCCTCCAGCTCCCGCCGCAATGCGGCTTCCACCTTTTTTGAGCCGGACGACGTACAGCCTGTTCCTGCACAAATCAATACATGCGCCCTTACGTATTCCATGGTCCTCCTCCTAGTTATCTATTTTAGCCACAACCCATTCTTCGACAATGCGCCCATTCACCACATGCTCACCTACAATGCGCTCCACCTTGTCCGGAGTTACTTTTCCATAAATAATGCGCGGCTGCCCCGGCAGAACCACATCCAAAAGAACCTCTTGCTCGCACATGCCAATACAGCCTGTCTGTTGCACACTGACCCCCTCCAAATGCCGTTTGGCCACCTCTTCCAATGCCGCCTTAAGCACTTCTCTGGCGCCAGCGGCGATGCCGCACGTACCCATGCCAATAATAATCCGCGTATCTGTCTGCTGCCGAATACGAATATCCTGCCGCACGCGTTCACGCAAACGATTTAACTCTTCCAGTGTTTTCATGCTTGTTCCTCCTCTTTCAGTGCATTCCAGTCTTTTTCCAATACCTCTTTCAAGGTCAGCATATCTAGTCCTGTTGTAGTCGATGAATTCCACTGCCATTGCCGCCCATCCCGATAATGCAGATATTGAAAATGAATTTGCGGCATTGTCACAGCCAAGGTCCACAACGTCCCCGGCAAATCGCCCCAAGGCGGTAAATCAGGATGGCGTCTACTGAAGGAAGCGCAAAGCATCGTCCCCAAACCGGGCCGAGAAATCATTCGCACCTTGCCACCGCAATGACGCGTCCACATATCTAAAAGACCTAAACCCAAGCCAACAGCACGTGTTGTCCGTTTCGTAAAAAAAGGATTCAGCGCCTCTTTGCATTCTTGGCGCGTCATACCCCTCCCGTCATCAGCAATCCGCCACGTCAAAGAGTCTCCAATTTCCCGTACGCGGATATCCACCCGAGCCGCCCCCGCTTCCAGAGAGTTACGCAGAAGTTCTAGCAGCAAAAGCGACAGCTCTTTCATGATTGACCACGGTACGGCTGCAAAATACCTCCTATGCCTTCCGGCGTCAGCCGGCCATACGTATCATCGTCAATCATCATAACCGGAGCTAGACCGCAAGCGCCAATACAGGCTACCGTTTCCAAGGTAAAACTCAAATCCGCCGTTGTTTCGCCGGGCTTGACGCCCAACTCCTTTTCCATAGCTTCTAAAATTGCTTTAGCGCCCCGCACATGGCAGGCAGTTCCCTGACACACCCTTACAATATGCTTGCCGCGCGGATTAAGATGGAACTGTGAATAAAAGGTCACCACCCCATATACTTGACTAATAGGCAAGTTCAGCCCGTCAGCAATTCGTTCCAGCACCTCCCGCGATAAATACCCATAAGCGTCTTGAGCCTGTTGCAATACCGGAATCAACGCTCCTGGCGCTTCTTGATAGCGCGCAAGAATAGCTGCAAGTTCCTCATACCTCTCGCCAGCCCCCCCACACGCACATCCTGACTTCGATAATTTCATCATCGTTTCCCCCTTTTACGCGTTCTCCTCTTTATTACAGCCTATGCCACCGCAGCCATCGTCCGTCCTTGCCCTGCAAAGCCAGACAGAATTCGGCCAACGTAGGCTTTTCCATCATTATTTGTACTTTGCCGCCTCGGCAAAACGCATCCAAATTATGTGCATCTGACGCCGTCACCAAGGGCAGATCCGAGGGTAAACGCGGCAAACTCCGCCGCGCTTCGGCTTCACTCGCCACGTTGCTTGAGATTTCCGCCGCCACCAAGGGCAATTCCGTCGGCCAAATTCCTAACTGCCCCAAAAGGCTGTAAGCAGGCCGATCCACATGACTGGCAATAATCAGTCCTCCCAGGCGAACCGCTTCTTCACAAAGAGTTCTCGCATCCGCCGTTAACGCGGAAAGCAACAACTCCTCTCTTTCTCCAAGCAGTTCATCCTCCGCGCTCAAAATCCATTGCGGCCCAAAAAGACGGCTTTGATTCAGCCTGCCATTACGCCAACCGTCCACCTTGGCACACCAAGATGCAAAAGCCGGCCAAGCGTCAAAGAGCACCAATAAATGCGCTTCTTCGGCGCACTCCACTTCCATGCCAGGCCAAATCGTCAGCGAACTCTCCTTCGCAGCTTGCCAAACTGCTTTGGCATTGTCGCCAGCATTATGATCGGTAATAGCTACAATGTCCAAGCCTAAATCCAACGCCGTCTGCACCACTAAAGACGGCGTCATTTCCACGGAAGCGCAAGGAGACAGCACCGTATGCACATGCAAATCCGTCAAATAGGATCGCATATTGCTTGGCCCACGCCCAGCGCATGAAGCCGGCATACGATATCAAAAGCCGGCAGATCCGTCACCAAAAGAGGCATCCCCACTTCGTCCGCCTTTTCCAAGGCAGCCTGTTCCGGCTTGGCGCCTCCGGCAACAATTACTGCCGCCATTCCAGCCAAAGACGCAACCGCCAATAAATTCACATGGCTTTGCATGGTCACCCATACCGTTCCTTCGCCAGCCTGCGCTAAAGCACAGCTCATCAAATCCGAAACAAAACCTCCCTGCACTTCGCGTTGCAGCCCTTGCGCCCCTCCGGCAAGCTTCAGCGGCAAATCCCGCGTTAAATCGGCTACCAGCACATCCTCCACCTCAGCTTTCTTCTTCGCTTTTATCTAAGGAAGGCGGCAATTTCTCCGCCAGATTCTTCATTTCCTGGGCCAAATCGCGCACTCGTTGGCGCAGCAAAAATACACAATCCGTTTCGCTGGCCTGCCCTTGCACGATGTCCTCCGCCAGGGCTCGACAGTTCGGCGAACCACAGGAGCCACAGTCTAGCCCTGGCAATTTATACAGCATCTCTTCCATACTTTCTACTTTACGCAACGCTTCGCGAATATCCTGATCCAGGCGCAGCACCGGCTTAGGCAGCGGCAATGGCAACACTTCCACAGCCCTGGGTTTTTCCGGCGTCTTAGACGGCCAGATGGAAGCCCGCCGCCGCAGCTGCGTCTCACCCACAAAACGGTTCACCGCCGTCAAAGGCCCTCCGATGCAGCCGCCGGCGCAGGCCAGCGCCTCAATATAGCGAACCTGTCCCAGAGTGCCGAAAGCAACCTGCTCCAACAACTGGCTAACTTGTTCAATTCCGTCTACCACCAGCACGCTTTCCTTCAATACGCCTTGACTTTCTCCCCCGGCCAACGCCCATCCGGCTCCCAACCAACTAGATTCTACCTCCAGCTCTACACCTTCTTTATCGTGAACTTTAGCCAGCAATTCCCCATAGAGATGTGAAATGGCGATAGCCCCGTCAATAACGCCGCCGGCTTGCTTAACCGCCGTCATTTTCGCCGGACAAGGCGTCAAAAACCAAACTCCTATTTTCTCTGGAGGCAGCCCAGTCTGTTCCACCGCTCTAGCCCTAGCTCGACGAGCCGTAACCGTTACCGGTGCCTCCATAGGTACCAGACAAGGAAGCAGGTCTGGAAACTTTACCTGCACTAGGCGCACAACCGCCGGACAGGCTGATGAAATCAACGGTTTGGAAGCATCTTGTTTCTGCAATAACCGCTTTACTGCCGCCGTCACGTCAGCCGCCCCTAAGGCCACTTCGCATACTGCATCAAAGCCTAACTGCAATAAACCTCCCAAAATTCGCCCCAACGGCACGGCTGCCGGAAACTGAGCATAAAGCGACGGCGCCGGCAAGGCCACATTATAGGAAAACCGCTCCAGACAATCCATCCCGTCGGTTACCGTTGTTTTCGCCTTAGCCGGACAAAGACGAATGCATTCACCGCAATCAATACAACGTTCTTCCAAAATGCGCGCTTTCCCGGCGCGCACTCGAATGGCCTCCATAGGGCAGTGCTTAGCACAGACTACGCAGCCCCGGCAACGCGCTTCAATTAAGCGCACCGAATGAAAATAGCTGTCACTCATGGTCTACTCCCCTCTGGTGCCGAAAGGACATGGAAACCGTCGTACCCACTCCCGGTTTAGAATCAATAATTAATTCATCGGCACAACGCTTCATATTGGGAAGCCCCATACCTGCACCGAATCCCATTTCACGAATTTCCGGCGGCGCCGTAGAAAAGCCTTCACGCATAGCTTGGCTTACATCTGCAATACCAGGCCCTTCATCTTCCACAACTACTTTGGTTTCTTCGGCCGTTACACACGCCCGCATCACACCGCGCCGCGCATGAATGATCACATTCAGCTCTGCTTCATACGCTCCCACTGAAGCGCGGCGAATTACATCTCCCGGAAGCCCCAGACGACGCATGACGTCTTTTAATTGCATAGCCCCATCGCCTGCCCGCGAAAAATCAAAGCCCCTTATGGGCCATTCTTTCTGCCAAGCATTCATTTTTTCCTGCTCCATTATTTCACCACCGCTTGTACACAATCTTTTATGTATACAATTGAGTTAGAGCTTTCACAATTCTCTAATAAAACCAAAAGCGTGTCAAGATGCATTTGGAATGAACATCTCTTGACACGCTTTGTGCTTTTTGCTCTATATTCGCTTTATTTAGTGTAAGTTCCTGCAACTTAGTTATAAAAATTTCAAAATCTATTTTCACTGGTTTCCATGGAAAAAACCGTCTTGGCAGCAACGACAATGATGGCGTTCAACAACCAGAACAGCATAGACAGCTGTATGTTAAACAAAACATAATCAGTCAAGCCGTTAAAGAACAAGCCGCCCAGCGCCGCCAGCAAGCCTAAAATCAGACCAGCCAACCATGTATCCTTCGTTTTTTGCAGAATCCTGCGAGCTTTACGCCAATGTCCATATAGCACAGTCATAAAGGCAACAAATCCCGGCAAGCCGATTTCCGCTGCAATATTCAAATACATATTGTGAGCATGGAAAATTTTTGTATGGCCGTCATTAATAAAAAAATCATACTCCGGATAGACCATCCAATAGGCCCCCCAGCCAATTCCGGAAAAAGGATTATCCATAATCATGGCAATCGTACTCTCCCACAAAGCAATACGCAAAGTGGAAGAAGTATCAGTTGGATTCAAAATGGAAGTCAATCGCGCTAAAATGCTGTCTTGCGCCACCAACAAGCCCAGCGGCAGCAGGCAAAAAATCCAAAAAATACGCCGGTTGTACAACCAACCATAAATGCCGACAACCACCGCCACGCTCAGCCAAGCGCCGCGCGAATACGTATAGACCAAGCAAAGACCGAATAACGCCGTCAGAGCCAAGAGCAGGCCCTTTTCCCGCCAGCTTCGTGCGGCAAACGCCATGCCGCTGGCCAGCGCCATCATCATAACCAAATAGCCCGCCAAAAGATTGGGGTTTTCCAGTGTCGAAAACACCCGCGTTTTGAGTTCTGGAAACTGTTCTCCATCCACCCATTGCGTCGCAGAAATATCAAACCCGGCAACATACTGATACAAACCATAGGCAGTCACAAAAAACGCAGAACCAAGCACGGCCCAAATCAGCTTGCGCAACTGTTCCGTCGAATGCAGATTGCAAACTACCAGATAGTACAGCAGTACATACCGGCCCATGAGATGCGTATAATTATAAAGACTAAAGCCCGAATCCGGCGAAGCCAAAACGGAAAGCGCCGCTAAAACGGTTACAGCTCCCACCGCCCAATCCAAAAAAGTAACTTGCCAACGACGACCACTGCGAAAACAAATAGCTTTCACAGCCCATCCCAGCGCACCGGTAATCAAAAACACACTTGCGACATCTAAAGAAAGCGGCAAAAAAAAGGCCACTGCGTAAATGCAGTGCTCTATCAAAAAAGCAAGCCGCTCTTCCCAACCGTTTTTAAGCATTTCGTTCATATATATCCTCCGCATCCTAGTTCTCCACCAATTATAGCCTGTCCCTGATGTGGATACAAGAAAAGAAAACTCGGAAGAAACGGAAACGCAGAGTAACAGAGGAAGCAGAGAAAAGCCAGAGAAGGGCCAGAGAGAGTGTGTGGATTAAAGTGAGTAAAGCGAGGGAACGAACAAGGCTACGGAGGCCGTGATTGTATTTGAGACTTTTATTGGAGCAAGACGGTCCGCAGGACGAAAAAGCAGGGTAAGGCGGATGACAGTTTCGCCTGTTTGAGCGCAACGAGTTAAGAAACTGCCGCCTTAGCCAACTTATTCGAGGCACGCGCAAATCTTGTCTCAAAGACAATTATGCCGCCGTTTAGACAGAAGCTCCCAGCCCGTGATAACTCTAGGTTTTTCAGCCGTAAAACTTATAACTGCTGGTATAGGTACAAAAAAGAAGCATCCCTTACGCAGGAATGCTTTTAATCTCTATAGTTTTTGCCATGGCGCAAAAGCTTGCTGCAGCTCCAGTACGTCAAACTTGAATTCCCGCCGCATCCAAACATCTTCAGGCAACTGTCGGCTGACTTGATGAGACAACTCGCTCAAGGCTTCGCGAATTGTCGACGGATGCGGTTCACAGGTAAAAGATGCATGATCTTGCCAAAGCTGCTCATGGTGAAACCAAGAGCGCGCCTGTAATTGATTGGAAGCCTGCCCCCGAAGAATTTCAAGAGTAATGACAGGATTAGCTCCCGGCAGTGGCGGTTCTGCTAAAGATTCCACCATCCCCTTGGTCCCATGATAACGCCACATCCCCTCGGGCAAGGCGTTTTGAAAAAAACGCTGAGCAAACTCTTCAATTCGCATGACCATTCCTCCTTGTCACTTTCCGTAGACAACTTTACCAAATTTCGACAAAGAGGTAAACATGCATCGTGTAAATATTTTGTATTCTTTCTAAATTTGTAATTATGAGTTTTGCAATTTCCGCAATAAAAGAGGCCGTACCGCTCCTAACAAATACAACGAACCGGCTACACAGGCCACTTTTTGCGGCTCTTGTCCCGCAAATTGCAACAACCGGTTTACACCTTCTTCCCAGTCTGGTACCGCTTCCACTTGCTGCGGTGGAAAATGACTCGCCAAATCTCCCGCCTCTGCTGCACGTTCCGAAAGCGGCCTCACCGCAATAACCCGATCCTGCTTCCGCACCAAAATGCTGGTAATGCCTTCAATATCTTTATCCTTCAAAATGCCCAACAAAAATAGTACCGCGCTTCCCGGAAAAACCTGATCCAACGTGCGCCGCAACACCGCAGCGCCAGCCGGATTGTGCGCTCCGTCAACCACCAGCGGCGGCTGGATTCGCAAGACTTCAAAGCGCCCTGGCCAGTAAGCTTTCGCCAAAGCGCGATCAACAACTTCCTGATTTACTGCGGTTTCTCCTAACATCAACGCCGCCATCACTGCCAACGAGGCGTTGTAGGCTTGATGCTCGCCCAAAAGCCGCGTTTTCAAAGGCCACCTGGACCCATCTGGTTGCTGCAACATCCAAGCAATCCCTGCTAGCGACATAGATTGAATTTGCGCCTGCCAATCTCTTCCGAGCACTTGCACCGATGCACCGCACTCAACTGCTCGACGCTGGATAACCTCAAGAGCTTCCCCTTCTGCCGCCGTCAAGACCTGGGCGTTTTTCTTGATAATGCCAGCCTTGTGCTCAGCAATTTCCGGCACTGTATACCCGCAGCGATCTTCATGCTCCAGCGTCACATTGGTAATTACGGCTACACGACTGTCAATGACATTCGTAGAATCCAAGCTCCCGCCCAGACCCACTTCAATGACCGCATAGTCGACTTGCATAGCCGCGAACATGACGAATGCAGCTGCCGTCAATATCTCAAACTGCGTCGGATGCTCCAAACCGTCTTTCTCCATCGCCCGTGCTGCCGCGGCCGTTTGTTCAATAGCCCTAGCAAATACAGCCTCTTCCACTTCTAAGCCGTCAATACGCATGCGCTCTGTATAGCGTTCCAGGTGCGGCGATGTGTACATAGCAGTACGAAACCCGGCTTCCTGTAAAATAGCCGCCAAGCAAGCCGTCGTGGATCCTTTGCCGTTCGTACCGGTAATATGAATGGTAGGATATTTTCTTTCCGGATGGCCCAAACGGATCACCAGCTCTTGCATCCGCTCTAAGCCCAAGCGAATGCCAAAACGGGACAAGCTTTCCAGATATTCAATAGACTCTTGATAGTTCATCGAAAAACCCCCTTTCGAAAAGCCGAAGCGCCGAGCAATAGGAACCAAATATTGAACAAGAGTAATCGGAGTAAAGGGAGGGTACGCAAGAGGGCTGCGAATTAAAAGGAACCATTTTTTTAGTGCTGTTCCGCCTAAGAAAACGCGCCGCTGCCGCCAAATGGGACAGCGGCGCGTTGTTCAGCTCCGCAGCTTACAAGGTTGCCAAGTACTCCATGCGTTCGCGAATCGCACCCAGTTTTTCCTCGCATTCTTGCGCTTTGGCGCGCTCCTTCTCGACAACCGCCGCCGGCGCTTTCGCCATAAAGCCTTCGTTGCCAAGCTTGCTGGTAATCCGTGCCAATTCCTTAGTCAAAGCCTCGCGCTCTTTAGACAGGCGAGCCGTTTCTTTTTCTACGTCAATCAAGCCCTTGAGCGGCAGATATACCTCGAGTCCGGCTACTACCGTCGCCATAGCATTCTCCGGTTTTTCTGCGCCGATTGCCGGCAGGGTCACAGGCTCTGCTGCCGCCAATTGACGGAAATAACCTTCGTTTTTCTGCAGCACACTGCGCACTTCTTCGCTGCCTGCCTGCAAAATGACTTCACTGCGCCGTCCCGGGGGCACATTCATTTCTGCCCGCATATTACGGATGCCTTTGACAGCTTCCATGATCAGGTTCATTTGTCCTTCCGCCGCCGCGTCGCTCCGTCCTGCCTGCACAACAGGCCAAGAGGCTCTCATGATGCTGCTTCCTTCATGCGGCAAATGCTGCCAAATTTCTTCCGTAATAAAAGGCATAAATGGATGCAACAACCGCATGGTCCCTTCCAGAACCTCCCACAATACATATTGAGCCACCGCACGCTGCTCGGTTTCTTCCTTGTTATACAAGCGCGGTTTCGCCATTTCAATATACCAATCGCAGTATTCACCCCAGAGGAACTCGTATACCA
>CAZKCR010000005.1:0-2043 GCA_964551055.1 uncultured Anaeromusa sp. | reverse complement strand
CGCAACGTATCAGCGCCGTACTTCTCCACAACCTCCAGAGGATCAATGCCGTTCCCCAGGGACTTGGACATTTTGCGCCCCTGGCTGTCGCGCACTAAGCCATGAATGAAAACATGACGGAAAGGAATTTCCTGTTTGAATTCCAGTCCCATCATAATCATCCGCGCCACCCAGAAGAAAATAATGTCATAACCTGTTACCAACACGCTTGTCGGATAGAACTGCCGCAATTCCACCGTGTTTTCCGGCCAGCCCATAGTAGAAAAGGGCCACAGGGCGGAGCTAAACCAAGTATCCAGCACGTCCGGATCCTGCTCGACAGTGCCGCCGCAATGCGGACATGTCGTCAGATCATCCCGAGAAACAATGGTTTTGCCACAGCTTTCGCAGTACCAAGCGGGAATGCGATGACCCCACCAAATTTGCCGGGAAATACACCAGTCGCGAATATTTTCCAGCCAGTTCAAATACGTGCGGCTGAAACGCTCCGGCACAAACTGCACCCGCCCGTCCCGCACTACTTCCATCGCCGGTTTCGCCAAGGGCTCCATTTTCACAAACCACTGTTTAGACACCAACGGCTCCACAACAGTGCCGCAGCGCTGACAATGCCCTACTGCATGAGGATGACTTTCCACTTTGACCAAAACGCCCATTTGCTCGAGATCCGCCAAGAGGGCCTTACGGCACTCGTAACGATCCTGCCCGGCATATTTACCGGCTTCTTCGGTCATATTGCCTTCCGGGCCAATGACAACAACCTGCTCCAGATTGTGCCGCTGTCCCATTTCAAAGTCATTCGGATCATGGGCCGGTGTAATTTTCACGGCACCAGTACCGAAAGCAGGATCTACATAGTCATCCGCTAAAAGAGGAATGCGACGATCTACTACCGGCAGAATCAACGTCTTGCCGATTAAATCCTTGTAACGCGCATCGTCCGGATGCACTGCCACCGCCGTATCACCCAACATGGTTTCCGGGCGTGTCGTGGCAATGATCACATAACGGCCAGCCTCCCCTTCCACTTCATAGCGCAGATGGTACAAATGGCCTTCTTTTTCCTCATGCTCCACTTCGATATCGCTCAAAGCTGTATGACAGCGCACGCACCAATTGGTAATGCGGTGACCTTGATAAATCAGGCCTTTTTCGTATAGAGAAACAAAGACCTCCCGTACGGCCTGCGAACATCCTTCATCCATAGTAAAGCGTTCCCGCTCCCAATCACAGGAAGCTCCCAAACTGCGCAACTGCCGGGTAATGCGGTCACCATACTGCTTTTTCCATTCCCAAACGCGTTCAATAAAAGCGTCACGCCCCAGATCGTAACGGCTTTTACCTTCTTCTTTTTTCAGCATCTCTTCCACTTTGATCTGCGTAGCAATGCCTGCATGGTCGGTACCAGGCATCCACAGGGTATCGTCACCGCGCATCCGATGCCAACGAATCAAAATATCCTGCAACGTATTATCAAGGGCATGTCCCATGTGCAGCTGCCCGGTTACATTCGGCGGCGGAATTACAATACTGAAAGCATCTTTCTGCTCATTAGCTTCTGCATGAAAACAGCCTTCTTTTTCCCAAGCTGCATACCATTTTTCCTCAACACCCTTGGGATCATATACACTGGATAAGTTTTTCTCTGTCATGCCAGTTCCCCTTTCAATAATAAAAGGCCTTTTCATCCTTCTTGTAAGGACGAAAAAGCCTCATTTCGCGGTACCACCTTGCTTCTCCGGGTCGCCCCGGACTCTAACGGCTGTAACATAGCCGCCGACGGCTGCGCCTACTATTGGGTTCAGCGCAACAGCTCCGGGAGGACCTTCAACCATCGTTTCCGTAAGACCTCACAGCCAAGGGTCTTTTCTCTGATCGCAATTCGATGTCTACTCTTCCCATCTTCACTTTCTATGCAATTATTTTTATCATACCTGCTTGCTCAGCCCTTGTCAACACCGCGTTGCTTACAATAACTTTCAGGCTTTTCAATCTTGCATTATGTATTTTTCCAGTGTATGATCTTAACAAATACACCTCACA
>CAZKCR010000004.1:0-29785 GCA_964551055.1 uncultured Anaeromusa sp. | reverse complement strand
ACGGATATTGGGGAGCGCGTTATTTAGGCGCTAAACGAGTTATGTGATTTTAAAACAGATGTTTATCCTTATGGATAAACATCTGTTTTTTTTACATCTAAATGAGAAAGATTCTTGCGTGAGCTGCAGTGATGTGCTATTCTTTTAATAGGAATATTACTATTAAGAGGTGGATGCTGTGTTTCGTCGAAGTGTAGTGGCTTTATTATTGGTTTGTCTGGCAGGTCTGATTGCAGGGTGTACTGCCAATACGAAATCTCCAGATAAAAAAGTACAAGTAGTAGCATCGGTGTATCCTGTGCAAGAGTTTGTTAAGGCTGTAGGCGGCGAGAGAGTGGACGTTTCGCTTTTGGTTCCGCCGGGAACGGAGCCTCATGATTGGGAGCCGACAGCAAAAGATCTGGCTAAAATCAAAGGCAGCGCACTGCTGGTTTATCATGGAGCTGGCTTAGAGCATTGGGCGGGGGCCGTTGTGAAACCAGAACTGTTAGGAGCAGCTAAGGCTGTGGAAGTAAGTAAAGGGATTGCCTTGCTGGATGCGGCGGAAAACGAGCTTGGAGAAGAGACGGGACATAATCATGGAGGCGAAGCGCATGGAGCGAAAGATCCTCATGTTTGGTTGGATCCGGTATTGGCGCAGCAAGAGGTGAAGACTGTTTTAGCGGCGTTGATAGAAGTGGATCCGGCTCATGCCAGCGAGTATGAAGCCAATGCGGCGGCGTATTTGAAAGAGTTGCAGCAACTGCATGCTGAATATACTGCCGCGTTGCAGCAGACTGCTAAAAAAGAGCTGATTACAAGCCATGCAGCTTTTTCATATTTGGCTAAACGGTACCAGTTGCAGCAAGTGCCTGTTATGGGACTGTCTCCGGATGCGGAGCCGACAGCTGATAAAATGGCTGAAATTATCCGTTTTTGTAAAGAGCATCAGGTGAAGTATATTTTCTTTGAAACCTTGGTAAGCCCTAAACTGGCGGAGGTTTTAAGCCGCGAAGCCGGCGCGTCAACGTTGGTGCTTAATCCGTTGGAGGGCTTAACGGTTCAGGAATACAAGGAAGGCAAGTCTTCCTATTTGACGCTTATGCGGGAAAATTTGCAGCAGCTTAAGAAAGCACTGGCCCAATAGAAGGGGTGGCTTTTTGGAAGGAGTTGCCTTGTAATGAATAAGTTGGAAGAAGCTTTGGCGACGCTGCGGCGGCAGGGCTGCCGGATTACAGAGCAGCGTAAAGCCGTGCTGCAGGTGGTTGCTGCAGCGGAGCAGCCGATGCGGGCTGTGGATATTTGGCAGCAAGTACGCACCAAAGAAGATGACATAAGTTTGGATACGGTATACCGCAATCTCACGTTGCTAGTGGAGCAGGGAATTTTGCTGCCCATTGGCGCGCTGGGAAAGGATGCGACATCGTACGAGTGGAGCCATGACGGTCATCATCATCATATTCGCTGCGTAGATTGCGGTCAGGCGGTGTGTTTGGATATTTGCCCTGTAGATGCGCGGTTGGAGGAAGAGGCGCAACGCAAGGGCTATCAGTTGCTGCGGCATTCGTTGGATTTATATGGCCGCTGTACGGAGTGTACTCGTAAAAAAGCCGGGCAGGAGGACCCTTATGATTCAAATTGAACATGTTTCTTTTTCCTATGAAGCGGATGCGGTGCTGAACGATGTATCTATTGCGGTGGGGCGTGGTGAATTTGTAGCTCTAGTAGGCCCTAATGGAGGCGGCAAGACAACCTTGATTCGGCTATTGGCGGGACTGTGTCAAGCCAGTGCGGGCCATATTCACATTGATGGTCAAGAACCGCGTGTTTTTTTGCAAAGCGGTACGTTAGCCTATGTGCCACAGCAATATAGTCATAATGTTTCCGGTTTTCCGATGACGGTGAAGGAGCTTTTGCACTTGTTGCCGCAGCGGCGGCGAACAGCGAAAGAAGTCTTGCGAATTGTAGGCTTGGAAGGGGTGGAGGGAAAACGTCTGGAAGCGTTGTCTGGCGGGCAATTGCAGCGAGTTTTGATTGCTAGGGCTCTTTTAACGGCGCCCAAGGTGTTGTTGTTGGATGAGCCTACAAGTGGTGTTGACTATGAGGCAAGTACGCAAATTTATCAATTGTTGCAAAAGCTTTGCCAGCAAGAGGGCATGACCGTTGTGATGGTTTCTCATGATATTGACAATGCGGCTCGCTGGACCAGCAGGGTAGCTTGTATCAATAAAGGACTGTGCTTTTATGGCACGAATGAAGAATTTGCTTCCACGCACATTCAAGAGCGCCATCTTTGGTATTTTACAGGTTGATGGGAGGAATTTTTGTGGAAGCATTTAGCTATGATTTTATGCAGCGCGCTTTGGCAGCAGGTCTGGTGATAGCATTGCTGTGTCCGTTAATTGGTTTTTTTGTGGTGGTCCGCAGGCAATCATTGATTGGAGACGGCCTGGGTCATTTGGCTTTTGCCGGCGTTACCGGAGCTTCGTTGCTGGGGGTATATCCGGTAGTCGGCGCCTTGGCTGTGACGGTTCTTGGCTCTTTGGGTATTGAATGGGTGCGGCAACGGCATCGGGCGCACAGCGATATGGGCCTAGCCATTGTATTTTATGCGGGGATGGCCTTGGCAGTACTTTTCAGCACCATGAATCGTATGGGAGGGAATTCTCTCTTAGGGGTCCTGTTCGGCAGTATTTTGACCGTGACGCCGGAAGATGTGTGGAGTATGGTTGGCTGCGGTGTGGTAGTAGGATTTTTGTTGTTACGTATGGCGCCCAAGCTGCTGTGTATGGCTTTTGATGAAGAAATGGCATATGTTTCTGGTATGCCGGTGCAGAAATTGAACTGTCTATTTAGTGTTTTAATGGCTGTAGTGGTGGTTTTAGGTATGCGCATTGTCGGAATTCTGCTGGTCAGCGCGCTGATGATTGTGCCGGTGGCGGCGGCGTTGCAGTTCCGCAAAGGTTTTCATATGACGCTGGCTTTGGCGGAGTTGTTTGCTCTTTTGGCTGTGCTTTGCGGGTTGAGCATATCTTTTTATATGGATATGGCGCCAGGTGGGACCATTGTTCTTTGCTGTATTTTTTTATATTTGGCTGCAGGGTTGGCAGCGAAAGCCTTTTGCAAGGAATAGAACTTTATGGTGCGCATGACATAAAATAAATTAAAGAATAGCGGTTGACTATATTTGATTTTTTGGGCTATGATTTGAGGAGAAAAGAATATTTCTTGGGGGGATTACTATGAATCAGGCTGCAGAGATTTTGAATGCATTTTGCGCGGTTGTTGAGTACATACCCCAGCTTGTCAATCATAAAATGGGCATGGTTGTTTGTGATAAGGAACGCTGGATTGCCGTTAACTCTATAGAAGAACTGCGCAGTCAGGTGTGTTTGGACGAACCGGTAAAATCCGGCTCTGCGGTGCATCAGGCTATGCAGCTCAAGCGCCGGGTTTGCGTACATGTGGACAAAGTAGTTTATGGCATACCTTACGTTGCCGTCAGCATGCCAATTTATGCGGGCAGCGAGATTGTGGGAGCCGTGGCCATTCATGAATCCTTGGAGACAGCGTCCATCTTGTTGGAATCCGCGGCGGAACTGCAGGAAGCGGCCGCTATGATGAAAGCGGTTATCGACAAAGTGCATGAAGACGCTCAATCGTTGGCTGGTGTTGGAGGCCTTTTAAAGCAGTTGTCAGGGGAAGCGCAAAAACATGTCAAAGGAACGGATCAGGTACTAAACTTTATCAAGAATGTCGCCAGCCAAACCAATTTGCTGGGGTTGAACGCTGCTATCGAAGCGGCTAGAGTGGGTGAATTGGGGAGAGGCTTTGGCGTAGTAGCCGAAGAAGTGCGGAAATTGGCAGTGGATAGCGCTGGTTCGGCAGGGCAAATTGAAACTATTTTAAAAGAAATAGGCAGCAGTATTGGAAAAATCAGCAATGAAATCGTACGGATTGAATCGCTGGCGGAACAGCAGGCGCAGGAACTTTCCGGCGTTACAGATCATGGCAAGAGGCTGATAGAATTGTCCGTGCGCTTAAATGAGTTGGCTGGCACCTTGAATTGCTCAGAGAAATAGGGAAAAAGAAGGCTGTAAAATAACAAGGAGCCCGCTAGGCGGGCTCCTTGTTATTTTATCAGTTCTAATTTTGGATTCGGTCGCAATTGTCGGCCGAATTTAGCGCATTCTTCGTTGTTGACCATGACAATATCTGCAGTAAAATTAATGTTTTCCTTTTCGAAAAGGCTGCTGCCGACCGCATAGACGTCGACAGGAGTGTTTTCTCGTTCAAATTGCTGGATGCGTTCGGAATTGAAACCGCCTGAAACTACTATCTTGACGTGTGAGAAGCCTTCATCATCCAAGGCGCGACGTACGTTGCGCACTAATTGAGGACAAACGCCGGTGGGTTTGAAGGTGCTCATATAAGGAATGACGGAAGCGTCAACAAGGGCGTCTGATGTATCCAAGCGTACGCCCCAGAGAGAATCACCTAAAGCGCGTGCTATGGTTAAGCTGGTTTCCACACAGTTGTTGTCGAAATCAACAAGAGCTACGCGATTGACTTGAGGATCAATATGTTTATGAAAGGCATTTGTAGCCCGTAAGGTATCGCCGCCGTACGTGGCGATCAATGCATGGGGGATAGTGCCGATGGCGTCGTCATAGCCGTAGTGTGCGTTGGCAATGGTGGAAACGCCTTGGGCGCCGCCGACATAAGCGGCATAGCCGTCTACTTCCTGTACGCTGTAATGATCGAAACGGGACGGAAAAAAAAGAACCGGCTTGTTTTTGGCGACGCGGACTACTTCGCGGACATGAGTCGCGATTTTACTTTGGCGCGCCAATACTCCGAGATAGACGGTTTCTAGATGTGAAAAATCTGCTAAATCACCTTCAATAGTCAGTACAGTTTCCCAAGGCGACAGCTCATCGCCGTCGTGTAGTGCATGGAGCACTAACGATTCTGGATTGTAAGCACAGCGCTGAATAATAGCTAATGCCTCATCGATGCCGCATAAAATTGCATTTTTGCGTTGGAAGATTTGCATCATAACGCGGGGGTGATACCCGTCTTTTCGCAGGATGTCACTGGTTTTAATAAAATATGTATCACTGAAGTAACCGTTGCGGATCTTTTCTACCGGAATGTCAAAGCATTCGGGAGATCGGCGTTGTGTCATTCCTAAGCCTCCTAGCCTACCCTTTGCAAATTTTACAGAGGAACAGCCGCCGCTGCTGCGTCTGCCAGAATCGATCTGGCTGCCTGCTCCTTAATATACAATAAATATGATACAATAAACATAAATGTTTTGGCAATCCTCTATTCGTAGAGGAAACTGCTACAATCTATGATTTGGTTGCATAGGTGTTAACAGAAGTTCTTTAAGGAGGAACTATTTTATTATGGCATATAATTTGCGCTCTTTGTCCATTGTATCTTTGGCGGAAGCAAAGCGGCAATTGGAACAGATCGGCTGTGATCCTGTCGGCGTCGCCTTGATGACGGACAAGATGCTTTTACCAGTACTGAAGTTGGAAGGCTTGTCGACAAAAGCAGCTAATTTGTTGAAACAGACTTTTTTAGCTAAAGGCGGCGATGTGGCTGTTTCTAGAGGAACGGCTGACTTATCAGCGGAGTGCACCGATGTGTTGGTGTTTGCTACGGTCAAGCAGTATCGTTTGGCGTTGGCGCAGTTGAAACAGCAGCCGTGGGGGCTGCCTCGTGTGGCTGCGGCTATGGAACAGGCCTTGAAAGCGCATTTGCAGCCAGCCTATCCGCGCGAGTACTCCTGGCAGGACGGGAAACGCTTGGTGTTAGCAGAAAACAAGACTCTGGTAATGGGCATTTTGAATGTAACGCCTGATTCTTTTTCCGATGGAGGTCGCTATTTTTCAGCGGAAGCGGCGGTGGAGCAGGCGCAACGGTTAGTAGAAGAAGGCGCCG
Source organism: uncultured Anaeromusa sp. (assembly GCA_964551055.1). GTDB lineage: Bacteria > Bacillota > Negativicutes > Anaeromusales > Anaeromusaceae > Anaeromusa. The sequence continues at coordinate 23,854 of CAZKCR010000004.1, read as the reverse complement.
ACATCATTGACTTGGGTGCGGAATCAACGAGGCCATATGGAGGAAATCAGGAGATATCCGCCGAAATAGAGTTAAGCCGTATGATGCCGGTATTGGAACGTTTGGTTAAACAGGTTTCTGTGCCGATATCTATTGATACGTACAAAGCCGAGGTAGCGGAGGCGTCTTTGCAGGCAGGGGCTCATATTATTAATGATGTCTGGGGTTTGCAAAGAGATGCTGGGATGGCTGCCGTAGCAGCTAGGTATGATGCACCTGTTGTAGTTATGCATAATCAGAAAGAAGCTGTCTATACTGAAGACATAATGGGAAGCATTTGCGGCTTTTTAAGACGCAGTCTTGAGCTGGCAGTAGCGGCCGGTGTTAAAGAAGAAAATGTTTGGGTTGATCCGGGAATTGGCTTTGCCAAGACTTGTGAGCAAAATTTGGAGGTGATGTCTCGTCTTGGCGAGCTGAAGGCGTTGGGGTGCCCTATTTTGCTTGGCACATCGCGCAAACGCTTTATCGGTGAAGTATTGGGCGGTTTAGCGGTGGATGATCGAGTTGAAGGAACGGCAGCTACCGTGGCTTGGGGCATTACGCAGGGGGTTCAAATTATCCGCGTTCATGATGTGAGGGCTATGGCGAGAATATCGAAAATGATGAATGCTATGCAGAAGAAAGGATGAAAGTTATGACAAAAATTACTTTGAAAAACATGATGGTGTACGGATTTCATGGAGTATTTGAATATGAGCGGGAGCAAGGGCAGCGGTTTTATCTGGATGTCACGATGAATGTGGATGCTCCGGCAGCGGAAAAATCTGATGAAGTGGGAGCTACCGTGGATTATACCTCTGTATATGCGCTGGTGCGCCAGGAAGTGGAGCAGAAACGGTTTTTGCTGTTAGAGGCATTGGGCTCCCATTTGGCGGAACTGTTGTTGAGCGAGTGGATTACTATTAATGAAGTAACGGTGGCGATTCGCAAGCCGGCAGTGCCTTTGCCGGGACAAATTGATTATGTAGAAGTGGAAGTGTCAAGAAGGCGGTGAGTTCTTGATTCTGTTGTCCATTGGGTCTAATCAAGGAGACCGGTTGGCTTTGTTTGCGCAAGCGGCAGCGCTCCTGGTCCAAAAAGGAATAAAAATTGTTGGAGCGTCTGCAGTGTATGAGACTGCCCCTTTTGGCTTTCTTGAGCAACCTCCATTTTTAAATGCTGTGTTAGAGGTGGAAACAACCGAAACGCCAGAACAACTGCTCACTGCTTGTTTAGATGTGGAAACGGCTCTTGGACGCAAACGTTTAGTGCGATGGGGGCCTCGGACGTTAGATTTAGATATTCTGTATATTTCCGGCGTGCATTGTCATAAAGAACATTTGATCTTGCCGCATCCGGGGTTGTTTCAACGGGCTTTCGTGCTGGTGCCGTTATGGGAGCTTTTGAAGGAGCGCCTGCCGGAAGAGCTTGCAGCAGTGCCGCAGCGCTTGACGGACTTACAGGCGGATGTACAAGGCGTGCGTTGGTATGCGCCGTTTCCTTTGCCTTAGGCAAGGTCGGAATAAAAGCAGTTGTTATGTTGGTATGGCTGACAATTCTATTGGTATCTTTGCAAAGAAACCATTCCTTTTGAATGGTTTCTTTTTTCATTCCCTTGACCGTGTGGGGAAATGCGGCTTATAATAAAGGTCAATTGAGCGACCCCTTTGGCCGCAAAGGAAGGGATTTAAGTGGAAGATGCTTGGTATCTCGCTCTTTTACAAACAGCTCCGTCTTGGCGGGAACGTGTAGTCGTTAAATTGATGGACCAAAAAGGTCGCGCTCGGCAAGCCTGGAAAGCAAGCAAGCGCGATTTGCTTTTGTCCGGCTTCTTGGCGGCGGAGGAAGCGGAAGTGTTCTGTCGCTTTCGTGAGAAAATAGATGCAGAAAGCGTTTTTGAAGGTTGGAAACAGCAGGGGATTTCCTGTTTGGCGTTGTCTTCGTCAGCGTATCCTGCGCTTTTGCGGCAAATTCATCATCCGCCTCGGATTCTTTTTATAAAAGGAAACTTGGCGCGTTTGCCGGAGCGGCTTGTTTCGGTAGTGGGAAGCCGCAAAGCATCGCCTTATGGCAAAAATGTGGCGGAAAGACTTGGCGAGGACTTAGCAGCAGCAGGCATTGCGGTTGTCAGCGGTGCGGCTCGGGGGATTGACTCGGCGGCTCATCGGGGTTGTTTACGGCAAAAAGGCGTGACAATTGCGGTTTTAGGCTGTGGCATTGATGTAGTCTATCCACCGGAAAACAAGGAGCTTCTGCAGGAAATTGTCGTAACAGGCGGCTGTGTTATCAGCGAATACGCCCCGGGAACCCAGCCTAGGCCTCAATTTTTCCCGGCGCGCAATCGTATTATTGCCGGTTTGGCGCAAGCGACCATTGTCGTGGAAGCCAATGAAAAAAGCGGGGCTTTGATTACTGCGGATATGGCTTTGGATGAAGGGCGGGATGTTCTGGCTGTGCCTGGTAGTATTTTTTCACCAGGCAGTAAGGGGCCGCATCATTTGCTGCGGCAAGGCGCCGCTTTAGTAGAAACTGGAGTCGATGTACTGCGGGCTTGCGGTTGGGATGACGCAGGCGCTAAGGCGGTCTTGCAGGGAACTCTTTTGGATAGTGAAGAGGAAAAAAAGGTTTGGGATTTGCTTTCTTCCGGTAACTTGCGGCATATTGACGAATTAGCTGCAACAGGCGTGCTGGAGTGGACGCAGTTGCAATATACATTGCTTTGTCTGGAATTAAAAGGACTGGTTCGTAAAGAAGGCCATCGGTATGGTCGAACTGCCAAGGAGGTAATTTGGTGAAGAAAACGTTGGTGGTAGTGGAATCGCCAGCCAAAGCGAAAACAATTGAAAAATTTTTGGGTAAAAAGTATACGGTTAAGGCCTCGATGGGGCATTTGCGCGATTTGCCCAAAAGTCAATTTGGCATTGATGTGGAACAAGATTTTGAACCAAGATATATCAATATACGAGGCAAGGGCGATATTATCAAGGAATTGAAAAATGCCGCCAAGCAAGCGGATGCTATTTATCTTGCTTCTGATATGGATCGGGAAGGGGAGGCTATTGCTTGGCATTTAGCGCAATTGCTGAAAGTGCCGGCAGACTCTCCTTGCCGGATCGAGTTCAACGAGATCACTAAGCCTGCGATTCAGCAGGCGTTAAAACATCCGCGTTCTATCTTTTTGCCGCGGGTGGATGCGCAGCAGACTCGGCGCCTGCTGGATCGCATGGTTGGCTATAAACTGAGTCCGCTGTTATGGCGTAAAGTGCGCAAAGGCTTGAGCGCTGGACGGGTTCAATCTGTAGCGGTTAACTTGATTTGCGAGCGGGAACGGGAGATTGAGCAGTTTGTTTCCGAAGAATATTGGACATTGGCAGCCAAACTGCGCGACAAACCAAGAGGCGCTTTATTTGAAGCGCAGGTAGTTGCCAAAGATGAGAAAAAGCTTGCTCTTACGAACGAAGAAGAGACTATGGCGGCGACTAAAGAATTGGAAGAAGCCGTCTTTACGGTAGCCGCTAAAAAAGAAAAAGAGCGGCGGCGCAATCCTGCAGCTCCGTTTACCACTAGCAGTTTGCAGCAAGAAGCTGCTCGCAAGCTGGGGTTTACGACGCGCAAGACCATGTCGGTAGCGCAGCAGTTGTATGAAGGCTTGCCTGTAGGCGGCAAAGGCCCTGTCGGTCTGATTACGTATATGCGTACGGATTCGACTCGTATTGCCGAATCGGCTCAAGAGGAGGCCAGAACGGTAATTGCTTCTCGCTATGGTGATGCCTATTTGCCGCCTAAAGCTCCTGTGTACAGTACGAAAAAAATGGCGCAAGATGCGCATGAAGCCATTCGGCCCACTCATGTGGAGCTGACTCCGTTAGAAGTGGAGTCGTATCTTAGCAAGGAACAATGGCGTCTGTACAAGTTGATTTGGGAACGTTTTGTCGCCAGTCAAATGAACGCCGCTCTTTACGAAACGGTCAGCGTGGATCTAACGGCCGGGGCGTATCGTTTGCGTGCCAACGGCTCTATTCTGAAGTTTGCCGGTTTTATGATTCTCTATACGGAGGGCATGGATGAAGGCAAAGAAGAAAAAGACGTACGCCTTCCTGCGCTGGAACCGGGGCAGGAAGTGAAGCTGCACAAAATGCTGCCTAAACAGCATTTTACAGAACCGCCGCCGAGGTATACAGAGGCTACGCTTGTTAAAACTCTGGAAGAAAAAGGAATTGGTCGGCCGAGTACGTATGCGCCGATTATTGACACCATCTTACAGCGCGGCTATGTTGCCAAAGCGGAAAAGAAGTTTTATCCTACAGAGCTGGGCAATTTAGTGCTTGATTTATTGAAGGAATACTTCAAAGATATAGTTGACGTAAAATTCACAGCTTCATTGGAAGGACAGCTGGATTCTATTGCCGAGGGGCGGGAAACGCGCTTGGCGGTACTGCGTGATTTTTATGATACCTTTGCAGTCCATTTGGCGAAGGCGGAAGAAGAAATCGGTCAAGTGGAACTGCCTGTAGAGGTGTCGGACGAACTTTGCGAGCGTTGCGGGCGCAACATGGTGGTAAAGCAGGGGCGGTATGGAAAGTTTCTTGCTTGTCCGGGTTTCCCGGAATGCCGCAATGCCAAACCGATCATTAAGGACACAGGAATTGCCTGTCCCAAGTGTCAGGGGAAAATCATTGAACGCCGCACGAAGCGGGGGAAAGTATTTTATGGCTGCCAACGGTATCCGGAGTGCGACTTTGTCAGTTGGGATGCTCCTTTGGCAGAGACTTGTCAGGTTTGCGGTCATTTTATGGTTCGTCACGCTTTCCGCAACGGGAGAAGCAGTGTTCGCTGCGGCGATGAAAATTGCAGCAGCCGTGCAGCGGAGAAGGCGGCGGGCAAAGAGAACGTCTCGAAGGAGAAGCAGGAATGAAAGAAGTTGTAGTAATTGGCGCTGGTCTGGCTGGAAGCGAGGCTGCCTGGCAAATCGCGCAAGCAGGCGTTCGCGTGCGGCTGTATGAAATGAGACCGTCCGTGCCAAGTCCGGCGCATAGCACGCCTTGGTTTGCGGAGCTTGTTTGCAGCAATTCTTTGCGGGCGGCGGCTGTGGAAAATGCGGTGGGATTGCTGAAAGAGGAAATGCGTCAACTAAATTCCTTGATCATGCAGCAGGCTGATGCCTGGCGGCTGCCTGCAGGGGGAGCGCTGGCTGTAGATCGAGAGGGGTTTAGCCGCAGTATCACCGAAAAGATTCGACAGCATCCGTTAATTACAGTAGTGGAAGAAGAAGTGAAAACGCTGCCTAGTGATGCGGAATTGGCGGTGATTGCGTCAGGTCCCTTGACAGCGCCGGCTTTGTCCGAGGAAATTCAGCGTTTTGCTGGTAGCGAGTCGCTGTACTTTTATGACGCAGCAGCGCCAATTGTGCAGGCGGACTCGCTGGATATGGAAAAAATTTACCGGGCTTCACGCTATGACAAGGGTGATGCGGACTATTTGAACTGTCCCATGGAAAAGGATGAATATGAAGCGTTCTGGCAGGAGCTGACGCAGGCGCAGACAGCACCTGCGCGTGAGTTTGAGAAAACAATCTTTTTTGAAGGCTGTATGCCTGTAGAGGCTATGGCGGCCCGCGGGATCGATACGCTACGGTTTGGACCGCTTAAACCTGTAGGATTGCCTCGGCCTGATACCGGACGCATTCCTTATGCGGTAGTACAGCTACGGCAGGACAATATAGCCGGGACATTATATAACTTGGTAGGTTTTCAAACGCATTTGCGTTGGCCGGAGCAAGAACGGGTTTTTCGGATGATTCCTGGTTTGGAACAAGCTCAGTTTGTACGTTTTGGAGTTATGCACCGCAATACGTTTATTAATTCGCCTAAAGTTCTCCTGCCGACGCTGCAAGCTAAAGAACGGCCTAACTGGCTCTTTGCCGGTCAGTTGACTGGCGTGGAAGGGTATGTAGAATCAGCGGCCGCCGGACTTGTAGCGGGAATTAATGCCGCGCGGCTAGCCAAAGAGCAGGAGCCTCTTCAATTTCCGAGGGAATCAGCTCATGGAGCCTTGTGCCATTATATTACTCATGCGGAAAGCAAGCATTTTCAGCCGATGAATATCAATTTTGGCTTATTGCCGCCTTTGGAAGAAAGAATCAGAGATAAAAAAATCAAAAACCAACAAATTGCACAACGTGCTTTAATTTACATTAAAAAATTAAAAGAAAAATATGACAATATTCTTGCGTGAAACGTCTAGCTGTGCTAGTATGAATTAACGTTAGATATCTGTAACATAGACCGTACTGGCAGGTGGCTGCAAAGAACAGTTTGGTGCTGTGTCAGTTGTGTTGCGATAGCGCTTTCGTAAATTTACTGAATTTTTTTCAGCGGTCCTTTTTTCGAAGGAAAGAAGGACTTGCATGTAGAATGAAAGTAAGTGGACAAGCGAAAACGGTAAAATGTATTATGTATAAATGGAAGGGAAGGGATTGACTCATGGGATCCTTGCTGGAACGGACTCGTAAAATTAACAAACTACTGCAAAAATCGGAAAAAGTGGATTACTTTGATATGTCTCAGGTTCTAAGCTCGGTTTTAAAAGCTAATGTGTACATTGTCAGCCGTGAAGGCGGCGTGTTGGGCTACGCTCTGATGGATGATTTTGAATGTGAAGTAATGAGGGACAAGGTTCTTTCACAGCGGCAGTTTCCGGAAGCCTATGTGGAATGGTTGCTGCGGGTAAATGAAACCTCGCCGAACTTGAGCTTGGAAAAGGGCTTGTGCTCTTTTAATCAAGGCACAGAATGTATGTTTTCTGGGAAATATACAACGGTTATCCCCATTTATGGCGTTGGCGAACGAATTGGCACCTTGATTGTTGCTAAATTTGAAGTGACTTTTGAAGACGACGATTTGGTGCTGGGCGAATATGGCGCAACGGTTGTCGGCATGGAAATGTTGCGCGATCGCAGCGAGAAAATTGAAGACGAGGCTCGGAAAAAAGCGACGGTACAAGTGGCGCTGGGAACTCTTTCCTATTCGGAACTGGAAGCCGTCATGCATATACTTAATGAGCTTGAAGGTAATGAAGGATTATTGGTTGCCAGCAAAATTGCTGACCGCGTCGGCATTACTCGCTCGGTTATTGTCAATGCTTTACGCAAATTTGAAAGTGCCGGCGTGATCGAGTCCAAGTCATTAGGCATGAAAGGGACTTATATTAAAGTCCTGAATGATCTTTTGATTGAAGAATTGAAGAAACTGAAAAAGTAAAAAGACTTTACGGTGGCGCAGGGACAGCCTGGTGTCGCTGGAGCCTCCCTCTCCTTCGAGGGAGGCTTTTATTGTGAAATCGATACATGTGGCCTGGTTTCTCCAAGGTATGGCTAGGACTTATGGTGCAAAAAAGGAAAAATTTGTCCAGATTTGCAGTAATAGCAAGGGTTTTTTGAAATTGTGTCGAACTGGAAATAGGTATTATTATGCGATTGATCAAGTAAGAGGACCTGAAAATTTGAGAACCGCAGAGCGGTAGTTCGGCAAGGAGGATGTCTACGTGTTGGAGGCTATTATTTCGCCCCGACGGGTGGCGGTTATGGAAGGGGCCTTACAAGCGGCCAGCGTGCGGCAACGCGTGATCAGCAACAATGTGGCTAATGTAAATACGCCTGGCTTCAAAAAAAGCGATGTGGTTTTTGAGTCGTTGTTGCGAGATCAGCTTGGTGATGGCAAACGGTTGCAAATGGCGCGGACCAATGAAAAACACTATCCTCAAGCGTCAGGCGCCGTCCCCAAAGCGCAGGTGCAGATCCAAAAGGATACGTCCATTCGTTTGGATGGCAATAATGTAGATATTGATGCAGAAATGGCCGGTATGGCTAAAAACAGTATTTACTATCAAGCCGTAGCCCAAGATATAGGGCGCTATTTTACTTCACTTAAAAATGCGATTAAGGGAGGAGCAAGCTAAGTTATGAGTTTGTTTTCAGCGATTGATGCGGCGGGATCCGGTCTGACGGCAGAACGGCTGCGGATGGATGTGATCTCAAACAACTTGGCTAATGTCAATTCCACCCGCACCGTTGCAGGCGGTCCTTATCGCCGGCAAGTAGTGGTTTTTGCACCCAGGGAGGGTGAACAATCCTTTGGCAAAGTATTGCAGAAGGAAATGGGGAGCAGCACAGAAGGCGTGCGCGCTGTCGGCATTGCAGAAGACGCAACTCCTTTTCGAACCGTCTATGAACCGCAGCATCCGGATGCGGATGCAAATGGCTACGTCCGCTTGCCTAATGTGAATGTTGTAGCGGAAATGGTGGATATGATTACGGCCAGCCGAGCCTATGAGGCGAATGTAACTTCGATTAATACAGCGAAGACGATGATGGCTAAGGCGTTGGAAATCGGTAAATAAGCTGTTTTCATACATAAAAGCCAGGTTGTGGAGATGCGATTTCAATGAATGGGTAATGTGTTGAGGTTTTGCTTATTAGGAAAAGAGGTGCGAAGATGAGAATTGAACCAATTTCGCTAGTAAAGGCGCCGTTAGCTTTGACGGAAGCGGCGAAGCCGCAGGCCGCTGCCATTGAAGGGGAGTCCTTTCAACAATTTTTCACCAATGCGCTGGGAGAAGTAAATAAGCTGCAGCTCAATTCGCAAAATTTGTCGGTAAAGATGGCTGCTGGGGAGATTCAGGACCTTTCTGAAGTTACGATTGCCGCAGAAAAAGCCAGTGTGGCCCTGCAACTGACGATGCAGGTTCGTAACAAGGCTCTTGACGCTTATCAGGAAGTCATGCGCATGTCGGTATAATAGTCGCAGCAGAATGAAAAACGTTCCAACGTGGAGATTATGAGAGGATGGAATTCATGGCAGACTGGAAGGAACAGGTGCTGCGGTTTTGGCAAAATATGGAGAGACGTCAACGGCTGATTCTTATTGGCGTGGGTATTTTGACTCTCGTCGCTGTGCTTGGAGTTAGCTATTGGGTAGGAAGCCGTCCTGATATGGTGCCTCTTTATACTGGCTTGGAAGCTAAGGATGCTGGCGCCATTCGAGAAAAATTAAAAGAGTTGAAAATTCCTCACGAAGTAGGCGGCGACGGTACTGTTATTTTGGTTTCCTCCAAAGACGTATACCGTGTTCGCTTGGATTTGGCAAGCCAAGGGCTGCCTAGAGGAAATAAGGGCTTTGAAATTTTCGACCAAAGCAAATTTGGCACGACGGAATTTCAAAATAAAGTAAATTTATTGCAGGCGTTGCAAGGCGAATTGACGCGGACCATTGAGCAATTGGCGGAAGTCGAAAAGGCTAGAGTCCATATTGTGATGCCGGAAGACAGTTTGTATAAGAAGAATGAAAAGCCGGCTACTGCCTCCATTATGTTGAAACTTAAGCCTCAAACAGAACTATCTAAAGAGCAAATTAAAGGTATTGTCAATTTGGTAGCGCACAGCATTCAAGGCTTAAAGCCGGAAAATGTAACCGTTGTTGACGCTATGGCTCGCGTGCTGAATGAACCGCCGGAGCAGCCCGGTGGCATCGGTTCTGGTTCTCTGACTCAGGTGGAACTGACTAAAAAAATGCAGGAAGAAATGCAAAAAAACCTGCAAAGTCTTTTGGATCAAGTTCTTGGACCAGGCAAGGCGGCAGCCCGTGTCAATCTGGAATTGACTTTTGACCAACGGACAGTGGACAAGCAGACTTTTGAACCGGTGGTGGATGATAAGGGGATTGTACGAAGCTCCCAAGATGTCAGCGAAAATTACAAAGGGACCTCTACTACACCAGGCGGACCGGCTGGAACTCCCAGCAATATACCGGGTTATGTAACAACAAACCCCAATTCACAGTCTAACTATGAAAAGAAAGAGGCTGTGCGGAACTATGAAATAAATGAAACCAAAGAAAAAGTGGTGGCTGCTCCTGGCTCAATCCGTCGCTTGGCGGTAGCGGTACTTGTAGATGACTCGGTTACGCCGCTGCAGCAGGACAGTTTATCAAGAACTGTTTCTTCGGCCGTAGGCATTAACCCGACCCGTGGAGACGTTTTGTCTGTGGAACGCCTGCCCTTTAGTACGGAACTGGCAGATAAGCAGAAGCAGGAAGAGGAAGATTTCAAACGGCAGCAGGCGCAAGCGATGTGGATGAAGATTGGGCTGGTGTTGCTGCTGGCAGGAACTTTATTTGCAATCATTCGTTTGTACTTGAAACGGAAACAACGTGAACGCGAAATGGAAGAAATGCAGCAGATGCTGGCAATGGATGAAATCGCTGATATGGCGGGAGCCGAATCAGAGTTGTCGCCGGAAGAGCGGCGGCGGCAGGAACAGCGTCAGGCGATCGAACAGATGGCAAAATCGCGCCCGGAAGATATCGCACAAATGCTCAAAGCATGGCTGACAGACGAGTAAAAGGTCGCCGGGAGGGAATAATATATGTATGGTCAAAACGAATTAACGCCGAAGCAAAAAGCGGCCATTCTGTTGATTTCTTTGGGTCCAGAAGTGTCTTCTCAGGTTTTTCGCCATTTGCGGGAAGACGAAATTGAAAAACTGACGTTAGAAATTGCCAGTCAACGTAAGGTGACGCAGGAACAAAAGGAAAAAGTGTTGGATGAATTTCATTCATTACTGGTGGCGAAGGAATATATCTCCGCCGGGGGGCTTGATTATGCGCGGGAAGTGCTGGAGAAAGCCCTCGGTCCGGAGAAAGCTGTTTCGATTATCAATCGGCTGACATCAAGTCTGCAAATTCGTCCGTTTGATTTTGCGCGCAAAACGGACCCGTCGCAGCTTCTAAACTTTATTCAAAATGAACATCCTCAGACCATTGCTCTGGTGATGGCGTATTTAACGCCGGAACAGTCCGCTGCCATTATTTCGAACCTGCCAGCGGATCGGCAGGTGGAAGTTTCTAAAAGAATTGCGCTAATGGATCGTACTTCGCCAGATGTATTGAAGGATGTGGAACGCGTACTGGAACGAAAGCTTTCTTCCTTGGCGACCCAGGACTTTACTACTGCCGGCGGCGTTGACACGATTGTGGAAATGCTGAACCGAGTAGATCGTACGACAGAACGCACAATTATCGAAAATCTGGAAGTGCAAAATCCAGAATTGGCAGAAGAAATTAAACGCAAAATGTTTGTCTTTGAAGATATTGTTATGTTGGATGACCGGTCGCTGCAAATGGTTTTGCGTGAGATTGACCAGAAGGATTTGGCTTTGGCTCTTAAGGCTTCGTCAGGCGAAGTGGGTGAAAAAATTTACAAGAACATGTCGAAACGGGCTTCTGAAATGTTGCGTGAAGAAATTGAGTATATGGGACCTGTACGCATTCGGGATGTAGAAGAATCACAGCAAAAAATTGTAAATGTTATCCGACGCCTTGAGGAATCGGGAGAAATCATAGTATCCCGCGGCAAAGGAGACGAGGTAATTGCATAGAATCATCAAATCGCCACCCCTGCAAGGGGAGCTGGTAGTGATTCAGAATAAGCCTCCGGCAGCCTTGCAGCATGAAGACAAAAAAGAAGAAAAGTTTGACACTCGCAGTGTAGACGAAATTGCGCAGGAAAGAGCCAACGTAATTTTAATGGAAGCGCAGCGGCAGGCGGAAGCGCTTGTGCGTACTGCGCAGCTAGACGCGGCTCGCATTAAAGGTGAGGCGGAGTCGTTGCATGGACAGGCTAAAGAGCTGGGCCATCGCGAAGGTTTTGAAGAGGGATTAGCTCAAGGAAGACAGGCTGCTGAGAAGGAAATGAAGCTAGCTGTGGAGCAGGCGGTGCAGAACGCCAATCACTTAATCCGTGCAGCGGAACAGCAACAGGTAGAGTTTCTTGTTGAGGCAGAACGGCAAGTGGTTGAGCTTGTGCTGGAATGTGTGCGCAAAGTGTTGGCGCGAGAGGTAGAGGAAAATCCGCTGGTTGTTCTGCCGATTGTGACGGCGGCAATCAGTAAAGTGAAAGACCAGGATGCCATTCAAATTCGGGTGCATCCTGATGATTATGAAACGGTGTTGATGGCTCGGCGAGATTTGCAACTATTGATTGGTCGGGAAGAAGGCTTGCGTATCAGTGCGGATCATACGGTTTCCCCGGGCGGCTGTATTGTGGAGACGACAGCCGGTACGGTGGATGCAAGAATGGAGACGCAAATGGAAATGCTTCAACGGGCGTTGAAAGAAGTGATGCCATGATGAAAGACGCATTTTCAAGCGATGTTTATTCGCAAGCGATTCGACAATGCGAAAGTATGCGGCGAAGCGGGCGGGTTACGCAGATTGTTGGTTTGGTCATTGAGTCGCAAGGACCTAATGTTAATTTGGGAGACTTGTGCTATGTAAGTAGTCGAGGAGGCAGCCAAGCGATTCCTGCGGAAGTAGTTGGGTTTCGCCAGAACCGAGTGCTTTTAATGCCGATTGCCGAAATGGAAGGGATTGGCCCTGGGTGTGAGGTGATTTCCGCTCAAGGAACTTTGAAAGTGACTGTAGGTCAAGGCTTGCTGGGACGCATTCTGGACGGCATGGGGCGTCCTATGGATGGTAAAGGGCCCCTTGTTTCCAGCCGCGAATACCCGTTAAATGCATTGCCGCCGCCGCCGCTTACGAGAAGACGGATCGAAGAACCTCTTTCAGTAGGGGTTCGAGCGATTGATGCGTTGCTTACCTTAGGCAAAGGACAACGTGTTGGCATCATGGCGGGAAGCGGCGTTGGCAAGAGCACGTTGCTAGGTATGATGGCCAGAAACACAGAGGCGGATATCAGTGTCATTGCTTTGATTGGCGAACGTGGTCGCGAGGTGCGTGAGTTTATCGAACGCGATTTGGGCGAAGAAGGGTTGAAACGCTCCGTCGTGATCGTGGCGACTTCAGACCAACCGGCGTTGGTGCGGATTAAGGGGGCGTTGACGGCGACGGCTATTGCGGAATATTTCCGTGATCAAGGACGTGATGTCATCTTCATGATGGATTCGGTGACGCGTTTTGCCATGGCGCAGCGTGAGGTGGGACTTACTGTTGGAGAACCACCGGCAACCAGAGGCTATACTCCGTCTGTTTTCGCTATGCTGCCCAAGCTGTTGGAACGCTCCGGAACGGGGGCGCAGGGTTCCATTACCGGAATTTATACGGTTTTGGTTGACGGTGATGATATGAATGAGCCGATTGCCGATGCCGTGCGCAGCATTCTTGACGGACATATCGTGCTTTCACGCAGCATTGCCGCACAGAACCATTATCCGGCGATTGACATTTTGAATAGCGTAAGTCGGGTTATGACCGAGATTGTCACCAAAGAGCAACGTATGGCAGCGCAGCGCCTTCGTTCCTTGATGGCAACCCATCGCGATGCAGCGGATTTAATTAATATCGGCGCATATGTTCAGGGGAGCAATCCGGAGATTGATCAAGCGATTGAACGCATAGGCGCTATTCGCAAGTTTCTGCAGCAAGATGTATATGAGCAAACCACTTTATCTGATGCGGTGGTGCAACTGGCGCAGCTTGTTGAAGGCTGCTGAAGTTAAGAAGGAGCCTAGATCATGAAACGCTTTCATTTTCGTCTCGAAGTGCTGCTGGGGGTGCGCCGTCGAAAATGTGATGAAGCTAAATTGGCCTTAGCGGAAGCTTCGCGGCGAGTGCAAGAGACGATAGACTTCCTTCATAAGCTTTGGCAAGAGCGAAGCGAAGCGAGCGCATGGTTTACGGCTCAGCAAAGCAAAGGACAATTGACCGCCGCTATGCTGCCTTTATACGATGCGTATCAAACCAGCTCCTACAACAGGGAAAGAGCGCTTATTGCCGAAAAGGAAGCGCGGGAATTGGCGCGTCAGGACTGTCTCTTGAAGTTGGAAGAAGCGGTTAAACAATTGAAAGCAGTGGAAACGCTGAAAGAAACGCAATATCAGCAATATTTATATGAATCGTTATTGGAAGAACAAAAAATATTGGATGAAATTGGTATGCAGCTATATCTGCGGGAAGAGGGGGAGCGATAGGGAATGGTGATTCAAAGCATTCAAGAAATTACGGGCCGGATCGCTGCCATTGAAGCGAAATTCGGGCGCATGGGGAACATGCTTACCGCAAAAAATGCTTCGTTGTCAGGACAACCTGCTTCCTTTGCGGATGAATTGCAGCAGCAAGTTCGGGGTAAGTCCGTTTCGACGCTTGCGAGCGCAACAGGGACTGCTTTATCTCCACAGGGGGATTCCATACGCCAGATGGTTAGCTCTAGTGCCAAAAGGCAAGGCGTGGATCCCAAACTGGCGATGGCAGTGGCTAAAGCAGAGTCTAATTTTGATTCTCAAGTCGTTTCTGAAGTTGGCGCCCAAGGAGTTATGCAGCTGATGCCAGATACTGCGAGGGCCCTAGGAGTTAATCCGCAAAATACCAAGGAAAATATTGACGGCGGCGTAGCTTATTTGCGGCAAATGCTGCAGCATTTTCAGGGCGATCCTGCCAAAGCCGTTGCGGCATATAATGCCGGGCCTGGAGCGGTAGACGCGTATGGTGGTATTCCTCCTTATGGCGAAACGCAGGAATATGTGAAAAGAGTATTAAAGTTCATGGAAAATGAGAACGAAATATAATTAGGTGGATAAGGATGGTTTCGCAGTATGGCAGCAGGTAAAACAGATGTAAGACAAAACAAGAATAAGCCTCAGGATGCAAAGAACGCAACTGTGGAAGCACCGGTGGAGAAAAAGTCGCGCATCATTTTCCTGCTGAAGCTTGGGGTCGCGCTGCTTTTGGTCATTTTGCTTGTCCTTTTAGGATTTGGAGTAGGTGTATACTTCAAGCTGATTGACTTAGAAGACTTGGGGAAACAATACGGTTTGGCCAATGTACCCGGCATCGGACGGTATTTTGAACAGCCGGCGACCAACTTTGAACCGGTGGAACTGCCTGAAAGTGCAACCGCACCTGCTTTGCCGGTTGTGCAACCGCCTGCGGATCCTGCCGCTGCGGCAGTGGCGCCTCAGCCCAAGACGGCACCGTTGACAGAAGCGGAAAAGGAAAAAATGCTCAAAAAACAGCAGCAAGAAGAGAACAAACGCATTGGCCGTTTGGCTCGCTTGTATGGCGGCATGAAGCCGGAAGAAGCGGTGGGCATTTTAAACCGTCTGGATGACGCGGAAGTTTTATCGATTATGGGAAAAATGGAAGAAGAACAAGTCTCTAAAATCTTACCTCTCTTTGATTCCAGCCGAGCCGCACGTTTGACGCAAAGCATGATGCGGCCGGCCAAGTTGGAGTAGTTGCAGCAAGGGGTGCACAACAAGTATGAAAAAACAAAATGCAGTCAGTGAGTTCATTTTAGAAAGGAGGTGAAAATATGGGTATAAATACGCTTATCAATTCTTTGCCTGGAGGCGCTTCGAATGGAAATGCGGTTGCTGCAGTGCAGGGACAAGTAACTTCCGGCTCTGCCGCCAAAGGTTCCACAGGAGCTAATCGCACAGCTAAAACAAACTCGACAACGGGAACTGATTCATTTTCTACTTGCTTGGGAAGCTCGTTAGCGGCAGAAAATGTACAGCAAGCAGGAAGCGAAACCGTTGCTACAGAAGCAAAAAGTTTGGATACAGCAGAGGCTGCGTTATTGGCATCGTTGATACCGGGAGCCGTATTGCCAACGCAAACTGTCAATGAAGATCTGACGACGCTGCAAAGCGGCGTGGACGCCGGGACACAGAAGACTTGGCTGAGTGAAATTTTTGCAGCAGTAAAAGAGAAAAACCAGACGTCGGAATTGACCGGCTGGCTTCAACAGTGGGTAGGAGATGATGCAAGCAAGCAGAACTTCTTACAGCAACTGCAAGGCATGTTGCAGAAAACGGCAGTTGTGGAAACGCCGCCCGTGCATTTGCGGGAAGCGTTGGCTGAAGTTATGCAAAACAGCATTGTTAATACGCCAGTGCTAAAAGAGACGGCAGCCAGTACACCGGCAGCGGCAGTACAGCAGCAAGCACCAGTGCAGTCACAAACGCCAGTGCAAACTACCGTTGCTCAGTCGCAAACAACAGCAACTGAAGAACCTACAGCTATGGAAACACAACAACCGGCGGCGATTAATGACTCGATAAAACCTGAGGTGCGTGTTGATGCTGCACAGCAAAGACAAAACGTAACCGCAGCAGAAGAGCCGCAAAAAACAGCACAAGCGGTGGCTGATTCTGGAGTTGCCATTTCTGCGCCTACGTTGTATCAGCCGCAAGGTCGCAGCGTTAGCAGCGAACCGCAGACGGCAAAAGGGCAACCCAGCGATAGCCAAACATCAAACGTGGAATCTGCAGCAGCAACCAATTATGGCGTGCGCCGTGCCGCTTCGGAAAATACCGATTCGGCGGCATCTTTTGCCGGACAGGCTTTTAGTGAGGCAACAGCTCCCAAAACAGTTTCTGTAAAGGCAGACGTTCAGTCGGACACGGATTTCCAGCCGATACAGGCGGCTCTTTTACAGCAGACTGCTCCGAAGGCGCAAACGGAAGCCACTGCTGCCGCAACAAATGCGGCGTCAACGGCACCAGCCGATCCTCATGGCGTTTTTGATCAAATGGTAGCTCAAGCGCGCATGATCCGACTGCCTGATAGTACAGAGATGGTAATACGCTTAAAACCGGATCATTTGGGAGAATTGGTATTGAAGGTGGCTGTGGATGCAGCAGGAACTGTGAATGCCACATTCCACAGTTCTAATGCGGATGTACGAGCCGTATTAGAAGCTAACTTGCAGCAGTTCCGGCAGGAAATGCAACAGCAGGGAGTTCGAGTACAAGGAGCTGCAGTATATGCCGGCCTGGGAGACACTTTGCCGCAACAGCAGCAAGGTCAGCAGGGAAGAACGCCGCAGGGGAAAAGCACCGGCGTGCTGACGGAAGAAAAGCTCGAGTCGGTGGATTTATCGTTGGATACAGGCGATGCAGCTGTTGATTACCGGGTTTAAAAAAGAAAAAGCTTTTGGCGTGAAGGAGGACGGTTTGCATGCAGCCACCTAAAGTTGTTTTTTCACAGCAACTTGTCACGCCGTCACCTCTTAGATCTTTTAACGAACCTGCGGGAGCGGCAACAAAGAAGGCGATAGGGTCTACCGATTCCTTTGAAGCAGTACTGCAGGGGCAAATGCAGGAATTGCATTTTTCACAGCATGCGCAACAACGCTTGGCGCAACGGGGCATTGAATTAAGTTCGTCACAAACAGAGCGCCTGCAAAGTGCAGTGCAGGATGCGGCGCAGAAAGGCGGACGAGAAGCCTTGGTACTTGTGGATTCACTTGCTTTTGTCGTTAGCGTGCGTAATAAAACTGTGATTACAGCCATGGAAGGCGACGGTGTTAAAAGCCATGTGTTTACTAATATTGACAGTGCCGTAATTGCTTGAAGCAAGGATCAGGAGCTGGACCAAATCGGGAGCTCTTAAACCGCGGAATGATGGAAGCGGTTGCATGAAAAACCGGATGTCTTTTGTAAAAACTGGCTAATTTGGAACGGTGATGGTAAAATTAGCTGCAGGGAGGAAGTTCCTCCCTGCAGCCCAATGTAAGGGGAGAATGCAATGATCAAGGTGACTCGTTTGAAAGCAAAAGATGAATTTGTTTTAAATGCGGAACTCATTGAAATGATTGAGGAAACGCCAGATACAGTGGTAACCCTGACAAACGGGAAAAAATTGCTTGTAGAAGAATCCATGGAAGAAATCGTGCGCAAAGTAATGCAATATCGTAGGGCCATATTCAATAATTTCCGTTAACTCTTGAAAATAAGCGGGTTATAACCGCTGTACATATGTGAATGATATTAAATATTTTATAAGATATGCCGAAATTTGAAGGAGGTGTAGCAATGGCTGATGGAGAAAAGAAGAAGATGCCGCTAATGCTGATTGTAGTCATGATTGTGGTGGGGTTGGCGTTGGCCGGAGGAATTTCATATTTTATTGCCTCTAAAATTGTTGCTGATAAGTCAGGAACCAAAGTAGAGCAGCGCGAGCCGGGAACTTTTGTAAAGTTGGGAGACCCTAAAGACGGCCAATTGGTTGTTAACATAGGCGGTCCCAGCAGCGGACGCTATTTGAAAATAGGCCTTGTTTTGGAAATGAAGCCGCAAAAGGAAGAGAAAAAAGATAAAAACGCTTTGTCTCCTCAGGAAGTGAAGGTGCAGGATACGGTGCTGTATGTGCTGCGGTCACAAAAAGTAGAAGACTTTGATCCCTCGAAACAAGAAAACCTCAAAGAACTTATCAAACGTGAAGTGAATAAGTCGTTGGGAGAAGAGCGGGTTTATGAAGTATATATCACAAACTTTATTTTGCAATAATAACGTGGTAAGATGCAACCAAGGGAGGGAGCGCATTGGCCGGGCCTGATGTATTATCCCAGTCCGAAATTGACGAATTGCTAAATGCGCTTTCGGCAGGAGAAGTATCTGCGGAAGACATAAAAGGCGAACAGGAACAACGCAAAATCAAGGTCTATGATTTCAAGAGGCCAGATAAGTTTTCTAAAGACCAGATTCGTACTTTATACATGTTGCATGAAAACTTCGCTAGATTTTTCAATACCTACTTATCTGCCAACTTACGGGCCTTAGTCCATATTAACGTAGCTTCAGTTGACCAAATGACTTATGAAGAGTTTGTTCGTTCTTTGCCTAATCCCAGTGTGATTGGTATTTTCCAAATGCGTCCTTTGAAAGGAAATGTCATTTTGGAAATGAACCCCAATATAGTGTTTGCCGTAATTGACCGGTTGTTTGGCGGTGTAGGTCTGCCTTTATCCAAACCTAGGGCTTTGACCGATATTGAAGAGTCTATTGTTCGCCGGGTTATGAGTAAAGCTCTTGATTCTCTCCAGGATGCTTGGAAACAGGTGCTGGTAGTGGATCCCAAGCTGGAGATGATTGAAACTAACCCTCAGTTTACTCAGATTGTACCGCCTAATGACATGGTAGTGCTTATTACCTTGCAGTGTAAAATCGGACAGGCCGAAGGCTTAGTCAATATCTGTATTCCTTATTTAGTACTGGAGCCCATTATGTCGAAGCTGACCACTACCTTTTGGGTAGCTTCGTCCATGAGCAAGCAGTCGTTGCCGGAGCATGTGAGCGCCATTCAGCAAAAATTGGAGCGGGCGCGCATTCCTCTTGTCGTTGAAATGGGGCGTACGCAGATTAACGTATACGATCTGCTTGGGTTGTCTCAAGGAGATGTGTTGCGGCTGGATAGCCAGGTTGAGCATGAGTTGAAAATTACAATTGGGCACCGGGAGAAATTTCTATGCAAACCGGGCTTAGTTAATCGGAAGATGGCTGTACAGATTACGAAAATACTAAATGAAGGAGATACGGAAAATGAGTGAGAGCTTTCTCAGCCAAGAGGAACTTGACGCCTTGCTCAAAGGCGAAGCAGCGCCGGCAGCAGCAAGTGGCGAGATTCTTTCTGATGTAGAGCATGACGCTCTGGGCGAGATTGGCAACATCTCTATGGGTAGCGCCGCAACAACTTTGTCGATTTTATTAGGCAAGCGCGTGTCAATTACGACTCCTAAAGTGGGAGTCTCATCGCTGATGGAAATTCAGAATGCTTGTCCGTTGCCGTTCCTTGTAGTAGAGGTGGGCTATACCCATGGTGTTCATGGAACTAACTTACTGGCGATTAAAGAATCAGATGCACTGATTATTGCTGATCTGATGATGGGCAATGACGGCACGAATCCTCCGACAGAACTGAATGAATTGTATATGAGCGCTGTAGGGGAAGCTATGAACCAAATGATGGGTTCGGTGGCTACTTCTATGTCGACTATGTTTAAACAAAAAGTTGATATTTCACCGCCGAAAGCCAATTTAATTCATTTTGCCACGCATGAGCCATTGACGTCGGCGCTTACTGCTACTGAAAACGTGGTGCGGGTAGCGTTTCGTATGGAAGTGGAAGACTTAATTGACAGTGAAATTATGCAGATTTTACCGGTAGAGGTAGCTAAGACGCTGGTCAAAAATCTTATGGGCGATATGGCCAGTCAACAGGCTGCCGCGCCAGCAGCATCCCCTCAACCGCCTGCTGCGGCGCCACAGCAGGCTCCTCCTCCCATGGCAGCAGCGCCTGCTCCGGCTGCCGCGGCAATGCCGCCACAGCAACAGGGCTATTACGCGCCGCCGCAGCCTAGCTATCAGCAGCCTCAAGTTCCAGTGCAGGCAGTACAGTTTTCACCGCTTGTGCCTGGGCCTTTGGCTGGCGTAGATGGGAACATTGGCTTGATTCTGGACGTACCGCTGCAGGTGACGGTAGAATTAGGACGAACTAAAAAATTGATTCGCGAAATTTTGGAATTAAGTCCCGGCTCGGTTTTGGAGCTGGATAAGCTGGCTGGCGAACCAGTGGATGTTTTGGTAAATGGAAAATTACTGGCCAAAGGCGAAGTCGTGGTTATTGATGAAAACTTTGGAGTTCGCATAACAGATATTGTCAGCCCGATAGAACGGGCCAATAGCTTGCAATAATAAAATCTAGAATGATATAAGGAGAGATGGCAATGGCAATACGGGTATTGATTGTGGATGACGCTGCGTTCATGCGGATGATGATCAAGGATATTCTTTCTAAAAATGGGTATGAAGTAGTCGGTGAAGCGGAAAATGGACAAAAGGCAGTAGAGAAGTTTCAGGAACTGAAACCAGATTTGACTACAATGGA
This sequence comes from uncultured Anaeromusa sp., assembly GCA_964551055.1. Lineage (GTDB taxonomy): Bacteria > Bacillota > Negativicutes > Anaeromusales > Anaeromusaceae > Anaeromusa. Next base: position 3,158 of record CAZKCR010000004.1, on the reverse strand, counting down.
TATTACTATGCCAGAAATGGATGGAATTACCGCGGTAAAGGAAATTAAAAAAATTGATGCCAATGCTAAGGTGATTATGTGTAGCGCCATGGGGCAGCAAGCTATGGTTATTGAAGCCATTCAGTGCGGCGCTAGGGATTTCATTGTTAAGCCGTTCCAGCCGGATCGCGTTTTGGAAGCGGTCCGCAAAGTCATTGGATAAGATAATGGGACGGTTTCTGACGGCATTAACAGTAGGAGTGACGGCGGCTGTCTGGCAGACGGCCGCTTTAGCTGTAGAATCAGGAAACGAGTATTTAAAATATCAAGAACCGGTTTCTAGTAGCGGTGGCATTTCTTGGTTTTCTTCCTTTGCATATGTCTTTTCTTTATTGCTTACCTTTGCAGTGGTGCTCCTCTTGGCTTATGTGGTATCTCGCTTTTTAGGACGGCGCTTAGGTCATTTAGGAGCGGCCGGAGGCAAAAAGCAGCAGATATTGCAAGTGCTTCCGCTGGGGCAGCATGGTGCTATCCAAGTAGTGGAAGTAGGCGGTCGAGTTTTGGTTTTGGGGATTACATCCCAACAGATCCAATTACTATTGGAGATTACAGATCCTCAAGAAATAGACCGTATTCGCTCCCAGCAAGATATGTTGTTGCAAGATGAATTATTTAGTGAGATTCCTTTAAACAACATGCTGACGAATTCGTTGCAGCGCTTAGATGCACTGAAAAGCAAATTCCCGCGTGTGTTTGATCAATCCCGAAAATAAGTGAGAAAGAGGTAGCGGAGTGAACTATAAGAAACAAGGCTTGCTGCTTTTCGGGATGGTTCTATTTTGCCTAATAGGAGTTAGTTATGCCGGCGTGGAAGCGGCGCCGCTGGTACCGGCACCGAATGTTTCGATAGGCGTTAATGAAGCGACCAATCCTCAAGAAGTAGCTCTAAGTTTACAAATTTTACTGACTTTGACCGTATTGTCATTAGCTCCATCTATTTTGATTATGATGACATCCTTTACACGGATCATTGTCGTACTTTCTTTTTTGCGCAGCGCTCTAGCGACTCAACAAATGCCTCCCAATCAGGTGCTTGTCGCATTGGCGCTGTTTCTTACGTTTTTCACGATGTCGCCTTATTTGGATGCAGTGAATCAAAATGCGCTGCAACCTTTTTTGGCGGGGGGAATGGGGCAAGAAGACGCTGTTAAAGCTGCAATGGAGCCTATGCGGGAATTTATGTTTAAGCAGACCCGTGAAAACGACTTGGCTTTATTTGTGAATCTGTCCGAGGCGCCACGACCCAATGGACCGGAAGATGTGCCTACATCGGTCTTGATTCCCTCATTCATGATTAGCGAATTAAAAACCGCTTTTCAAATAGGATTTCTCTTATATATTCCATTTATCGTTATCGACATGGTAGTAGCGAGCACCTTGATGTCGATGGGGATGATGATGGTGCCGCCAGTTATGATTTCACTGCCCTTCAAGATTTTATTGTTTGTCTTGGTTGACGGCTGGCATTTGGTTGTGCGGTCATTAATTATGAGTTTTAATTGAAACGGGGCGATGAGTTATGTCGGCAGATTATGCTGTCGAATTGGGCCGGGACGCCCTGCTGATGGTGATGCTGATATCTGCTCCCATGCTGGGGCTGGGCTTGCTGGTGGGTTTATTGGTCAGTGTGTTTCAGGCTACTACGCAAATTCAGGAGCAGACCTTGGCATTCATTCCCAAGATTATTGCCGTTTTTGTGGCCATTTTGATCTTCGGACCTTGGATGCTGCGTCTTTTGATGGATTACATGCAGCAACTGCTCTTGTTATTACCGAAGCTGTCGCATTGAGGACTGCTGTATGAATGAACTTTTTGCAAATTTTCAAGGACATGTAGCTTTCTTTTTGTTAATGTTGGTGCGCATGTCGGGTCTTTTTGTAACAGCTCCTTTTTTTGGAAGCCGCAATGTCCCAGGACGCATTCGCATGTCGTTGGCTTTCATGTGCGCCTTGCTGCTTTTTCCCATGGTTTTTCGACCGGAATTGGTCATTCCGGATACGTTGCTTCCGTTTGCCTTTATGGTGATTAAAGAGCTGTTGGTAGGCTTGGTCATGGGATTTACTGCTTATTTATTTTTTACTGCAGTGCAGATGGCTGGACAACTCTTGGATATGCAAATTGGCTTTGGCATTGTTAGCGTATTTGATCCGCAATCAGGACAGCAAGTACCCCTTTTAGGCAATTTTAAATACATACTTGCCATGCTGGTATTTTTGACGACTAACAGCCACCACTTTTTATTTTCCGGTTTAGTTAATAGCTATCAATTGATACCTGTCGGTGAAGTTGATTTTTCACCGCAGAGTGCGGAAGTATTCGTCGATATGGTAGGCGGCCTTTTTGTGATTGCAATGAAAATTGCCATTCCCGTACTGAGCGCGCTGTTGCTCTCTGATATCGCGTTGGGGATTTTGGCACGGACCATGCCGCAGATGAATATTTTTGTTGTGGGTATTCCGGTAAAGATTTTTGTAGGTTTATTTGTTTTAACTCTTGTTATTCCTTTTTATATTTTGTTTTTGGAAGTGGCGTTTAATGGCATGTATCAGGAAATGTACAAGATATTGCTCCTGCTGCGCTGAACTTAGGCAGAAGGAGCGTCCTTTTTGGTCGTTCGATTTACAACGATTCAATGAGGAAAAAACAGAAGACGCTACGCCAAAGCGGTTGCAGGAAGCCCGCGAAAAAGGGCAAGTTGCCAAAAGTACGGAGATTAATGCAACCGTAAGTATTATTCTGGCTTTTTTTGTGCTGCAAGTGCTGGGCAGTTTTATTTTTGAAGAATTAGGACTGTTTATGCGCCATGTGTACAGCAGTTTTTCCACTAAAGATTTGACCTTTGTTGACTTGCAGCTGTTATTTCTGGAATCCATCGTAGTTATGCTGAAAACAGCGTTGCCTGTTATGGCGACCTTGGCTTTTTCGGCGGTGGTTATGAATTTATTGCAAGTCGGCTTTATTTTTAGTATGGAACCGTTAATGCCCAGTTTAGAAAAATTAGATCCTATATCAGGAATGGGCCGGTTGATTTCCAAGCGTTCGCTGGTCGAACTGGCGAAGTCTCTATTTAAGGTATGTGTAGTAGGCTTTTTTATCTATCGGGTTATTAAGCAAAATTT
>CAZKCR010000003.1:21780-34081 GCA_964551055.1 uncultured Anaeromusa sp. | reverse complement strand
TTAATAAGAGCGAAGCAAAGAACAGGGAGGCCCAAAATGGACGCAAGCGCGACAAAATTGGATGCGAAAATGCTTGACTCAATCGTGAAGCGAACGGTGGAAGCGATCGAAGAAAGTAAAAGTGAAATATATGAAGTGTATGAAGCCGCTTGCGGCGAAGTGGAAAAGCTGCGCAGGGATTTGTTGCGTCTGAAAGAAGAGGCGGCAACTACCATTGACCGAGTGGACAAGTTGGAGATCAAAGAGAAGCAAGCACGCATTAACTTGATGGAGGTAAGCAAGTGCTTTCGCCAGTTTAGTGAAGAGGACGTCCGCAAAGCGTATGATATGGCGAGAGACTTGCAGGTAGAGCTGGCGGTAGCCAGAGAGTGCGAGTTGAATCTGCGCTTGCGCCGAGATGAAATGGAGTTGCGTTTGCGAACGTTGGAGATGACGGCGCACAAGGCGCAGCGGCTGGTTTCGCAGGTAGGAGCTGTGCTAGGCTACTTGGGGACGCAGATGGATGACGTTGTGGTGCATATTGAGTCGCTGCAGCAGACTCAGCGGCTGGGGGCGCAGATTATTCACGCCCAGGAAGAGGAACGGCGTCGCGTGGCCCGGGAAATTCACGACGGTCCAGCACAGACTATGGCAAATTTGGTATTTCGTACAGAAATCTGCGAGCGCATGGTAGATCGCGACAGCCAGCGTGCGAAAGCGGAGCTGGCGGATTTGCGCGAACAGGTGCGCGGTTGCCTGCGGGAAGTGCGCAAAATTATTTGCGATCTGCGCCCCATGTCGTTAGACGATTTGGGCTTGGTAGCTACCTTGAAAGGTCTTTGTCAAAGTTGCCGTGAACAAAGCGGCGTAGAAGCGCAGTTGCGCGTTATCGGCAAAGAAGTTCGTATGGACGCCTATCGGGAGACGGCTGTGTTTCGTATTGTGCAGGAGGCTTTGCATAATGTAGAAAAACACGCCAAAGCTAAGCAGGTTCAGGTAGTAATGGAATACCGTCCTAAAACGCTGCAGGTTTTGATTCAAGACGACGGGCGGGGTTTTTCTTTGGATGAAAATATTTCTGACGAATGTTTCGGCTTGCTGGGAATGCGAGAGCGCGCTAATATTTTGAAGGGTGATTTGCGCGTTCAGTCTGAGCCGGGAGCGGGAACACAGCTGTTTTTGAAAATTCCCTTGGAAGAAGCAGACGAATTAGAATAATTACAGCGCATTGAGAGATCCGGACGGTCTGAAAGAACAATTCTTTCTGCAGGCCGTCCTTTGTTATTAGAGAATGCCGCTTTGTTAATCTCCAAAAGAAATACCCAAGTTTTTGGCAGTTTGAACAAGCTCTCCCTGAATGGGAACGGTTTTGAGCTCTCCGATGGCGCTTGCTAAGGGGACGGATACAATTTCGGAGCCGTGCAAGGCGGTCATGCAGCCGAATTTTCCGTCTAACAAGCATTGCATAGCAGCCGTTCCGTACCGGGAAGCCAACAGTCGATCAAAGGCCGTGGGCGAACCGCCTCGTTGCAGATGACCCAGAATGGTGACTCTCGTTTCCAGGGATGTCAGGGCTTCAATCTCATTGGCCAGACAGTGGCTGACGCCTCCTAAGCGTTGCGGATCGGGACTGCCTTCTACCAAGCGCTGGATGGTATAGTCGCCGCCTAGCGGTTTTGCTCCTTCGGCCACGACAATGATGCTGAAACCTTTACCTAAAGAACGACGTTTTTTGATGGCAGCGATGATTTTTTTGATATCATAAGGAATTTCCGGGATCACAATCACATCTGCGCCGCCGGCAATACCAGCCTGCAAGGCAATCCAGCCAGTGTAGCGTCCCATCACTTCCAGCAGCATGACCCGGTGGTGAGATTCGGCGGTGGTATGTAATTTATCAAGGGCGTCTACGGCGGTAGTGACAGCAGACTCGAAGCCGAAGGTGTAGTCTGTGGCGGACAAGTCATTGTCAATGGTTTTGGGAACGCCGACAATGGGAACGCCTAAAGCGGCAAACTGGTTGGCAATATGCAAAGAACCGTCGCCGCCGACAACGATAAGACCGTCAATCTCCCATTCCCGCAAATGCTGGAGAACATCTTGGCTTTTATCGACATAAGTCAATTCTGCACCATTTTTACAGGCATAGGAAAAAGGGTTGTCGCGATTGGTTGTGCCTAAAATGGTGCCGCCGCGGTGTAAAAGTCCGCTGACGCTTTGCAAATTTAAGCGCAGGGTGTTGCCATGAATTAAACCAGAAAAGCCGTTTTTGATGCCAGTGACTTTAATATTATGCTGTGAGGCCATTTTGACAACACTGCGGATGACAGCGTTAAGTCCTGGGCAATCGCCGCCGCCCGTAAGAATCGCTATATGCTTCATACAGATGCTCCTTTTAGTGGTATACTGAACATGAAGTTCTGCATAAAGGCGCCAATATCCTCTGTTTGTGTCAGTGAGGGTGAAGTACAAGGAGAATATATGGATCAAAGCAACTTGCCGTTGGTACAGGCATTGAAACAGTATATAGGGGAGAATGCGCTGCGTCAGCATATGCCAGGACATAAGGGGGGCGCAGGAGCGCCGCTGCCGGCTCAGGAGCTGCTGGGGTCCCAATTGTGGCAGGCGGATGTGACGGAGATTGTCGGTTTGGATGATTTGCAAGAACCCGATGGCTGTATTGCCGAAGCGCAAAGGTTATTGGCTGATCTTTACGGAGCGGCAAATTCTTTTTTTCTAATTAATGGCAGTAGCGTTGGGATAGCAGCGTTGCTTTTAGCATGTCTGCGGCCAGGAGACGAGATCCTAGTGCCTCGCAATGCGCATCGCGCCGTATTGTCCGGGCTGATTTTGTCTGGGGCTAAACCGATCTTTGTGCAAGTGCGGCAAGATGAAAGCAGCGGCGCTCCGCTGGGGCTGGATACCGTTGATTTTTTACAGGCTGTAGAGGCTCATCCCCAAGCAAAAGCTGCTTTTTTTGTCAATCCGACTTATCAAGGCGTGACCGGTGATTTAGCGGCGTTGATTCAAATTTGTCGCAAGCATGGATTGGTGACACTTGTTGATGAAGCCCATGGCGTTCATTTTCCTTGGCTGCCGGCTGGTTTTTTACCTATGGCTTTGTCCTGCGGTGCAGACGCTTGCGTACAAAGCGCGCATAAGCTGGCCGGGTCATTGACGCAGAGCGCTTGGCTTCATATGGGGCAAGGCAGTGCGCTGGATTTGGGCCGGGTGAAAAGTGCCCTGCAATGGCTCCAGTCCTCCAGTCCCAGTTATGTGTTGCTGGCTTCGTTAGATGCGGCGCGCTGGCAATTGGCACAAGAGGGCAAAGAAAGGCTCCGCCGGCTTTGGGGGCAGGCGGAGCAGCTGCGCCGCCGCTGGCAAGCTTTGGCGGGCGTAGATGTATTTGGCGGCGTGGAGGGGACGCTTGCAGCGCCGTTTCAAATGGATATTACGAAGATTACGCTTGCTGTGCGAGGCTGGTCGGGGCATGCGGCAGCCGCCCAATTACGGCGTCAGGGTATTGCTGTAGAATGGGCGGACGAGGAACGGCTGTTGTTGCTGCTGTCCCTGGCAGATGCCGGACAGAACTGGGAGCGCTTGGAAGAAGCTTTGCCTCAGCTGCTGCGGCTGTCGATTCCCGGGCGGTTTTTGCAAGAAACGATGGCCTTGCCGCCGGTGCCACCGCAGCGATTGACGCCACGTGAAGCGGCTATGGCGGAATATCGCAGCGTATGGTTGCAGGAGGCGCAAGGATTGATTGCAGGGGAGGCGATTACTCCCTACCCGCCGGGCATTCCTCTTGTTTTACCAGGGGAAGAATTGACCGCAGAAGTGCTTGCCTGGATTGCAGTCTGCAAACATCAGGGACAGCATATGTCAGGCATGGCGGATAGCACTTTGGAGACGATAAGGGTGGTATGGAAATGAGTAAAGGGAAATTGTTGATTTTAGAAGCGGGCGACGGTTGCGGCAAAGCCACGCAGACGCGCTTATTAGTGGAGGCGCTGATCAAAGAAGGGCATAAAGTTCGCAAGGTGTCTTTTCCTAATTATGACAGCCCTGCGGCTGGCGCCATCAAAATGTATTTGGCAGGGGATTTCGGACAATGTGCGGCCGATGTCAATCCTTATGCGGCTGCTTCGTTTTATGCCGTCGACCGCTTTGCTTCTTATCATACGGATTGGGGCGAATTTTATCGCCAGGGAGGCATTGTTATCGCTGATCGTTATGCAACGTCCAATATGGTGCATCAAGCGGTCAAAGTGTCGGCAGGTGAGGCAAGAGAGGCTTTTTTAACGTGGCTGTGGGAACTGGAGTTTGAAAAATTTGCCTTGCCTGTGCCGGACGCGGTCTTCTTTTTAGATGTTCCTCCTGCTCTCAGCGCAGCGCTGATTGCCGCCCGAGAAAGTGAACAGCGTAAGAGGGACATCCATGAAAAAGATACGGCGTATCTGGATGCCTGTTACTCTTTGTATCGGCAGTTGGCGGCACAATACGGCTGGCAGCAGGTAGACTGTGCGCCGCAAGGGAAATTGCGCTGTATTGAAGAGATTCACAGAGAAATTTTAAATAGAGCCTTGGAGCTTTGCTCTTGCAGCGGCTAAAAAGAACGGTTTCCCATGCGCGGATGCTGCACCGGACGTAAAGAAAGACGGGCAGCCAGGTGAGCTGCCTCTTCGAGCGGCAGGTCTTGGCGGGATTCATGAGATTCAAAAATACAGACGCCTGGTTCGCTGCCTACTTCTCCTGCGGGCAAATAAACATATTCTTGATTGGTTGTATCTCCATAAATAATGCCGGCTAACAGTTCGCCGGCAATCATGCGGCTCATAAAAAAGCCTCCTTTTTTTGCAGAATCGGACTAATTATAGCATAACTTGTTTATTAGGCATATTTTCTCCGGCGAGATGATCCGATATAATATAAAAGTGTAACAAACTGGCTGCTGTTCATGGAATCGCTTGCCAGTGGTTCCATAAGGAGGATGAACGATGAAAATTGATCCGAGAGGCATTTCCTCCGTTCCCTTGCCCAAGGAAAAAGAAAGCGGTCAGCGTGCCGAAAAGAGCGGCCGGAGTTTTTCCGCTAGTTTAAGCAAAGCCAATGATGACGGCTACATGGAACGCATGGGAAAACTGCTGGATGAAATTACGGCGCAAGGAGAGCAGTTGGGACAAGTGCCGACCTATGGGGAACTCAAAAAATATCGTCAATTGGTACAGCGCTTTGTGGGCGAAGCCGTAGGGCGTATGTACAATCTGCAATCGCAGACAGGCTGGGACCGTTTTGGACGGCGGAAAGTATATACGCTGGTAAAGCAGATTGACGAAAGCTTGTCCGGTTTGACGGAAGATGTGCGACAGGGGCAGTCGCAGCAATTGGAGATTATGGGAAAACTGGATGCCATTCGTGGCATGCTTGTGGATCTTTATACATGATGCTGCGCTGGGAATCCCTGAAGGGACAAGATACTGCCGTAGCGGCCTTGCAGCAGATGCTGCGGCAGGAGCAATCGCCCCATGCTTTTTTATTCACCGGCGTTGACGGAATTGGCAAGCGCCTAGCAGCTAAGACGCTCATAGCGGCACTGTTGTGTCGGGAAAAAGACAGCCCTTGCGGTACATGCCCGTCTTGTCGGCAGGTGGAACTGGAGGAGCACGGGCAAATGCAGGTGCTGCGGCCCGAAGGAACAGCTATAAAAATCAGCCAGATACGCGACCTGTTGCCGCGTTTGTTGCTGAGCGGCGGCCAGGCGCGTTTTTTTGTGCTCATTGACGGAGCCGAGCTGATGAATCAGGAAGCTGCCAATAGCTTGCTGAAAATGCTGGAGGAACCGCCGGCAGGAGTTTATTTTATGCTGTTAGCGCAACGGCAGGAGCAATTGTTGCCGACTGTGCGATCGCGTTGTTGTTTGGTGCCACTGCAAAAGTTAGCGGCGCCGCTTCTTGAAACCATGCTGCAGAGTCGGGGCTTTGCGCCGGAAGCGGCAGCCTTGGCATCCAGCGTGGCCGCTGGCAGTTTTGGAGAGGCTTTGCGTTTTTTAGAAGAAGGGCGGCAGACCTTGCGGGATGAAGTATGGCTAGCGCTGCAGGGAAACGGCAAGGCGGCTTGGCGTCTTGGGGAGCTTTGGGGCAAGGAGGAACGGGCGCAGGTTCAACTGCGATTGCGCTATCTTTCCTTGCTGTTACGTGATATGCTGGTACTGCGGCAACAAGCGGCGATACCATTATTTCATCCGGACCTGGAAAGGGAACTGCACCAAGAATCTCAGCAGTGGACTGATAAGGGATTAACGCAAGCTTTGCATGCCGTTGAAGAAACGCGCAGAAATATACGGTTTCACGCCGTGCTGCGGCTGGCTTTAGAGGCACTGTGGCTTGCCGTGAGTGAAGCGAAGGAGGGTTCGGGTTTTTATGCCGAAGGTAATAGGCGTTCGTTTTAAAAAAGCGGGCAAGATTTATTATTTTGCTCCTAGCGAGGGAACATTGGCGCTAGGTGATGCCGTCATTGTGGAAACAGCCCGGGGGCTGGAATTTGGCGAAGTAGTCATACCGGTGCGAGACGTGGAGGATGAAAGCGTAGTGCAGCCGTTGAAGTCGGTGCTGCGCAAAGCCAACCATAAGGATAAGGAAAAGGTCAAGCAAAACAAGGCGAAGGAAGAAGAAGCCTTCAAGGTTTGTGAGAAAAAGATTGAAGAGCACAAACTGCCAATGAAATTGGTGGATGTAGAATATACTTTCGATGTTAATAAGATTATCTTCTATTTTACCGCTGATGGACGGATTGATTTCAGAGAGCTTGTTAAGGATTTGGCAGCCGTATTCCGTACACGCATTGAGCTGCGTCAGATCGGTGTTCGGGATGAAGCTAAAATGATGGGTGGTATAGGCTGCTGCGGGCGGCCCTTGTGTTGTGCTACGTTCTTAGGTGATTTTGAACCAGTATCCATTCGCATGGCCAAGGAACAGAACCTTTCTTTAAATCCTACGAAAATTTCAGGCATTTGCGGACGGTTGATGTGCTGCCTGAAATATGAAAGCGATGGCTATCGCAAATGCTGCAAGAAGGCGCAGCCCCCGAAAGTGGGCAGTACCGTAATGACGCCGCAAGGCGAAGGGAAAGTTACCATTGTCAGCAATAACAAGCATATGGCGACGGTGGAACTGGCGGATCAGGGCGGTACAGTACAGCTGTCATGGGAAGAAGTGGCGGAAAAAGCATGATCGGGGTGCGTCTGCATCGCCCTGAGCGAGTAGACGACTTAGGCCTGGGAGGGCTGCGCATTATTCAGCATCCCAGGTCTTTTTGCTTTTCCCTGGATGCTGTTTTGCTGGCTCATTTTGTACGGTTGCGTCTGAAAGACAAGATCGTGGATCTGGGGGCTGGAAACGGGGCTATCTCCTTGCTGTTGGCGGCGCGAGGTGCGGGAGCTGTCGCTGCGGTGGAATTGGATGAGGCAGCGGCCAGTCGGGCGGCGCGGAGCGTTCATCTGAGCCGCCGCAGCGGCCAAATCCAAGTGCACCGCGGCGATTATCGCCAGGCACTGCCGCAACTGTCTGGCGGTGTTTGGGATGTTGTTGTTGCTAATCCTCCGTATTTCCAGCCCGCAAGAGGGCGGGGCAGCGTACAAAAAGGCGTAGCTCGCCAGGAAGTGACGGCGACGCTGACGGATGTGCTGAAAGCGGCGCGGCGTCTCGTTCGGTTTCGGGGCCGCGTGGCTTTGGTGCACCGGGCGGACAGAATGGTGGATGTGCTGACCGCGATGCGAGAAGAGAAGTTGGAACCTAAACGTTTGCAGCTGGTCCAGCCTCGGGCGGGAGCGCCGGCTAATTTGTTGTTGGTAGAAGGCATCCATGGCGGACGTCCGGGCTTAGAGATGCTGGCGCCGCTGATCGTATATGAAGCCGATGGTTCTTACACGGCTCAATTGCGAGCTTGTTATGAGGCTGCGCCTGTGCGGATTCAATAAGAACGAGGAGGATGGTCATGCATCCGGGAATGTTGTATTTATGCCCTACTCCTATTGGTAATTTAGAAGATATAACCTTGCGGGTACTGCGCGTATTGCGCGAGGCGGACGTGGTAGCAGCGGAAGATACACGCCATTCGCGTAAGCTGCTTACCCACTTTGAAATTCATAAACCCCTGGTGAGTTATCACGAGCATAATAAAGCGGAACGCGGGCCAGAGCTGCTGCAGCGGCTGCTGGCCGGCGAAAGCATTGCTTTGGTTAGTGATGCAGGTATGCCGGGCATTGCTGATCCGGGAGCAGACCTTGTCCGGTTGGCGCTGGCTGCCGGCGTGCCAGTGGTGCCTCTGCCAGGCGCTAATGCGGCTTTGACCTCGTTGATTGCTTCCGGACTCTCCAGTGAGCAGTTTCAGTTTTTGGGATTTTTGCCTAAAACAACTAAAAAGAGGCGAGCTCTTTTAGAGGAAGCAGCTTCTTATCCGGGAACGTTGATTTTTTACGAAGCGCCGCATCGTCTGCTGGCGACTTTGAAGGAGCTGCAAAGAGCCTTTGGCAATCGCCAGGCTGTAGCGGTGCGAGAGCTGACCAAAAAATTCGAGGAATTTGTACGGGGCGATTTGGTTTCTTTGGAAGCGCACTTTCAGGCGGCATCACCACGGGGCGAGTTTACGCTGCTCTGCGCTGGTGCAGAGCCCGGGGAATCCGATACGGAGCTTGACGCGGACCCCGCCTTACGCTTAGCGGAAGCGGTGGCGGAAGTGGGGCGTTTAGTGGCGGCTGGAGAACATAAAAAAGACGCTATCCGTAAGATAGCGTCTCAAAAAAAACTGGGCCGTCGTGATTTGTACCAAGCAGTCATGAAAGAGGCAGAAGAAATTTAAATAGCCTCTCCGACTGAAAGCGCACATTGTTTGCAAACGTTTTTGCCGCGGAAATTAGTAATGCCGTCAGCGCTGCCGCAAAAGATGCAAGCAGGCTCGTATTTGCGCAAAACAATGCGATCACTGTCAACGTAAATTTCCAGAGCGTCTTTTTCGGCGATGTCGAGAGTTCTGCGCAGCTCGATAGGCAGAACCACGCGACCGAGTTCATCCACTTTGCGAACGATACCTGTAGATTTCATGAGATAAATCCTCCTTGCTTAATCTGAGAAAATCGACAAATGGGAGAATGTCTTTTATAATAGAAAAGGTCATTCTCTCAATCTAAAATCAGCGTAACAAAAATGAAAAATCCTGTCAAATTAGGGAAATGTCACAAAAGACTTGTCAAGGATTATTTTTTTTCTGTTATCATATATACGAATTGATGTTAAAACGCTTAAAAAACAGCAAAAAGTGTTTTGGAAGCGAAAAGGGATATGGAAGTATACTGGAAATTTAGGTATAGAGTACTTTCATGGGAGAATCTGGCAAAGACACCTTTTAAAGAAAAAGGAAGAAGATTACAAAAGAGAAAGGTTGGATTATCATGGAAAGCAGTTCCAAGTATTATATTTCTACTCCCATCTATTACCCGAGCGATCGGTTGCATATCGGCCATGCCTATTGCACGACTATTGCTGACAGTTTGGCAAGATATCAACGGTTGGAAGGAAAAGAAGTATTCTTTTTAACAGGCTCTGATGAGCATGGGCAGAAGATTCAACGGAAGGCGGAAGAAAAAGGCGTGACGCCTATCGGCTATGTTGATGGCATTGTCGCTTCGTTCCAACAGTTGTGGCGTAAACTGGGGATTTCCAACGATGATTTTATCCGCACAACTCAGGAACGTCATTATAAAGTAGTACAGCACATTTTCCAGACCATTTACGAGCAGGGAGATATTTATAAGTCCGCCTACGAGGGGTGGTATTGCACGCCTTGCGAGACGTTTTGGCTGGAGCGGCAATTGCAAGACGGCAAATGTCCGGACTGCGGGCGTCCTGTGGAAGTGCTGCAGGAGGAAAGCTATTTCTTCCGCATGTCCAAATATCAGGAGCGTTTGCTGAAGCATATTGAAGAAAACCCAGACTTTATTCAGCCTGCTTCCAGGCGCAACGAAATGATTAATTTCATCAAAAGCGGCTTGGAAGATTTGTGCGTGTCCAGGACAACTTTTGATTGGGGCATTCCAGTTCCTTTTGACAAAAAGCATGTGGTTTACGTTTGGTTTGATGCGTTGTCCAACTATTTGACTGCAGCCGGTTATCTTGATAATCCGGAGAAATTTGCGAAGTTTTGGCCGGCGGACGTGCATTTGGTCGGTAAGGAAATTGTCCGGTTTCATTCGATTATTTGGCCGATTATTCTTATGGCGTTGGACTTGCCGTTGCCGAAAAAGGTCTATGGCCATGGCTGGCTGGTGGTGGACGGCGACAAGATGTCCAAGTCCAAGGGGAATGTGATTGATCCGGTGGCGTTAATTGATGAGTTTGGTCCTGATGCGATTCGCTACTTCCTGTTGCGGGAAATTGCCCTGGGTAATGACGGGAATTTCTCGAGGGATGCCCTTATTGGAAGGATTAACGCCGATTTAGCCAATGATTTGGGGAATTTACTGCATCGCACCCTCAGTATGATCGAGCGTTTCCAGGGAGGTAAGATCTTGCAGGGGCGTACCGAGGAGGCGGTGGATGCTTCCTTGCGCCAACTGACGGAGAAAACACTGGCAGATTATCGCGTCGCCATGGAAAAAATGGATTTAACGGAAGCCTTGAAATGTGTTTGGGCGTTGATTGGCCGCAGCAATAAATACATTGACGAGACGGCTCCATGGGCGCTGGCCAAAAATCCGGAACAAGCGGAGCGGTTGGCTGCCGTGCTGTATCATTTGGCAGAGACGCTGCGTCAGGTGGCTGTGTTGATTGCCCCTTTCCTGCCGCATACGGCGCCGCGCATTTGGGCGCAGCTGGGCCTTGCTTGGGACTGGGAAACGGTGCGGATGGCTGGCCTGGGTTGGGGTGGCCTGCCGGAGGGAACGCAGGTAGCGACGGCAGAACCGCTGTTTCCTCGTATTGAAATTGAAAAAGAAGAAGCTGCGCCTGCGGAAGCTCCTGCCAAGGCAAAGCAGGCGGCTTTGTCGCAAAAGACGGCTCCGGTTGAGGCGAAAGGTGAAATTTCCATTGAGGACTTTGGACGTATGGATTTGCGGGTAGCTAAAGTAATTGCGGCGGAAAAAGTACCCAAGGCGGACAAATTGCTTAAACTGACGGTGGACTTGGGTGAGGAAACTCGCACTGTAGTTTCCGGCATTGCCCAGCATTATGAGCCGGAAGCGCTTGTTGGCAAACAAGTGGTGCTGGTGGCCAACTTGAAAGCGGCTAAAATACGCGGCGTTGAATCCAGGGGCATGGTGCTGGCCGCTTCTTGCGATGGCGCGCTGCAGGTTGTGGAAGTTCCCGGTATGGCGCCTGGAAGCAAGGTGAAATAAGCATGCTTTTTGACTCGCATGCTCATTTGGATGATGAAGCCTTTGATGCTGATCGTGAAGATGTGATTGCTCGGGCGCTGGCGAATGGCCTGACTGGAATTGTGAATCCCGGTTCTTGCATGAAAAGCTCTGCCGCCGCTTTGGCGCTGGCTCAGCAGCATGCGGCAATTTACGCAGCCGTCGGTATCCATCCGCATGATGCGGATTCCGCAGATGAAGCGGCTTATGAGCAACTGCGTGGTTGGTCGTGGCATCCGAAGGTTGTTGCGATTGGCGAGATTGGGTTGGATTATCATTATGATTTTTCACCGCGCTCAGTACAGCAAGATGTCTTTGTCAGACAGCTGGCCGTAGCTAAGGAATGTGACTTGCCGGTAATTCTTCATGACCGGGAGGCGCATGGCGATATTTTGCGTTTAGTGAAAGAGCAAGGCCAAGGCGTACGCGGTGTATTTCACTGCTTTTCCGGCAGCATAGAGATGGCGAGAGAAGTTCTGAAACTAGGCTTTTATCTTTCCGTAGGCGGTACGTTGACTTTTAAAAATGCAGCCAAGCTGCCGGAGATTGTTAAAGAAATTCCTTTAGAGCGATTATTGTTGGAGACGGACAGCCCGTATTTGACGCCAGTGCCTTATCGCGGACGGCGCAATGAGCCGCTGCATGTAAGTCTGGTGGCGGAGAAAGTGGCGCAGCTGCGGGGCCTGAGTGTAGAAGAAGTGGCTAGGCAGACGACGGCTAATACGTGTAGGTGTTTTGGCATTGCGCAATAAGAGCGCCGTTGCATAAGTGGGAAAGAGGGCGCGCCTTGAGGCGGCGTCCTCTTTTTGTCAGTATAATGCAACTTTTTTTAGCGCTCTTGACGATGCCCTTCTAGGTAAGAGACAATGTGAGTGGAAGATAATTCGCAGGAGGGATTCTTATGACGATGCTGGAGCAGGT
>CAZKCR010000003.1:0-21680 GCA_964551055.1 uncultured Anaeromusa sp. | reverse complement strand
ATGTGAGTGGAAGATAATTCGCAGGAGGGATTCTTATGACGATGCTGGAGCAGGTCCTAACGGCCAATGAAAAGTTTATATATAGTTTGCCGCAGGCGTATTGCGAGTGTCATACCAATGAAGAAGGCTGTCCTTGTGGTGCAGGAGAGGTCAGCAAATATCCGAATCGGCAATTGGCGATTTTTACTTGCATGGATACGAGGCTGGTGGATTTTTTAGAGCCCGCTTTAGGTATCGAACGAGGTCAGGCTAAGGTGATTAAAACCGCTGGTAATACAGTGACAGGGCCTTTTGGGGCCGTTGTGCGCAGTTTGCTGATTGCCATTTATGAACTGGGTGTGCAGGAAATCATGGTGATTGGTCATGAGGACTGTGGCATGGCGCATAGTACGTCACAAGACCTAAAGAACAAGATGATTGCCAGAGGAGTGCATCCGAGTGCGATCAAGATGATTGAAGGCGATTTGGAACATTGGGTAGATCAATTCCATAATCCTGTTGAAAATGTGAAGCAGACAGTGGCTGCCATTCGCAGCAATCCCTTGGTACCTGTAGACGTGCCGATTCATGGCTTGCTTTTTGATCCGAAGACCGGCAAGGTGGCTGTTCTGGTGGACGGTTATGAGGAAATGAGCAAATAAGAAAAAAGACTGCGAAACACAGCGTAAGCCGAGGCAAACTGCAAGGTGCGCGGTGCGCAATTTGGGTATAAAAAAGCGCCTCTGGCGAGGCGCTTAGGAACGTATGGATTACTTTCTCGAGCGGCTGAGAAACTTGATGAATTTCGTGCTGGTATCTTTGACTCGGCGCAGGGGATTGCCCAAAGTGCGTGTTTTGGGTTTCATATCACTGACAGAGCCAAAATCACCGCGGCGGATGTTGGTAGTTTTAAGTTTGGACGGTTTAAACTGCCGGCGCAGCGTTTGCAGTGCCTTAGTTGGCAAGGCCGCTTCACTGAAAGTGAAAATGTCGACCGCCGCATAGCCCAAGTGCGGATAGGTATGTACGCTGATATGGCTTTCCGTCAGAAGCGCAATAGCAGCGACTCCTTGAGGCGTCAGAGGATGGTCGGTGTATTGCAGAAGCGTTAATTGGCCTTCAGCAATAGCGGCTAAAACGGCTTGCTTGATATAGTCCCGATCATCAAGCAACTCAAATTTGCAGCCGTACATATCGGCTGTGATGTGCTTACCGATGACAGTCATTCGAGTTCACTCACTTTCCCTTTGCAACATTTGGCATTGCCAGTGTAAAAACAAGACCTGCTGAAAAGATGTCTGAGAAAAAAAGCCTAACGATGCGTCTGTGCATGATTTTTCATTATAGAGACGATATATGCGCTTGTAAAGCTTTTTTCAAAGGGAGAATAATTTTTCGGCCATGTTTGTTGATTTACTGCTTAGTATGCAGGATTTTTGCAATCAATCGTGAAATTGAAGTAAGAAAATATTAAAATAATGGTTCCATGAGCCAAAGGAGAGTCTGAAGATGACAACAAGATTGACGCAACTATTAGGTATCCAATACCCGATTTTACAAGGCGGTATGGCTTGGGTTTCGGAAGCTCGTTTGGCGGCTGCGGTTTCGGAAGCTGGCGGAGCGGGAATTATCGCTTCTGGTGGCCGTTCAGCCGAGTGGCTGGAAGAGCAAATTCGCGAAGCCAGACGATTGACCAATAAGCCTTTCGGTGTAAATGTGCAACTTATGGCTGCCAATAAAGACGAACTGATAGAGGTTGTCTGCCAGGAAAAAGTTGCTTTTGTGACTCTTGGCGCCGGTAATCCGGTACCTTTTTTTGAGCGTCTGAAGGAAGCTGGCGTTAAGAAAATTCCTGTAGTGCCGAATGTGAAATTGGCCAAGCGTGTGGAAGCGGCCGGTGCGGACGCTATTGTTGTAGAAGGTATGGAAGCTGGCGGCCACATTGGTGTGCTGACGACCATGGCTTTGATGACACAGGTTATTCCTGAGGTTTCGCTGCCGGTTATCGTGGCTGGTGGTTTTGCCGACGGGCGAGGGTTGGCGGCGGCTTTGGTGATGGGAGCTGCAGGGGTGCAGATTGGTACTCGCTTTATGTTGGCGGAAGAATGTGCGGTGCATCCGAATTTCAAACAACGCTTGATCGAAGCGGCTGATACGGACTCGGTGGTAACTGGGCAGACGATTGGCCATGCGGTGCGCGGCGTTCGCAACCAGTTTACAGATATGTTTATTTCCATGGAATACAAACATCATCCCAAAGAAGAATTGGAAAAACTGGCTACAGGCACCAACCGCAAAGCGGCGGTGGACGGTGATGTGGAACAGGGTATGGTCCAAGCTGGTCAGAGCCTGTTGCCGCTGAAACGGGTTCAGCCTGCGGCAGAAATCATCAATGAAATTATGGAAGCTGCGAAAGTAGCCTTGCAGCGCGCTCCGGCGCTGTTGTGAAATAAAAAGGCTGCTGTGTTACAAGGAGGAAAAGGGAATGTTGAATCAAATTGAAATTGCTCGTGGCGTATATTATGTAGGCGCTGTAGACTGGAATTTGCGTGATTTTCATGGCTATAATACTCCTCGCGGAGTAACGTATAACGCCTATCTGATCGTTGACGAAAAGATTTGCCTGATTGACAATGTCAAGGCTCCTTATACAGAAGAGCTGCTAGAACGCATCAGCCAGATTGTCGATCCTTCTAAAATTGATTATGTAATTACAAATCATGTGGAGCCGGATCATTCTGGATCTCTGCCTAAGTTGATGGAGCGGGCGCCACAGGCGAAAGTGGTACTGACGAATCAAGGTAAGGACGAAGTCATAAAGTACTATGGCAAGGAATATGACTTTATGACGGTCAAGCAGGGCGATGTGCTGGACATTGGCCGCAATAAGCTGCATTTTGTGCCGTTGCCGATGCTGCATTGGCCGGATTCCATGGCTACCTTTATGGAAGGAGAAAACATTCTCTTCTCCAATGATGCCTTTGGCCAGCATGTTTGTACAAGTAAGCGTTTTGACGATGAAAACGAATTACCTGTGGCCATGTATGAAGCGGCCAAATATTACGCTAATATTCTGATGCCTTTCGGCAAGCTGGTAGTACGGGCGCTGGATAAAGTGAGCAGCTTGCCGTTGAACATGATTGCACCTAGCCATGGTTTGATTTGGCGCAGTCATATCCAAGATATTTTGGCGGCGTACAAGCGTTGGGGCAGCGGCCAAAATCGTGATCGCGTAGTAATTGTATATGATACGATGTGGGGCAGTACGGAGCAGATGGCCCGGCGCATTTTGGACGGTGTGGCATCGACTGGCGTGGAGGTGCGGCTGATGCGCATTTCTACTACGGAGCTAAGCGATGTTGCGTTGGCGGTCTTAGAAGCCGGAGGGGTTATTTTAGGCTCTTCGGCAATTAATAGCGGGCCTTTGGCGACAATGGCCGCGGCTGTATCGTATCTGCAAGGCTTAAAAGCGCAAAACAAGCTAGGCGGTGCCTTTGGCGCTTATGGCTGGAACGGCGGCGCGCAGGAGAAATTGGAAACAGGCTTGGCTGCCAGCGGTATTACTGCCGCACTTCCTAGTCTTTTCCTGAAATGGACTGCCGACAAAGCAGAGCTGCAGCAGTGCTTTGAATTCGGACAGCAGTTTGGTGAAAAAGTGAAGGAAGCCAATCGCAAAGATTGATTGTAAAAAGAGGGCATTATGCCCTCTTTTTTTAATATTATAATGACAAATCGAGATTCGTGCTTTTTGCGCTTTTCGCGGTTGAAAAAATGGAGAGATATTGATAAGGAACCGCGAAAGACGCGAAAGGCTTTGATTTTCTTGCCAGCAGCAACTCAAAAAATTACTTGCACAAAGTCAAAAAGTCAAATACAATAAAGTCAAAAGAAAAAACATGCTTTTTGACGGAAGTCGTTTGTATGGAGGAAAGGAGGCGCTGCGGCATGGGGAACTTAGCAGACGCCATCGAACGTTTTATCCTGCGCAAACTGGCGGCAGGGAGCGGCGGGATTATTGTCGTGCGGCGCAGTGAAATAGCGGAAGAAATTGCTTGCGCTCCTTCCCAGGTTACGTATGTACTAGGTACGCGCTTTACCATGGAACGGGGCTTTATTGTGGAATCCCGCCGTGGTTCCGGCGGTTTTGTGCGGATAGCCAAATTGGCGCTGCCGGTGCTGGCGGAGCTTCCGGCGCCGCCGGAGGAAGCTTGGTCTCAAGAAGAGGTGCAATGGCGTATTCGGCAATGGGAACAGCATCAACTGTTGAGTGACAGGGAAGCGGCTATCGTACGCTTTTTTATGGCGCAATTTGCGGAACGACTAGATGATGAAGAGCGAGGACGATTGCTGCGGAACTTGTTGCAAGGCTTAGCAGACTTGCCTCGTGGGGAGGAACTATAATGTTGTGCGAAAACTGTGGGAAAAGGCCGGCAACAATACGCATTGTCCAGATGATGGGCTCCGAAAAGGAAGAACATCATTTTTGTGATGTTTGCGCTCAGGGACAGTCGGCTCTTTCGGTTTTGGCTTTAAACGACCCGGCGGGTGCAGAGGATTTTCTTAAGCTGCTCTTGGCGGCGTCGCAACCGGAGGAGTTGCAGGAAGAAACATTGCGCTGTCTTGACTGTGGGTTGACCTATGAGGAGTTTAGCCACAAGGGAACTTTTGGCTGCAGCGGCTGCTTTGACGCCTTTGAAGAAAAGCTGGGGCCCATGGTGCGGCGCATTCATGGCACAGCACAGCATAACGGTAAAGTGCCGAGGCATACAGGAGCTGCTTTGCAAATGCGACGACGCATTCAAGGACTGAGGCAGCAATTGGAACACCATGTGAGACAAGAAGAATATGAAGAAGCGGCTCGCTTGCGGGATGAAATACGCAGCCTTGAGATGCAGAGCCAGCGTGGATAAGGTGGTGCAAGGCATGAATTGGCAGGAATTATTGCGCAGCCCCCGCAGTGCGTGGGGAACGATTCCCGGGCCGGAGGGCGATATCGCTCTATCCAGCCGAGTGCGGCTGGCGAGGAATTTTCAGCGTTTTGCATTCCCTACCCGCGCCGACGAAGCGATATTGCAGCAGGTATTAAATGTGGTAAAAGAAGCGTTGCCGCAGCTTAATCAGGGAGACGAGTCAGCTTATGCTTTTATACCGCTAGAGAATTTGTCGAAGCTGGAGCGGAAAATTTTAGTAGAAAAGCATCTGGCAAGTCCCGATTTTGCCCAGTGTGCTGCAGGGAGAGCCTTGGTGGTAGGGCGAGAAGGCGCTGTAAGTATTATGGTGAATGAAGAGGATCATTTGCGCATTCAAGCGGTGGCGCCGGGCTTGAATTTGGAGCAGTGCCTATCTCAGGCTAACGAGGTAGATGATCTGTTGGAAAGTCGCGAAGAGATAGCTTTTCGCGAAGACCTGGGCTACTTGGCATCATGCCCGACTAATTTGGGTACAGGCCTGCGCGCTTCCGTCATGCTGCATTTGCCGGCTTTGGTTATGACCAAGCAGGCCAGTCGGGTGATTTCGGCAGCCACGCAGTTGGGTCTTGCGGTGCGCGGTCTTTATGGCGAAGGAACAGAAGCGGCTGGCAATTTATTTCAGGTTTCCAATCAACTGACGCTGGGACCGAAAGAAGAAGAAATTATTGCCAATTTGAACGGCGTAGTGCAGCATATGGTGCACCACGAGCGTCAGGCTCGTCTGCGGCTGCTGGAGCAGGCGGAAGATTCTTTGGCTGATCGTGTTTGGCGGGCTTATGGTGTTATGTGTCATGCGCGCAGTATGTCAGGCGAGGAAGCGCTACGGTTGCTCAGTGATGTATCCTTAGGCGTAGACCTGGGGATCGTGACTGATGTAGAAAAGTCGGTGTTGCACAGCTTGTTGGTTAAGACTCGCCCAGGCTTCCTTCATTCTCTGGCCGGGAAGGAAACGATGACAGCTCAAGAACGCGCGGCCTTGCGGGCGGAAGTTATCCGTCATACATTGGCGCAGGAGCCGGAGAACGAGCAGTAGATGATTTATTAAAGGGAGGTATTTACAATGTTGAGCCGTTTTACAGAGCGCGCCAGACGGGTACTGATGCTGGCGCAGCAGGAAGCCATTCGCTTGGGGCACGATTATATAGGCACGGAGCACTTGCTGCTGGGTCTGCTGCATGAAGGGGAAGGCGTGGCTTCGCGAGCATTGACCTCTCTTAATATTAACTTGGAGCGCATTCGCCGCCAGGTGGAAGAAACCATAGGGCGAGGTGACGGGACAAGCCGAGATATTAGCTATACGCCGCGAGCCAAAAAAGTTATCGAACTATCGGTAGAAGAAGCACTGCGGTTGGGACATCAGTATGTTGGTACCGAGCATATCCTCTTGGGACTTATTCGGGAAGGCGAAGGCGTAGCAGCGCAGGTTCTTGCCGCCTTAGGGGCCGATCTGGGGCAGGTTCGGCAGCGAGTGATGGAGCTGTTGGGCGGAGGGTTTTACGCTTCCGGCAATGCCCATGCCCAGGCGGTGGAGGACGAGGAAACCAATACGCCGCTCCTTGATGAATTCGGACGGGACTTAAATCAATTGGCGAAAAACGGGAAAATTGATCCGGTTATTGGGCGCAACAGTGAAATTGAACGGGTGCTGCAAATTCTTAGTCGGCGCACTAAAAACAATCCGGTTTTAATCGGCGAGCCTGGCGTAGGCAAGACAGCTGTGGCGGAAGGGCTGGCGCAGCGAATTGTTGATGCCAAGGTGCCGGAGACGCTGCGGGCCAAGCGAGTCATCTCTTTAGATATGGCAGCCATGGTGGCGGGCACGAAATATCGCGGCGAATTTGAAGACCGAGTGCGCAAGGTAGTGGAGGAAGTGCGCGAAGCAGGCAATATCCTTTTATTTATCGATGAATTGCATACGTTAGTGGGCGCCGGCGGCGCTGAAGGAGCCATTGATGCTGCCAATATTTTAAAACCGGCGTTGGCTCGTGGCGAGATTCAAGTAATTGGGGCTACAACGTTGTCCGAATATAAAAAGCATATTGAGAAGGATGCGGCTTTGGAACGGCGTTTTCAGCCGGTGAATGTCGGCGAACCCAGTGTGGAAGATGCCATCGCCATTTTGAAAGGGATTCGGGATCGTTATGAAGCCTTTCATCGGGCTAAAATTGCAGATGAAGCCATTGAAGCGGCAGTAAAGCTGTCTCATCGCTATATCTCCGACCGGTATCTTCCGGATAAGGCGATTGATTTGATGGACGAGGCTGCCTCGCGAGTACGTTTAGGAGCGTTTTCCAAGCCCGAAGACGTGAAAGGATTGGAGAAGGAACTGGCGCGCATTCAAGCGGAAAAAGAAGCGTCCATTATCGCTCAGGAATTCGAGCAGGCGGCAAAGCTGCGGGACCAAGAACAAACTTTAAAAATGCAGCTGGAAGAAAAGCAGCGCTCTTGGAAACAGGGCGGCGGCGAGCGAATCGTGGTGTCTGCGGATGATATTGCTCAAGTTGTGGCAGGCTGGACTGGGATTCCTGTCCGAAAGCTGGCGGAAGAAGAGTCCGAGCGGCTGTTGAAGCTGGAAGAGGTTTTGCATAAACGAGTTATCGGCCAGAATGAGGCTGTACAGGCTGTGGCTCGGGCGGTACGTCGCGCTCGGGCTGGGTTGAAGGATCCCAAACGGCCTATTGGCTCTTTTGTTTTCTTGGGGCCAACCGGCGTGGGCAAAACCGAGCTGGCTCGCGCTCTGGCGGAGGCGCTCTTTGGTGATGAAAACGCCATGATTCGTCTGGATATGTCCGAGTATATGGAAAAGCACACGGTTTCCCGTCTTGTAGGAGCGCCTCCCGGTTATGTAGGGTATGAAGAAGGCGGCCAGGTGACGGAGAAAATACGGCGCAAACCCTATGCTGTATTGTTGTTGGATGAAATTGAAAAAGCGCATCCGGATGTATTCAATATGTTGCTGCAAGTGTTGGAAGACGGTCGGCTGACCGATGGTCAGGGACGAACGGTTGATTTTAAGAATACCGTTATTATCATGACCTCTAATGTAGGAGCTAAGCATTTACAGCGCCAAGGCGGCGGGACGATGGGCTTTGTTACAGGCAATGAGAAAAAGAAGGACGATAGTGAAGCCAAGAAACGCGTGCTGGAAGAAGTGAAAAAACTGTTCCGACCGGAGTTTTTGAACCGCATTGACGAGTTGATTGTATTCTCCAGTCTGAACGATGAAGAACTCAAGCAGATTGTTGAAATCATGCTTACAGATGTGTCCAAACGCCTAGGGGAAAACGAGATTGCCCTGGAAGTCAGCGAAAAGGCGAAAGAAGAACTGATTAAGGAAGGCCTGGACATCACCTATGGAGCCAGGCCGCTGCGGCGGGCCATTCAGAAACTGGTAGAGGATGAAATTGCGGAAATGTTGCTGCGTCGAGGTATTGGGGCGGGAGATACAGTGGCTGTCGATGCCGACGAAGCAGGGAAGCTGACATTCGCGAAAAAAAACTAAAAAAGGTATTTACTCGGGTTTTGTAGCAGGAAATGACGCCGGACGGCGCGAAAGCACTTTGGGTATGCCCTATCCAAAGTGCTTTCGGCATTTATGCAGATGCAGGCGGCAGGAGGCAATAAAAAGAATGGCAAAAGATAAAATACGTTATGTATGCCAGGCTTGCGGTTATGATTCAAGCAAGTGGCTGGGAAAGTGTCCGGAGTGCGGGGAATGGAATTCCTTCAGTGAGGAAGTGCTCCGCAAAGAGGCCAGCCGGCCTGGCTTGGGAAGTGCTACGGCAGCAGTATCCCGGCCCTGTCCGATTACCGAAGTCGATATTAGTGCACTGCCTCGCATGTCGACCGGCAGCGGTGAAATGGACCGGGTGCTTGGGGGCGGCTTGGTACCTGGTTCTTTGCTGCTTGTAGGCGGAGATCCGGGAATTGGCAAATCGACGCTGCTGCTGCAGGTGGCGGCGCATTTAAGCCAAGGGCAGGCGCCGGTACTGTATGTTTCCGGCGAGGAGTCGGCGGCGCAAACCCGCATGCGGGCTGAACGTCTGGGACGTCTGCAGCCGCGCTTGTGGGTGCAGAATGAGACCCGCCTGGATGACATTTTGCGCACGGCGCAGGAATGCAAACCGGCTTTATTGGTGATCGATTCCATTCAGACCATGTATTGTCCGGAGCTTCCCAGTGCGCCAGGCAGCGTTGGACAAGTGCGCGAGTGTACGGGACGGCTGTTGCGGCTGGCTAAAGAAGAAGGAATTTCCATTGCCATCATCGGGCATGTTACTAAAGACGGGCAAATTGCAGGGCCTCGCCTGTTGGAGCATATGGTGGACGTGGTTTTGTATTTTGAAGGGGAGCGCAGTTATACATTCCGGGTGCTGCGGGCCATTAAAAATCGTTTTGGCTCTACTCAGGAAAGCGGTCTTTTTGCCATGGAGGAGGACGGCTTAGTCGAAGTGGAAAATCCATCTTCAATTTTGCTGGCGGAACGACCGGTGAATTCTCCTGGGTCGGTCGTTCTAGCGCATTTGGAGGGAATTCGGCCCTTACTGCTCGAAGTGCAGGCGCTTGTAAGCACTACCTGCTTCGGTATGCCGAGGCGAACGGCTGCCGGCTTTGACTATAATCGAACGCTGCTCTTGCTGGCGGTGCTGGAAAAACGAGTCGGTTTAGTGCTGGGGGATCAGGACGTATATGTCAACACAATCGGCGGCATTCGTATGGCGGAGCCTGCGGCGGATTTGGCGGTAGCGGTGGCCATTGCTTCAAGCTTTCGCAATCGACCTGTTGATCCGCATACGGTGGTCATGGGAGAGGTCGGCTTGACCGGAGAAATACGTATGGTGCCTCGCGCGGAGCTGCGCATTCAGGAGGCTTGGAAAATGGGATTTCGACGCTTTGTTTTGCCTGCAGGCAACCTGGCGGCATTGAAACAGCGCAAAGCGGAAGCGGAGTATATTGGCGTTAGGCAGGTAGCGGAAGCATTGGCCGCTGTGTTACAATAAACCGGTATGGCGGTAATTTGGCAAGCCAAAGGGGGGCGTTTTATTGTTGTGGCAACATGGCATAAGAGATAGATCTAGTATACGCGAAAGGAGGCGAAATCATGCTGGATAGAGTATTGCGCTTTGTAATTACCGGCTTGGGCGTGATCGCGGGCCTTTTGACCATGGCGGAATGGATCAACCAGGTGCTGGCGGTGTTGGTAAGCGCGGAAGTGTTGCGCATGGGCTTGTTCGGCAGCACGCTGGCTACGATTTTATCCTTGCTTGCGGGCGCTTTTGTAGGCGGCTTGCTGGGTTTTCTTCTATCGCCGCTTTTTGTGCGGTACTTATGGCGCATTAACGACTGGGTGGAAGCACGGTTAAACAAAATGCCGCTAAACGATGTATTGGCGGGAGCGGCAGGTTTGTCTATCGGACTTATACTTTCTAACTTAATTAGCTCTTCTTTTTTACCGATTCCGATTATTGGCAAATACATTCCTATTGTTTTGAGTATCTTTTTGGGCTATTTAGGCATGAACATTGCCGTGCGCAAACGGGATGAGCTTGGCTTTTTGGTGTCTTATTTGCCTTGGCTGAATAAAGGGGAAAAAGCGCCGAAGCAGCAGGTGCCTCAGGCGGATGTCTGCGCGCCAAAAATTCTCGATACGAGCGTTATTATTGACGGGCGTATTGCGGATATCTGCCAAAGCGGTTTTGTAGAAGGCCGGCTATTAGTACCGATTTTCGTGTTAGAAGAGCTGCAGCATATTGCAGATTCTTCCGATCCGCTGAAACGCAATCGGGGACGCAGGGGACTTGATATCTTAAATCGCATGCAGAAGGAATTGGGCTTGGCGGTACAGATCGACAACCGCAACTATGAAGAAATTGCGGAAGTAGATTCGCGGCTAATTCAATTGGCTAAAGAAACTAGTGGCAAGATATTGACCAATGACTTCAATTTGAACAAAGTGGCTGTACTGCATGGCGTTGCTGTCTTGAACATTAATGAGCTGGCCAATGCGGTCAAGCCGGTAGTGTTGCCTGGTGAGGAAATGCATGTGCATTTGGTGAAAGATGGCAAGGAATTCGGTCAGGGAGTGGCTTATCTCGACGATGGAACTATGATTGTCGTCGACGGCGGAAAAAAATATGTAGGTGAGCATATAGAAGTTTTGGTGACTTCGGTGCTGCAAACTGCGGCTGGTCGTATGATTTTTGCCAAATTGAAGAATGGAGAAAGAGGCGCTTAAAGAATGAATATAGCTGTTTTAGCTGCGGCAGGACAGGGACGGCGCATGGGCGGGGGGAGCAATAAGGCTTTTCTCCCGCTTCTTTCACGTCCGATGCTTTTGCGCAGTGCCCAGGCTTTATCGGCCAGCAGAAAAATTGATGAGATGATCATCGTAGCGGCGCCGGAAGAAGAAACTGAGGTCAGGCGCATCCTGTCTCAAGATGGAACGTTAAAGCCCTGGCAAGTGGTGGCTGGCGGCAGCGAACGGCAATATTCCATTGCCAACGCCCTGAAGGTTCTTCCTGAAGGAACGAAGCTCGTGGCAGTGCATGACGCGGCGCGGCCATTGGTGCTGCCGGAATCGGTCGATGCCGTAGTGGAGGCGGCGCAGCAGCAGCGAGCAGCCGGCTTGGCCGTCCCGGTAAAGGACACGATTAAAGAAAGCGATGCTGTCGGCTGCGTAGTGGCGACTCCGCCGCGGGAACGCCTGTGGGCTATCCAAACGCCCCAGGTATTTGAAGCGGCTCTGTTGCGTCAAGCCTATGCCCAAGCGGCAGCAGAAGGTTTTTTAGGGACTGACGATGCTTCCCTGGTGGAGCGTTTGGGTGTGCCTGTGCATTTAGTGCGGGGTGAGTACAGCAATCTAAAGGTCACGACGCCGGAAGACTTGGTCGTGGCGGAAGCTATATTGCAGCAGCGCGGGGAGGAACGGCAAGTGGAGTGGAGAACAGGCATGGGCTATGATGTGCACCGCTTGGTGCTGGGACGCAAGCTGATTTTGGGCGGTGTAGACATTCCTCATTCGCTGGGGTTAGATGGTCATTCCGATGCGGATGTATTGTTGCATGCCTTGAAGGATGCGCTCTTAGGCGCGGCGGGCTTGGGCGATATTGGCCGTCATTTTCCGGACACAGAAGAGCAGTATCGCGGTATTTCCAGCTTGCTGCTGCTGGAGAAGGTCCAGACCTTGCTGGAACAGGCAGGCTGGATCGTCAATAATGTAGATGTAACCGTGGCGGCGCAGCGGCCCAAACTGGCGCCGCATATTCCCCAAATGGTTAAAAATGTGGCGGCGGCATTAAAGGTGGCCGAAGAGCGTGTCAATATCAAAGCTACGACGACAGAAAAACTTGGCTTTGTAGGAACCGAAGAAGGCATGTCCGCTTATGCGGTGGCCATGCTTAGAAAATAGAAAAAGACGCTAAAAATCCCCTGCGCCTTCGGCGCAGGGGATAAAGTATCTTCAGCTTATCCTGGCAAAAATGAATCAAACATAGGGGAGCCTACGCGTCCGAGATAAATGGCGCAGCCGGTGCTGACTAGGCCGAGCGCGATTAGTGCTACTATGTTAGAGGGTGTAAAGCCATTGGCTAAGTAAAGCCAGAGCATCAGGCACGATAGGCCTTGAAAGACGGCGCCCACGAGTATTTTGCTTTTTAAAATAGGCGTTTTAACTGTTTTGAACCGTAAATTGCCATCGTACAGCCCGGTAATAAAGCCGAAGAATACCGAAAATGGCAGAGCGATCAAAGAAAATTTTGCCACAATGAGAAACTCATTACGCAATGGTTCGGCAACAAGGAAAGAAAGTCCCAGCATAGATACGATAAGCGCCATGAAGACCTGGGGGAAGTGTACGGCAATAGGATGAAAATGTTGATCAAGCAGGAACTTTCGCTGGGGCGAAATTTTCTTAGTATACGGTTCAAATACGGTTTTTGGCAGATTGCATGCCGGACAAACATCTTTTAAATGGCTTTCATCCATGATGTAACCGCAAGCTTTGCATCGGATATAGGTTTTCATAGGAATCCCCTCCTTTGTTTCTGCCGTGTTTACTGGAAACGGTATATAAGCACAATTCTTTGTGACGATCTATTTTCCTGCAAATAATTTCTTCATACTTGAAATTATTTATAGAATGGTATGATGAAAAAGATTTGCGGAAAACAGAGCTTGAAATCATAAAACTGTACGTTAAAAGGAATGGCTTTTGCACAAATGAGAGGAATCTGCTATCATAAAAGAATATGGCCTTAAATTGGACGTTGTTGGAGGGAATATTGATGGTAGAGAAAGAAATGCGGCTGCGTTTTGCGCCGAGCCCTACGGGACCGTTTCATATCGGCGGCGCCCGTTCGGCGCTGTTTAATTGGCTATTGGCCCGCAAGCACGGCGGCAAGCTGGTGTTGCGAATTGAAGATACGGACCTGGAGCGTTCTTCTAAAGAATCGGAAGAAAATATCAAGGCCGCCTTGCGGTGGCTGGGCATGGACTGGGATGAGGGCCCCGAGGTGGGCGGTCCTTACGGGCCTTATTATCAGACACAGCGTTTGGACATTTACCGGCAGTACACAGAACAACTGTTGTCTTCTGGGCAGGCGTACCATTGCTATTGTACAGAAGAAGAGCTGGAAGCAGAACGTCAGGCGATGTTGGCCAAGGGAGAAACGCCCCGCTACGGCGGACGGTGTCGTAATCTTTCGGAAGAAGAGAAAGCGGCTATGGAAGCGGCCGGGCGCAAGCCGGTTGTTCGGTTTCGCGTCCCTGAAGGCCAAGAAATTGTTTTTCAGGATATGGTCCGTGAAACAGTACGTTTTGAATCGTCCGGTGTAGGTGATTTTGTTATCGTCAAATCGGATGGTATTCCGGTGTATAACTATGCTGTGGTGATCGATGACATGCTGATGAAAATTACCCATGTCATTCGGGCGGAAGAGCATTTGTCCAATACGCCACGGCAATGGCTTTTATACAAAGCGCTTGGCTTTGAAGCGCCGCAGTTTGGTCATATTTCACTAATTTTAGGCAAGGATCGCTCCAAAATGAGCAAGCGCCATGGCGCAACTTCAGTGGAACAGTACCGTCAACTAGGTTATTTGCCGGAAGCCATTGTGAATTTCTTGGCGCTTTTGGGCTGGGCTCCTCCCGGAGAAGAAGAGCTTTTTACCAGTCAGGAACTGATCGAAAAATTCTCTATGGACCGGGTGGCGAAAAATCCGGCGGTGTTCGATGTAGACAAACTAAACTACATCAACGCCTGCTACTTAAAGAAGCTGACTTTGGCGCAGCTTACCGATTTGGTACTGCCCCATTTGGTCAAAGCTGGTTATGTACAGGAAGTGCTGAATGAAGAGCAGCGAGCCTGGGTCGAGCAGATGGTGGAAGCATTACGAGACTATATCAGCTACGGAGCGGAAATTGTCAATCATGCGGCTGTTTTCTTTCAAGATGAGATTGACTTTGAAAATGAGGATGCCCATGAAATTCTGCGTGATGCGGATGTGCCGCCGGTGATGGACTTGTTTAAGACCAAACTGCTGGCGTTGGAGACAGTAGACGCGCCGGCGATAAAGGCATTGCTGAAAAGCAT
This sequence comes from uncultured Anaeromusa sp., assembly GCA_964551055.1. Lineage (GTDB taxonomy): Bacteria > Bacillota > Negativicutes > Anaeromusales > Anaeromusaceae > Anaeromusa. The sequence continues at coordinate 7,142 of CAZKCR010000003.1, read as the reverse complement.
CACGAAAGAACTGAAATTGGGCGGCAAAAAGGTCTTCATGCCGGTGCGTGTAGCCCTGACAGGGTGTATGCACGGACCGGAGCTCATTCACATTGTGCCGCTGATCGGGCGGGAACGTACGCTGGCCCGGATGGAACGCATGTTGGCAAAAATCTGATTGACAGCGGTGCTGGAACGGGATATACTGCAGGCAATACGAATAGATGAAGGCAAAGAACGGAAAAAGTACGCAGAAACGTCCTTACAGAGAGTGGATGCCTAGGTTGAGAGCATCTGCAGGCAGCGGTCGGCGGAAATGCGTCCGGGAGCTGGGAGAGCTAAACTCTCCACGGGTGCGCCCGTTATTGCGCCTAGAGGGATGGCAAGAGCTGTCCAAGCAGAGTGGAACCACGGAACCACCGTCTCTGTCAGGAGATGGTGGTTCTTTTGCGTTGTTTTTCATGGAAGAGAAAGGAAGAGAATTCATGTTTAAGCGCATCAAGAAGGATATCCAAGTTATTTTTGAACGCGATCCGGCTGCGCGGAGCGTGCTGGAAGTGCTTCTTTGCTACTCGGGACTACACGCGATTTGGCTGCATCGAATTTCGCACCGCTTGTTTCTTAGCGAATGGATTGTGGCGGCGCGTCTGGTTTCTAATTTTGCTCGATTTTTAACAGGCATAGAAATTCATCCTGGGGCGACCATTGGAGAAGGCTTGTTTATTGATCATGGTACAGGCATTGTAATTGGCGAAACTGCGGAAATCGGTGATAATGTTACCTTGTATCAAGGCGTCACTCTTGGCGGGACTGGCAAGGAAAAGGGAAAGCGACATCCTACGGTGGGCAACAATGTAGTTATTGCCAGCGGCGCCAAAGTGCTGGGTTCGTTTAAGGTGGGAGATAACTCTAAAATCGGCGCTGGCTCGGTCGTTCTCAAGGAAGTGCCGCCTAATTCGACGGTGGTGGGCATTCCCGGTCGCATAGTGTGGCACGAAGGGCGCCGGATCGACAATAATCAGGCTGTGGACCCCATTGATTTGGATCATAATGACTTGCCGGATCCGGTTGCGGAAATGATGATGTGTATGCAGCGCAATCTGCGCAGGCTGGAAGGACGCGTTCATGAATTGGAAGAGGAGCTGAAGAAAAAATGAATTTGCGTGTATATAATACATTGACCAAACAGAAAGAAGCCTTTGTTCCATTGGAAGAAGGAAAAGTTAAAATGTATGTTTGCGGGGTTACGCCGTACAACCATCCCCATATTGGCAATGCCAGACCGTTTGTAACTTGGGATGTCATTCGCCGTTATTTGGAGCATCAGGGCTGGGAAGTAATGCATGTGCAAAACTTTACCGATGTGGATGATAAGATTATCCGGACAGCCAATGAAGAACAAGTGCCTTGGCATACTATTTCCGAGCGCTATATCGCCAGCTATTTTGAAGTGATGGATAAGCTGAATGTGCGTCGGGCGGCGATCTATCCCAAGGTATCTACGCATATGCAAGAGATCATCGACATGGTAGCCAAGCTGGTGAAAGACGGTTTCGCCTATGTCGTTGACGGCGATGTGTATTATGCGGTGGAAAAGTTTGAGGATTACGGCAAGTTGAGCGGCCGCTCGCTGGACGATATGAAAGCCGGCGCTCGGGTCGAAGTAGACGAACGCAAACACCATCCCATGGATTTTGCATTGTGGAAGAGCGCCAAACCGGGCGAGCCTTCATGGGAAAGCCCCTGGGGCGCCGGTCGGCCTGGCTGGCATATTGAGTGCTCGGCTATGTCCCATAAATATTTGGGCGAGCAGTTTGATTTTCATGGCGGCGGCAGCGATTTGATTTTCCCGCATCATGAAAACGAAGTGGCCCAGTCGGAGGCTTTTACGGGGGTAACTCCTTTTGTGCGTTATTGGCTTCATAACGGTTTTATTACGGTAAATCAGGAAAAAATGAGCAAGTCACTGGGGAACTTCTTTTTGGTTCAAGATATTTTGGCGCATTATGCGCCGGAAGTGCTGCGTTTCTTCATTCTCTCCACTCATTACCGCAGCCCCTTGGATTTCAGCGACGAACGACTGACTGAAGCGGAGCGGGCTTTGGAGCGCTTAGCTACAGTGAAACGGAATTTGGCGGAGTTAACTGTTGCTGCTGCGACGGACTGTGGCGGTGCTGGCGCTGAGCAACTCTTGGCGGCGGCGCAGAAAGCGAAAGAAGAGTTTTTTGCAGCCATGGATGATGATTTCAACACGGCTTTAGCCATTAGTACGTTCTTTACCTTTGGTAAAGAAGTTAATTCGTATCAAACGCTAATCGCTTCAGGTAAAGAGGCCGTTTCTAGCAAAGCGGTAAACGAAGCGACGGCTCTCTTTGCTTTGCTGGAGGACGTGCTGGGCATTGTGCCTGCGGCGACGGAAAGCGCAGGTGAAGATAATGGTCTGGTAGACGGCTTGATGGAATTGGTGCTGGAGCTGCGGCAGCAGGCTCGGCAGAATAAGGATTGGGGAACGGCGGATCGCATTCGGGACGCTCTGCAGGCCTTGGAGGTTGTTATTGAAGATTCTCCGCAGGGAACGCGGTGGAAGCGCAAATGAAATTTTCACAGTTTCAGTTTTTGAAGGATCGTCTATTGCAGGATGCAGGCGGAGAGCCGGCGTTAACGGAACAGGCTCACCCTTTGGTGTTGGCGTATGTGGGCGATGCTTACTATACGCTTTATGTAAGGCTGCGGCTGTTGGAAAAGGAACAACGTCAGGTGCGGGTCGTTCATGAGGCAGGTATGCGGCTGGTTTCTGCCGTGTATCAGTCTAAGGCCTATGAGGCGTTGAAAGATGACTTAACAGAAGCGGAAGGGGCTGTGGCCAGAAGGGGGCGGAATACCAAAGCTTCTGTGCCGAAAAGCGCCAGTGTCAAAGAGTACCGCCAAAGCACGGCGTTGGAGGCTCTTTTTGGTTATTTGCTGCTGTCTGGGCAGGAGGAACGCTTGGAAGTGTTGGCGGAGCAGTCTTTTTCGATTGCCTTTGCCGCTTTGCAGGCAGGAAAGGAAGGAAAAGACGAATGCAAGTAAAATTGATGCAATATACGCCGGAGCCGGAACGGATGGTGGCCATGGCGGCTCGTTTGTGCTATTCGGCTGTTGGTGCGGAAGAGTTGGCTGAAAAAATGAGCCAGTCCCAAGTGGCAGGGCTAGTTAGTAAGATTGTCGATCTGGGACATTTATCTACGCTGGAGCATGTGAACTTTACCTTTGCCGTTGAAGGCATTTCGCGGGTCTTGAGCCACCAACTGGTGAGACACCGCATTGCTTCGTATTCGCAGCAATCGCAGCGTTATGTGGGAGAACATGATTTTGAGGCTATTGTACCTCCGACCATTGCCGCGCGTCCGGAAGCCGCGGCAAAGTTTGCAGACTTGATGGCGCAGATCCGTACGGCGTACGAAGAGTTAACCGCTATGGGCGTTCCTAAGGAGGATGCGCGGTATGTATTGGCTAACGCGACAGAAACCAAAGTCGTTATTACCATGAACGCCCGCACATTGCTGCATTTTTTCTCGTTGCGCTGCTGTATGCGGGCGCAGTGGGAGATTCGGGCCATGGCGGAAGCTATGTTGCAGGAAGCGCGCCAGGCGGCGCCATTGCTTTTTGCAAAAGCGGGTCCTACCTGCATTTCTGCCGGCTATTGCAGTGAAGGAAAAATGAGCTGCGGGCGGGCTAAACCGTTGCCGTCGCAAAGCTGAGGGGGATGAGCAATGGGAACCGTGGCCGTATTTGGCACTGTATTTGTTGATTGTAAGGGCTTTGCGCAAAAAGCCTATAATCCTCAGGGGCGCAACTTAGGACACATCGAGTTTTTTCATGGCGGCGTGGCGCGGAATGTAGCGGAAAATTTAGCGTATCTAGGGTTGACGGTACGTTTTGTCAGTACGGTTGACGAAAGCGCTCTGGCGGAAGAAGTTTGCAGCCGTTTGCAAGCGGCGGGGGTGGACATGCAGTGCGTGCCGGCAGTAGGGCGAGGCATGGGAATGTGGCTGGCCGTTCTTGGGGCGAATGGCGAACTGTTGGGTTCTATTTCGCAGATGCCGGATCTGACGGCTTTGGGCGAGTTGGTACAAGAAAAGGGAAGGGCTCTGCTAGAAAAAACGCAGCATGTGATTTTGGAATTGGATTTGAACGCCGCATTGACGCTGCGAGTGCTGGAACTGGCGGTAGAGCAAGGGGTACCGGTGCACGGCATACCTGGCAATTTGTCTGTAATTCTAGAAAAACCAGATATTTTGCCGCGCTTGGCTTCTTTTATTTGCAATGACGTGGAGGCCGGCAGGCTGCTGAAGCGGGAATTGTCCGTACTGGAACCGGAAGAAATCGCCAAAGAGCTTCGCGCGTACGCAGATGCCCAAGGAATGCAGTCTATGGTCATTACACTGGGCGCCCGCGGAGCGGTCTACTATGATGCGGTTCGTCAGGAGCTGGGTTATCAGCCTGTATTTAAGACCGATGTGGTTGATTCCACCGGTGCTGGGGACGCCTTTTTCTCCGGCACGGTCTATGGCTTGGCTGCAGGAAAACCCTTGGGACAGGCAGTTGTCTGCGGCACTCAGGTTGCGGCTTGGACGATTGCTTGTGCAGAAAATACCTGCCCTGATTTGGCGAAAAGAAAAGGCTCTTCGGCGCTTTTTAGAAAGTGAGGAATATGATGGAAGATGTAATTGCCGGGCGTAACAGCGTCGGCGAGGCGCTGAAAAGCGGCCGACCTTTGAATAAATTGCTTATCGCCAAAGGCGAGCGGCAAGGGTCCCTTCGAGAGTTGGCGGGAATTGCTAAGGATAAAGGCATTCTGGTGCAGGAAGTGGAGCCGCAGCGGTTGGCGCAGCTGGCGCCGGGACAGCGGCATCAAGGTGTAGTGGCGATGGCTTCGCCGGTGGAGTATGCTGAGGTAGAGGATATTTTAGCAGCTGCAGAATCAAAAGGAGAAGCGCCTTTAATTGTTGTTTTGGATGAGCTGGAAGATCCCCATAACTTGGGGGCTGTTTTGCGTACGGTGGATGCCGCCGGCGCCCACGGGGTCATTATACCCAAACGGCGCAGTTGTCCTTTGTCGACGACAGTAGCCAAAACATCCGCAGGTGCGGTGGAGTATGTTCCTGTTGCTAGAGTCGCCAATTTGGCTCAGACTTTGGATAAACTGAAAAAAGCAGGCGTATGGGTAGCTGGTTGTGATATGGACGGCACGGAGAACTATTTCGAAGCGTCTCTTAAAGGTCCGTTGGCCTTGGTTATCGGCGGTGAAGGTCGAGGCTTGGGGCGTCTTGTGAAAGAACACTGCGATTTTTTAGTGCGTATTCCCATGCAGGGCCATGTTAATTCTCTGAATGCGTCGGTAGCCTGCTCGCTTGTTTTGTATGAAGCTGTACGACAGCGTCTGCAGCAGGGTTGATTTGCGGATGCAGTCTTGCTTGACGCTGGCCGCAGGAATACGGTATAATTTTTTTACTGGTAGAAGTTCGGTTATTGATGAGGGATTATTGTCTGACACGCCCTCGAAACACCTTGAGCAGTCGTCGCCAGAAACACCGTTAGGTTAGATGGGAAGGCTCGAATGAAGGAACAAGGAAAAACTGGGGGGCGATCGCATGCGGTTTCATTCGCAAAATGATTTGTACGGCGTATTCGAAAATATGACCGACGAAGAAATCGTCACCGATGCAAAAGAAAAAGAAAATTCCATTGCACTTGACTTTCTAATCAATAAATACCGGAACTTCGTAAGAGCCAAGGCCAGATCGTACTTTTTGATTGGCGCGGACCGCGAAGATATTATCCAGGAAGGCATGATTGGTCTATATAAGGCTATTCGTGATTTTCGCGGCGATAAGCTGTCTTCGTTCCGGGCTTTTGCAGAGCTTTGCGTTACTCGCCAAATTATTACGGCGATTAAGACGGCTACGCGGCAAAAACACATTCCTTTGAATTCCTATGTTTCTCTAAACAAGCCTATTTATGATGAAGATTCCGACCGGACGCTGCTGGATGTGCTTTCGGGTTCGAAAATTTCCGATCCGGAAGAACTGGTGATCAGTCGGGAAGAATTCAGCGACATCGAAGAAAAAATGGGCCAAATTTTAAGCGACTTGGAGTGGAAGGTTCTCATGGCGTATTTGGACGGTAAATCCTATCAGGAAATCGCCGTGGAGCTGGATCGCCATGTAAAATCGATCGACAACGCTTTGCAGCGGGTCAAACGGAAACTGGAGCGGTATTTAGACAATCGAGGCGAAGATGGGGATGCTATAAGCCGCACGCTTCCAACGCGAGAGTTGGGCGTGGAGTTTTTGGGACCTGATTTCCGCGATAAAACCTGAAAAGAGGCTCCCCGCAAGGGGGGCTTTTGTTATGCGTTGCCGGCTCTGAAATCGAAAGGGTTTTAGTAGTGAGCTGTCGAATGTAACAAAACAATGATTAGAGTACCGCATAAGAAAATCGTCACGAAGCGGTCTTTTCTGGAAGGTAGAGCCCATAGGAAGAACAGGGTAACGGAGAACCGTTGAGGGGATCGGCGGATTCTTAAAAAAGGAGGAATTGAGATGGCCATTGTACAGCAAATTGTGGAGTGTGTTCATGATGCGGCCCAAACCACGGATAAAATGGTGTTGCTCATCGGCGCCCCTGGCAGCGGGAAAAGTAAGATTTTGAGGGAATTAGCCAGCATGCGCGGTTGGAAATATGTTGAAGGCAAAGAGTTATTGTCGAAGGAATGGCGTCCGACAGCGCACGCGTCTCGTCAAGCGGAAGCCGCCAGAACGATAACGAAGGCTTTGGCGGCGCTGGGAGCCGACGTAGTTCTGCTGGATAACATGCGGAATTTTTTCGCAGCTGAGTTAGAATTGCAGCCGGTAGAGCTGCTGCGGACTATTAGTAAAAAACAGACTTTATTGGTGGCTTGGCCAGGGGAATATCATGAAGGCGTGGTTTCGCACTTGCGGGGAGCGACTGGCGAACGCTTGGAGTATCCGCTGACCGATATTACGGTCATTCAAATCGACTGACAGAATTTTAAGAGAAAAACCCGGTTCGGAAAACAGCGGAAAACCGCAGTTGTTCAGACCGGGTTTTTATTGTTCTTGCTTATGGATACTCTTGTTCGTTCTGGGTGTGTTTAGTAT
>CAZKCR010000002.1:0-43120 GCA_964551055.1 uncultured Anaeromusa sp. | reverse complement strand
TGATTCTCTTGTTCAATCCCCGTATCCTTCTTCTAACAAGGCTTTTCTAGTAAAAGAAGCTCAGGAGCTCCTTCTTGATGGTTCAACATATGCCAATGGCTCGCACTGGCAGCAGTGCGTTCTAGAGACGAAGCCCATGATAAGATCTGTTGCCGTTCCTCTTTGCCAGCTTCATGACCTGGGTATATCATAACACTAAGCCAGCCCCCGGGACGCAGTAGTTGCAGCGCTTGCTCCAATGCCGGCAGCGTGGTATCAACGTGTGTCGTCAATTTATGATCGCCTCCCGGCAAATAGCCAAGATTAAAAATAATGCAATCTGGCGCTTCCGGAATGACTTCCAGCAGCTCGGCATGGCTGTGGCGGCAAAGAATTACTTTATCCTGTAAATTAGCTTTTGTTAGGTGCAGCTTTGTTTTTTCTAAAGCCTGAGCTTGAATATCCAGGGCCCAAATGCGGCAATCCGGTTGTGTATGAGCGGCCAAAAACAAGGTATCATGGCCATTGCCGGCAGTAGCGTCTACGGCCGAACGAACCGAGGCAAGCTTAGTCAGAAACAAGGATTGCCAGATAGCGAGACCGTTAATCGCGATCTTCATAATTTCTCCAAAGTTTACGACGCAGGGCTTCATAATAAGAGGTTCCCGGCAAGCGAATAAACGGTGTTTTGGCTGCAGCACGACGAATGCAGATGGCTTCTCCAGGCTGCACATGATAGCCGTTTTGTCCGTCAGCGGTAACCAAAATATCCCCTTGCGGCGCAGGAACTCGGATACACAGCTCTTCATGCCCGGGAATGACAAAAGGCCTTGCGTGCAGCGTATTTGAGCAGATTGGAGTCAACAGCAGCACATCCAGTTCAGGATGGACAATAGGACCTCCAGCAGATAGCGAATAGCCGGTGGAGCCGGTTGGCGTAGCTACAATCACGCCGTCGGCGGAGAAATTGGTTACCGGTTCGCATTTCATAGCTATTTCCAAGTCAATTAAACGGGAAAATCCACTTTTGGTTACTACGACTTCGTTCATGGCGTAGGACAAAAACTCGCGTTCTGCGCTTCGTTCCACCCATGCTTCTACCATGATGCGCTGCTGCAGCGTATAGTTGCCGGAGAAAAGGCAATCCATGCTCTGCGTCAGCTCCGCTACTTCCACATCCGCCAAAAAGCCTAGTTGTCCCAGATTGATTCCTAAAATGGGAATACCGCTGCAGGCCAGCCTTCTGGAAACACTAAGCAAAGTGCCGTCACCGCCCAATGTGATGGCTACGTCAATCTGTTCCCGCAATGTTTCATCCGGGCAAGCAGTTTGGTCTCCCAGCCATTCGGCACCCAAAGAATCCGGCAGCAGGCCTTGCCCTCCTCGTTCGGCGATCAACTGCAAAAGGGTGTTCAAAATGTTTCTAGCTAACGGTTTATTTTTATTAGGGAATATACCGATTCGCAGCATGCAGCAGCCTCCTTAGCGAGTTTCTTTTAGATGTGTATGGGCTTCCTGCACAATGGCGTCTACATCCACTTCTGCCATCAAAGCGCTGGAAATCCCCAAGTGCAGCAAATATTCGATGTTTCCCTCCGGTCCTTTAATAGGGGAAAAAGTCAGCCCTAGCGGCGTAAACTCAAGTTGCAGCGCTATTTGCAATACCTTTTGAATTACCTGTTTATGAATAGCCGGATCACGAACGACGCCTTTTTTACCAACATGCTCACGACCGGCTTCAAACTGCGGCTTAATTAAAGCGATTACTTCTCCATGAGGCGACGCTAAAAGCTGCCGTACTATAGGCAGCACTTTATCCAAAGAAATAAAAGCGACATCAATGGAAATAAAATCAACTTTTTCTCCCAGAGAATCCGCTGTCAAATTTCGGACATTAGTGCGTTCCATATTTATGACGCGTTCATCGGTGCGCAACGACCAGGCCAGTTGTCCATAACCGACATCAATGGCGTACACTTTGACGGCGCCGTTTTTTAAAGCGCAATCAGTAAAGCCGCCCGTAGACGCTCCTACATCGGCCATAACTTTACCAGTAAGATCCAGCGAGAAATACTGCAACGCTTTTTCTAATTTCAACCCGCCACGGCTGACATAGCCGATAGAGTCACCAAGAATGCGAATCGTAGCGTCTTCCGGCACGGTCGTTCCCGGTTTCTCTATTTTTTGTTCATTTGCCAGCACCATGCCAGCCATAATTGCGGCGCGAGCGCGTTCTCTGCTGGGGAAATGCCCCTGCGCAACCAGCAGAACGTCCAGACGTTCTTTCTTCATGCAAGGCCTTCTTCCGTTAATTCTTTGCCATGTTTAACAAACTTGCGTACTTTTGCGGCAATACCCGCGGCATCGAGGCCCAGTTCCTGCAAAAGCGCCTGACGTTTGCCATGGGCTATAAAGGAGTCAGGAATCCCCAAGCGCAGCACTGGAATATCATACAGCTCCTGCTGTTCTAAAAATTCCAAAACCGCACTGCCGAAACCGCCAGCCAACGCATTTTCTTCTATGGTAACGATGCAACCGCATTCTTGGGCTAAGCGAACTAACAGTTTTTCATCCAATGGTTTTATAAAACGAGCGTTGACTACGCTGGCTTGAATTCCTTCGGCAATTAGCTTTTGCGCCGCTTCTACAGCAGGAGCCACCATGGTGCCGGCAGCCCAAATGGTGACATCTTCGCCAAAAGCCAATTCTTCCGCTTTTCCGCAAGACAGCAATTCTAACGGCTCCGTTAGGGATGCGCCAACGCCGCAACCGCGCGGATAGCGTAGCGCAACGGTGCGATTCCATTGAAAAGCGGCATAAAGCATCTGTCGCAATTCCCCTTCGTCTTTAGGCGCCATGATGCAAATATCAGGAATATGCCGCAAAAAGGAATAGTCAAAGACGCCATGGTGAGTCGGTCCATCTTCCCCTACTAAGCCGGCGCGGTCTAAGGCTAGAACCACCGGCAATTTTTGCAAACAGACATCATGGAGAATTTGGTCATAGGCACGCTGCGCAAATGTAGAATACAGCGCCACAATCGGCTTTTTACCTTGCGTAGCCATACCGGCCGCCAAGGTCAGCGCGTGTTGTTCAGCAATGCCTACATCAAAGAACCGTTCCGGATATTTTTGAGAGAAGCTCTTCAAGCCCGTTCCTCCGGGCATGGCTGCTGTAATGGCGACAATGGCCTTATCTTTTTGCGCCAGTTCAACCAGGGTATTGCCAAACACTTCGGTATAAGAAGGCGCTCCGGCGCAATGAATCACTTCTCCGGAATCAATGCAAAAAGGCCCGACCCCGTGAAAGCGGTCTGCATGATTTTCAGCCGGTGCATAGCCTTTGCCTTTTTGCGTCAATGCATGGATGAGGACAGGTCCTCCTAAATCGCGGGCTTTTTCCAACATTTCCAATAAAAGAGGCAGGTCATGTCCGTCTATAGGGCCTAAATACGTAAAGCCAAGCTCTTCAAAGAGCATGCCAGGAACCAGCATGTAACGCACGCTGTCCTTAAAGCGTTCCGCAGTCTTCAGCATGCTTTCCCCGATGGCAGGAATGCGTTTGAGCAAAAATTCGACATCTTGCTTGACACGCGTATAAGTAGGCGCTACCCTCATTTTTGCCAAATAGGAAGACAACGCGCCTACGTTTTTGGCAATGGACATTTCATTGTCATTCAAAACAACGATCATATTGGTTTTGAGATGTCCTGCATGGTTCAACGCTTCGAAGGACTCCCCTCCGGTCATAGAACCGTCACCGATAACGGCTACGACTTGGTGGGTTTCCTTGTTCATATCCCGTGCCAAAGCCATTCCCAAGGCAGCCGAAATAGACGTGCTGGAATGACCGGTTCCAAACACGTCATGGGGACTTTCACAAGGCTTAGGAAAACCGCTGAGTCCGCCTTTTTGGCGCAAAGTTTGAAACTGTTCACGCCGCCCTGTTAAAAGTTTATGCACATACGCTTGGTGGCCTACATCCCAGACGATTTTATCGTAAGGGGTATCGAATACTTTATGCAAAGCCAATGTCAATTCTACAACGCCCAGGTTCGGCGCCAAGTGGCCGCCTGTATGAGAAACGGTTTCCACCAAAAGCTGGCGTATTTCTACGGCCAATTTTTCCAATTGCCGCAAGGAAAACCCTTTCATATCCCGGGGAGAACGAATGGAATCAAGAAACGGATAATGCAAAAGAAAGTCCCTTCTTTCTACAGCAAGTGTAAAAATTTACTCGTAACAAGTCTGCAGACTATTTTTCCCTTGAAACAAGATACGTAGCCAGGCTTCGCAGTACATCAGCTTCCGTACTGAAGATTTCCAGCGCCGCTAAAGCGCGCTGGACGCTTTCCTCCGCCATACGGCGGGCGCCGTCCAAGGAGTATAATGACACATAGGTTTCTTTTTCGTTGCGTTCGTCGCTGCCTACAGGCTTACCGATAGTGGCTTCATCTCCGGTGACATCCAAAATATCATCAGTAATTTGAAAGGCCAAGCCAAACTCCTCGGCATACGTAGTTAAAGCCGCTAATTGCTCTTGCGAGGCGCCGGCCAACAAGCCTCCTCCTCGCAGCGCCGCCCGAAACAACGCGCCTGTTTTCGCGCGATGCATAAAGCGCAGTTCTTCTTGATTCAACGGCTGCGCTTGCCCAGTAGCCGCCAGATCGATCGCCTGCCCGCCGACCATGCCGGCAGGCCCGGCGGCAGCGGCAATTTCCCGCACTACCTGAGTTAGACAAGCGGCATCCACCCCTTCTTGGAGCAACATTTGCTCAAAGGCTGCCGTCAAAAGGCCGTCGCCCGCTAAAATCGCCATGCCTTCACCAAACACCTTGTGATTGGTGAGCTTGCCGCGGCGATAATCGTCATTGTCCATCGCCGGCAAATCGTCGTGAATCAATGAATATGTATGAATCATTTCTAAAGCGCAGGCTACGCGTAAATATCGTCGGCCTTCGCCGCCTACCGCATCCGCCGCCGCCATCAGCAATACCGGACGCAAACGTTTGCCGCCGGCAAAAAGGCTGTAGCGCATGGATTCAAAAAGAGAATTCAGCAGACCGTTTTGTTCAGGAATCCACTGGGCCAATGCTTCTTCAATCCAAGTGATGCGTTCATTACAATAGGTTTTCCACATTACTCAATATCCTCCTGTGCCGTCGTCCAGGGGCTTGCTTTAATAACGCCGTCTTCCTGGGTAACTATGGAATCACTCAATACTGCTTCTGCTTGCTGCAGATGCTTATGGCAAACCGCTGCCAAATCCATGCCTTCCCGGTAGCTTTGCAGCGCTTCCTCCAGCGGCAATTCGCCTCGTTCGAGCTTTTCCACCAGTTCTTCCAATTTTCCCATGGCGGCTTCAAATTTCAAAGGTTCTTGAACTTCTTTTTTAGCTCTGGCCATCAAATGTCACCTCTTTTAATTTCCATGACATGCAGACGCAAAGCGCCATCCTGCACGCGAGCCTCCAAATACGAGTCAACAGTCACCTGCTCCACAGAGCGGATAGGCTCCCCCGTATCTTCTTGGCTTAAAAAAGCATAGCCTCTTTGCAGCATGCCCAAAGGATTTAAAAGCGCCAGTTTTTGAGAAACAAGCAACCATTGACGCTTCTTTTCGTCAGTTTGCCTGGCAGCCGCGCGGATCAGCCGTTCCTGCAAATTATCCAAAGCTTGGCGCTGGGGCGCCAGTAAGCGTTCCGGTTTGGTAAAAACAGGCGATTTTATAAGCTGTGACAAACGCTGGCGTCGCCGTAATAAATCGTTATTTATCGCCTGATGCAGGCGAACTTGTCCCTGCTGCAGGCGTCGCTCCAGTTCCAGACGATCCGGAACGGCGATTTCCGCCGCCTGGGAAGGCGTTGCCGCTCGTACATCGGCTGCAAAATCAGCCAAAGTGAAATCGGTCTCATGACCAACTGCGGAAATAACAGGCAAGGCCGAATCAGCGATAGCCCGTACGACGGTTTCTTCGTTAAAAGCCCAAAGCTCTTCAATCGAGCCGCCGCCTCGACCAACGATAAGCACGTCGATTAGCGGATGAGACGCCAATAGGCGAATGGCTGCCGTAATTTCTCCAGCAGCAGCCGGACCTTGTACGGAAACAGGCGCTAAAACAAGAGGAATGCCCGCAAAACGACGTTTGGCTACTGTGCGAATATCCCGTACAGCGGCTCCCGTCGGAGAGGTGATAATACCTACAGCTCGCGGCAGAAGCGGCAAAGATCGCTTTCTTTCTTGTTGGAAAAGCCCTTCTCGTTCCAGCTTGTCTTTCAACTGCGCATAAGCAAGACTGAGTTCACCAATACCGTCCGGCGTCATTCGATCGCCATACAACTGGTATTGCCCGTCTCTTTCAAAAACACTTAAGCGACCACTGACGATAACTTGCATGCCGTTTTGCGGTTCAAATTTCAGATACTGCGCGCGGCTGCGAAAAAGAACCGCACGCAATACGGCGCCCGCATCTTTTAAGGTGAAATAGCAGTGGCCGGAGGAATGACGTTTAAAATTGGAAACCTCTCCCCTCACATATACGGAAGAGAGGAGGCCGTCTTTCTCCATCCAACGCTTGATATAGGCAGTCACATCGCTGACTGTCAAAATTCCCATAGTGATCTCCTTTGCCTTGAGCCGGGTTTAAAGCCAATGCCGCTCACTACTTGTGCTTAGCAATTCTCTGTTCTTGCAGTGCTAAAACGGCATGGTAAGCAGCTCCAAGAGCATGGTCGCCGCTCCAGCACGGTTCCGGCAGATAGATGTGACAACCTAGCTTTCTTTGCAATCGTCCCAAGCTATGTTCACGAATATGCGTATTGGCCAAAACACCGCCTACGCCCAAAATATCACGCACCCCGGTTTGCCGCACGGCCCGACGAAGTAACCGAAAAAGGGTCTCGCCCAATAAATTTTCCGCAGCAGCGGCAAGCAAAGGAGGGGGAATCTCTTTTTGCAGCAGTTTTTTTAAATGCGTTTCCGGTCCGGACAGACTGAGCTGCAGTCCCTGAACTGCCACGGGAACGTCCGGCGCATCTTCATGGAATCCTGCTGCCATTTTCTCCAAATGAGGGCCTGCCGGAAACGGCAGGCCCAAAGCTACGCCAAGACGATCCAGCAATTGTCCCGCATGCAAATCCGCGCTGCCGCCCAGTTGTTCGATCTGTAGTTGAGCGCTGCAGCGTTTTACGTGCAACAGGTCCGTTGTACCGCCAGATACGTGAATTGCCAAAAATTCCTGCACCTCTTGCGGCATCTTTGCAGACCAAATACCAGCCCAAAGATGATTCGCCTGATGACTAAGCGAAAAAAGAGGAATTTGGCGGCTGAGAGCTACCGCCTTGGCGCTGCCGTAACCGCACAAAAAAGCCGGCATATAGGAGCCTTCTAGATCGCGAGGATACAGTGTTGCGCCTACGGCGCAGCAGTCTGCTTCTGGAAAGCGGCCCCAAACAGAAGCCAACTGCTCTGGCAAGGCTCGGACATGTTGAAATACCATTTCCGATTGCGCCAAACCTCGCTTGCCCTTCGGCACTTGCAGCAAGCGCCTGGCTGCTGCAAGTAAACTGCCATTCAACCCCAGCAAAACGGCCGAAGTCGTATAGCAGCTGGTATCTATGCCCAGAACGGCTTTCATGATGATTCTTTAGTTTTGGCCAGAGAGCCGAGCACACCATTAATAAAGCGTGCAGAATCCTTATCTCCGTATTTTTTGGCAATCTCCACGGCCTCGTTAATGACAATGCCAGGCGTCATTTCCTCTTCGCCCAACAAAAGCTCATATACGGCAATGCGGGATATATTGCGATCCACTGCCGCCATGCGGTCAAGCTTCCATTGGGAAGCCGTGCTGCTCAAATGCTGGTCAATCTGCTCGCGATGGGCGCAAATGCCTTCTACTAAACGTTTGGCATAATCGACAGCATCTGGGGTAACTTCTTGCTCAAACGCCGCTGCTTCCAGCGCCGCCAACGGCTCTAATTCTGTTTGAAAATCCAGTTGATATAAGGCTTGCATAGCCAATTCTCGCGCTAAACGTCGACTCATATATTACTCCTTTGGGATGTTTCCTATCTTCGATAACCTGGCGGCAAAATGCGATCCAGCAATTCGAGCAGATCTTCTTTGTCATCCAGGCGTTTGCCTATAAAAAAACCAATGCCTATGCACAGGAAAAGAAACAACGTCCGGAAAAAGCCCAAAGCCAAAACCAGCACGCCGAAAAAAAGACCGATAGTGCAGCAAATAATTTTACCGCTATGGCGTTGCCAGAATGCCAGCAGCCATTCCCGATCAAATTCCATGTTCATGTTTCCTTCTCCTCCAACCTTATTCCACGCGCGTCCGCACTTTGCCTTCTGCAGCAATTTCTTCGACAAGTACCTGGATATCATGAACTTCTGCCAGCAAAGTTTCCTGCAAGGTTGTCCGTACACGCTGCTGCAACTCGGCGGTCAGTTCGGGAACAATCAAATCCGGCAGCACAACAATGCGCAGATAAATACTCATGCCTTGGCGGGTGTTTTCCAGGCGAATTTTTGTTTGCTTGACGCCTTTTATCTGGCGGGCTGTACGCTCCACCAAACTGCGCACTGCGGAAATAGCGACACGCACCTGACCGTTCTCGGTTTGGCAAAGCATAGTATCTCGCGGCTCGCCTCCGGTCATGCCTGTAAAAAGAAGTCGAACCGAAGCCAAGAAAAACACCGCGGCCACAGCGGCGGCTTCCCAGTGTCCGTAGAGAAGCGCCAAAGCGTCATCTAGCCATTCCAGCGGCACAATAGTGAAAGCCGCTAAAAAAGTAGACAACATCAGCAAAGCGAAGGTCACTATACAGAGCAAGAGCAAAATGCGATCAAGAATTCCCATAGCCGTTCCTCCCCCTCATCGCACTCGACTGTCTTCGTCCCGTCCTTCGGCGTTAAAGCCAACGCCTTGTACATGAACATTTACTTCTACCACTTCCAGGCCGGTCATGGACTCAATAGCATGCTTTACGTTTTCTTGGACTTGGATGGCAATATCAGGCAGTCTGACGCCGTATTCCATAATGACATAGAGATCAACGGCGGCTTCTTTTTCGCCTACTTCCACCTTTACGCCTTTAGCCAGATTCTTCTTGCCCAGCATTTCGGCAATACCTCCGACCAAACCGCCGCTCATGCCGGCGACTCCGGGGATTTCCGTAGCTGCCATGCCGGCAATAATTCCTACGACCTCATCGGCAATGCGAATGGTGCCTACTTCATTTTGTTCGCCTTTTTCTTTGCGTGTTTGCATCTGCAGCAGCCTCCTTTTAATGAAGAGCATCGGAAATTTTCTTCAATTATAACAGACCCTACTTCTTTTTACAAACCGCCCGCCTGCGCGGACAAAAGGAAACCTCCCGCAGCAACGAAGATCATTTTACCGCGGGAGGCCATGCGCTAATTAGGCGCGTTCGATATAGTCGCCAGTACGCGTATCAATACGCAGTACTTCGCCGGTTTCAATGAACAGAGGAACTTTAACATTATAACCTGTTTCCATTTTGGCGATTTTGGTGCCGCCTGTAGCCGTGTCGCCGCGAATGCCGGGTTCGGTTTCTGCTACTACCAGCTCCACCGAATTGGGAAGCTCAATGCCAATGATGTTTCCCTGGAAAAAGCTGACGCCAATGTTCATGTTTTCCTTAAGGAAGTTCAAGCCACTGCCCAGTTGTTCACGGGTCAGCTCGATTTGATCAAAGGTTTCATTGTCCATAAAAGTGTACAAACCGTCGTTTTCATACAGATATTGCATAGGACGGTTTTCCACATGGGCTTTAGGCATTTTTTCACCGGCGTTGAAGGTGCGCTCTACGACAGCGCCTGTTTTGAGGTTCTTGAGCTTGGCCCGCACAAAGGCAGCGCCTTTTCCGGGTTTTACGTGCTGAAAGTCAACGACCTGCCAAGCGCCGCCGTCAATTTCCACTGTTGTGCCAGTACGAAAATCATTCGTTGAAATCATGGTTCATCCTCCATTTTACAAGCGATTTCTATCAGTTCCTTGTCGCTCTCCGTCAAAATGACGGCTCCTGCGTCAGAAACGCGGACGGTGTCTTCAATACGGATGCCGTACTGACCGGGCAGGTAAATGCCTGGCTCCACCGTAACAACCATATTTTCTTGCAGCGCCTGCTGCGTATTCAAAGATGACAACCTGGGTTCTTCATGAATGGCCAGTCCCAGGGAATGCCCTAAGCCATGACCAAAATAGTCTCCATAGCCGGCTGCCGTTAAAATATCTCTAGCTACAGCGTCTATTTCGCAGCCCAACCTGCCGGGGCGAATCGCCGCCACACCCGCTTTTTGCGCTGCAAGGACAAGTGCATACGCCTCTTTTTGCTGGTCAGTAGCCGGTCCCAAACAAACAGTGCGAGTAATATCAGAATGGTAACCCCGGTAGACGGCGCCAAAATCCATAGTCACCCATTCACCGAGGGCCAGCTTTTTTTCGGAAGCAACGCCATGCGGCAACGCTCCGCGCACGCCGGAGGCGACAATAGTATCAAAAGCCGGACGTTCCGAACCCAGACAGCGCATGCGCTGCTCCAGTTCCGCCGCAACCTGGCGTTCCTCTAAACCAGGACGCAAATAGCTGAGAATATGTGCAAACGCCGCATCCGCAATACGTACGGCTTCACGAATAGCCTTGAGCTCCTCTTCATCTTTAACAAAACGAAGAGGTTCTAGTTCAGTATCAATTAATTCACATTCTACAGGCAACAGCGCCTGTAGTTCCTTATAAGCAGCCACCGTACAATGTTTGCTTTCAAAACCAAGACGGCGAATGCCGCTGCTGGCAATCACTTCCGTCAGCGCTTTCGCGGCAATGCCCTTATACAAGCAAAGCTCATATAGCGGCGCTTCTGCCACAGCTTGTTCTTGGTAACGAAAATCAGTGAATAACTGTTGTGTATCAGTTGTAAGCAGCAGCATTCCCGCCGAGCCGCTGAAGCCGCTGAGATAACGACGGTTTTGAGGGTTGGTAACCCAAACCGCGTCCAGTCCTGCTGCGACAAGATGCTGGCGCAGTCGCTGCAAACGCAATTCATTCATTGTCTTCAGCTTCCTCTGCGTTTGCTTCCTGCCAAAGTCCATGCGCCGCTTCGACAGCCGCTAAATAGCTATAGACGCCGAAGCCGGAAATTTGACCAACCACAACAGCAGCCAAAACCGAATGATGTCGAAATTCTTCACGGCGGTGAATATTAGAAAGATGGACTTCAATGGCTGGAACCGACACGCTAGCGAGAGCGTCTCGTACCGCTATACTGTAATGCGTGTAAGCAGCGGCATTGATAATGATAAAATCCGCCGTTTCCTGAGCCTCATGAATGGCGTCGACCAAATCTCCTTCGTGACTGAACTGCAGGCATTGCGCTACAGCGCCTAGGGAAGCGGCCTTTTCTTCAATTCTGCGATTGATTTCCTGCAAAGTCAGGGTTCCGTAGATAGTCGGCTCCCGACGTCCTAATTGATTTAAATTAGGACCGTGCAAAACCAATATGCGCACGTTGTCAGCTCCTTTGCACGCAAAGTATCATAGGACATTGTAACACAAAACCTTGCTTCTTGCCTATACTTTCTCGACAAACTGCCAAGGAACCGGCAGATGCGCCAAAATGTCCAGCACCTCAAGGCGAGTATCCGGCGTAGCCCGAATAACTAAGAGACCGCCTTTAGGCTCCAAGGTGGTAACAACGCCAAGATATTCACAGCCTTCAAAAATCCGATTGACAAAATTAACGTCCTGAGGCTGCACTCGCAAATAGACGCTGGCATCAGCATGATCAGACATAATTAGGCCTCCTCTTCGGACGACAAAACACGCCGCAGCAGCGTGCCGACTGGCAGCAACGACTCATTCCAGGTCAGGCGCAGTTGTTGCTGGGCGTGAGGCGCCCGTTCTAAGACAGCGTCGCTTTTCGCATCCCACAAAAATCTTAAACGTTGTTGCTGCCGCTCACCTGTCGGCGGCAGCGCCTCTAAAGAATCGCCTACGGCAAAAAGACCGCGCTGCTCTACCAATAAGTCCGAACCGCTGTGACCGGTTACCACGCCGCAAAACACTTTGGCGATGTTTTCTTTTTCTACCGTATAAACTTGAGCGTCAACCGCACCAGATCCTTGAAAAAATCCGTCCGTATATGCCCGCTGAGATACCAACTGTAATTCCTCCAACCATTCCGGGGAGATGGCAAACTCTTCGGGATTCTCAGCGAGAAGGTCCAGCGCCTGGCGATACACGCGTACCACCGTAGCCACATAATGTATACTCTTCATGCGTCCTTCAATTTTCAAACTGTCAACACCGGCAGCCACCAACGCCGGTAGGTGCGGCAGCAGGCACAAGTCTTTGGAATTCATAAAATAGGTGCCATGAGCGTCTTCTTCTACAGGATAAAACTGACCCGGTCTAGTTTCTTCTTGCAAAGCGTATTTCCAGCGGCAAGGCTGAGTACAAGCACCGCGATTGGCGTCTCTGCCGGTAAAATAGTTGCTTAATAAGCAACGACCGGAGTAGGATACGCACATAGCACCGTGCACGAAGGTTTCTAGTTGCACGGCAGCTTGGCTTCGAATATCCAAAAGTTCTTTATAGGTTACTTCCCGCGCCAACACAACGCGCTTAGCTCCCAATTCTCCCCAAAAACAAGCCGTAGAGGCGTTAACTGTGTTAGCCTGGGTGCTAATATGGACAGCCAGGTTGGGGGCTTGTTTGCGAACCAAACGAAAAACACCAGGATCGGCGACAATAACGGCATCTACTTTGGCAGCCAATAACTCCGGTAAATAGGCGGCAATTCCCTGCAGCTCCTGCTGATGGGCAAAGACATTGAGAGCGACATAGACTTTCTTACCAAGTTCATGGGCGTATCGTACGCCTTCCTGTAAAGTTTCAAAGTCAAAATTGTCGCTTTGAGCGCGCAGACTGAAGTTTTTCCCGCCTACATATACGGCATCAGCGCCAAAAAGAAGGGCGGTCTTTAATTTTTCCAAATTGCCCGCAGGCGCAAGCAGTTCAGGTAATTTCATCATTTTTTACTCCTTGATAAATCGAAACCGCCAAACCATCTCCCTCTGGATAAAGGGTAGTCTGGAACTGCTCCGTATTTTGCACAAACTCTAAATATTGCCGCATGCGCTTGGCAATGGTGCGCATACGCCGGGGACAGGGGCCGTATACTTGTCCATAAAATAACACATCATCAGCTAAAATAATGCTGCCACTCCGTAAATGCGGCAGTACTTGTTGTAAATAGCTTAGATAATGCCCTTTGGCAGCGTCAATAAAAACAAAATCAAATGTTTCGTTCAAAGTGCTTAACCCTTCAGTTGCATCGCCCTGCCACAGACAGATGCGTTCGACGACGCCTGGTTCGCGCCGCCAAAAGCGCTGTGCGTCACGAATCCGTTCTTCGTCTTTTTCCAACGTGAGAATGCGGCAATCGGGAACTAATTTAGCCATCAGCAGCGCCGAATACCCTATAGCCGTACCAATTTCCAGGATACGCAGCGGTTGGTAACGCTCCATTAGTAAACGCAAGAGGCGTTCCGCTTCTGTACGAAGCACTGGAACGCCTTGTTGAGCTGCAAATGTTCTCATTTCAAGCAACAATTCACTCATTAACGCACCTGCTCGATGGCAGCCAAATGTTCTTCATAGGTCCGGCTGAAATGATGTTTGCCTTGTTTATCTGCAACAAAATATAAGTAATCCGTCTGCGCCGGATTCAAAGCGGCCTTAAGAGCGCCTAAGCCAGGATTGGCAATCGGTCCTGGCGGCAAGCCTGGATTTAAATACGTATTATACGGAGAAGGAATTTGCGTATCCTGCAAGCTTAATTCTTCTTTGGGATATCCCAGTAAGTACTGGATGGTGGCGCAAGATTGCAAAGGCATACTTTGCTGCAGACGGTTCAAAAAGACCCTGGCAATAACAGCTTGCTCTTCCGGACGCTGCGCTTCTTTTTCCACTAAAGAAGCAAGAACAACAACCTGTGTTGGCGTAAGGCCGCTGGCATTACCGCTTTTCAGCAAAGAGCCAAAACGTTTATCAAATTCTTTTTGCATGTTACTAATCAAATCTTCCTCTTTCATCCCCGGAGAAATTCGATAGGTATCAGGAAACAAATATCCTTCAGCTCGAAACTGTACAGCTTCGCCAGCGTTAGGTCCTGAAAGGCGTGCTAATTGCAAAAAACGCTCGCCGTTTCCAAGCTTTTGTTCTTGCAGTAATTTAGCAATCTGTTTCACTGTGTATCCTTCAGGAATAGTAAGATTGGCATAGCGCGTTTCCCCGGCCGCTAGTCTCGCCACTACCTCTCGCGTACTCATGCCTGGAGAAAAAACGTATTCTCCAGCCTGAAGAGAGTGGTCCAAACGGCTGAACTTAGCCAATACCTGAAACAACCAGGTGCTGCGAATAGCCTTTTGGTTTTCCAGCTCTTTGGCAATATCACCGGCGCTCATCCCTTCTTTCACCGTTAAGACGGCATCGGCGTTACGGGAGGGCGGCGATTGCAACACCAAAAAAGCGCTAATAATCACTGTGAAAAAAAAGACAGTGATTCCTGCCAAGATGATCCAAAGGCTGCGGCCTCGAAAACCATTTTCCCAGAGTCGATCCTTCATGTAAACACCTCTTGTAAAACCTTTAGAAGCACTGATTTGTTCAAAATGATTTTTTCATCAATTGGTTACTTCCTGTCACGGATTTTATTATACACACAGCAGTAAAAAAAAAGCAACCGTTTCCGGTTGCTTCAGGCATTCTACTCTTCGTCGTCCGCCAACTCTTCATAGGCTTTGCGAACTTCGTCAAACTCTTCGTCCGTAGGATCGGTATAGACGTCTTCGCCATTTTCATCTACATCAATGCGTGCGATGAAGACATCCGTCTCTTCGTCTTCACAACCGCATTCGCAAGTGCAGCCGCCCTCTTCGTCTACTTTAATCGGTGCCAAAACAGCAAAGCGCTTTTCGCCGACTTCCACGATTAATTCTTCGCGGTAGTAAAATTCGTTGCCTTCCTCATCAGTCATGACAACAACAACATCCTCATCTTCTTCCAGTTCATCGGGGTTGAACTTTTCATCTGCCATGGGCGTTCACCTCTTTCTCTTATTGCTATTGCCATTGTATCTTACACGCAATAGCCTGTCAACCGCTGCGGCTCTGCAGATCCATCCAGCCCTGCAGAATAATGATAGCCGCCATTTTATCAATTACTTTGCGCCGCTTATTGCGGCGAACATCCGCTTCAATAAGCGCTTTTTCCGCTGCTACCGTAGAAAGTCGTTCATCCCAAAAAACAATTTTAGCTTCCGGCAGCTGTTCTTGCAATTGGGCGGCAAATTCCTGCACCAGCTCGCCTCGCGGGCCGAGGGTGCCATTCATGTTCTTAGGTAGGCCGACAACAATGGTGCCTACTTCGTATTCTTGGCACAAAACAGCCAGCCTGGCAAAGTCAGCTTGCGGAGAAGTACGCCGTATGACCTCTACACCCTGGGCTGTTAGAGCCAATAAATCGCTCACCGCTACGCCTATGGTTCTATCTCCTACATCCAAGCCCATACTGCGCAATATAATCGTCCTCCTAAAAAGCGGCAGGGAGCCATGCACAATTGCCTGCTCCCTGTCCCCTGCTGCTAATTATTGAATTTCCTTTACATAGGCCCGAACCAGTTCTTCTAAAATCTCATCTCGCTCCAGTTTGCGGATTAAGGCGCGAGCGTTGCGATGGCTGGTAATATAGGTAGGATCTCCTGACAAAAGATACCCCACCAACTGGTTAATTGGGTTGTACCCCTTCTCTTTCAAGGCCTGACAGACGGTAGCAATGGTGAGGGCGGCAACATGATTTCCTTCGCTGCCAGCGCGAAACATCATCGTATCCTGCGATACATTCTGCTCGTGATCCGACATCGTTCCTTCCTCCTTTCGCGCCGTTAAGGAGCTGCTTATAGTCAGCAAGTCCCTTAAACTTAGTATACTAGTTGTATTCGACGACCCACTGCCATTCCCTGCTATCATTTTAAGGAATTAGTTTTTCACCTATGATTTAAAGACCCAACTGCTGACGGAGCGTTTCTTTCGCTTTTAAAAGAGCTTCAGCCACTTTAGCTGGATCCTTGCCGCCGGCTTGGGCCATATCCGGACGACCGCCACCGCCGCCGCCAACGATTTTAGCAACTTCTTTGACCAAATTGCCAGCATGGGCTTTCGCAGCCACTGCTTCTTTCGTCGCCATCGCAACCAAGCTTACTTTATCTTCCTGGACGCTAGCCAATAAAACAACGCCCTTTTTCATGCGGTCCCGCAATTGATCAGCCAAAGAACGCAGCAGTTCCTGGTTAGGGGCTTCCACCTGCGCAATGACCGTTTCTACGTCGCCGATCACCTCCGGCTGCAACGCTTGAAGCTGGGCCTGTGCCGTCTGCGCTTCCTTGTCAGCCAGTTCGCTTTCCAAGGCTTTCAGTTCCTGCTGCAATTGCGCCGCGCGGGCGGGAACTTCCTCGGCAGCTTGGGTTTTCAAAATAGCTGCAGCTTCTAACAGCAAGGAACGCTGTTGCTGTATGCGTGCATGGGCTGCGCGTCCTGTTACCGCTTCAATGCGGCGCACGCCAGCGCCGGTGCTGGCTTCGCCGACGATCTGAAACAACGAAATTTCCGAGGTATTGCTTACATGGCTGCCGCCGCAAAGTTCTTTGCTGACTTCGTCAATCACAACGACCCGAACAACATCGCCGTATTTTTCGCCGAACAAGGCCATGGCGCCCATGCCCTTGGCTATCTCTTGGCTGGTTTCCAAGAAAGAAACAGCGCGGTTTTCTAAAATGGCTTCATTGACAAGCGCTTCGACGGCTGTCAATTCTTCCGGCGTAACCGCCGCGAAATGAGAAAAGTCAAAACGCAGTCTGTCCGCTTCCACGAGAGAGCCTGCCTGATGCACATGTTCGCCTAGAACCTTGCGCAGCGCATGATGCAGCAAATGAGTTGCCGTATGGTTGCGAGCCACGTCCTGGTGCTTTGCTGAATCCAGATGAATTTCTACGGTTTCGCCGGTACGCAGCATGCCTTCTTGTACTAATCCCTGATGGTAAATAGCGCCATTGGCCAGTTTTTTTGCGGCTTGTACTTCCATT
Source organism: uncultured Anaeromusa sp. (assembly GCA_964551055.1). Taxonomy (GTDB): domain Bacteria; phylum Bacillota; class Negativicutes; order Anaeromusales; family Anaeromusaceae; genus Anaeromusa. The sequence continues at coordinate 25,973 of CAZKCR010000002.1, read as the reverse complement.
TTACCCAAAGCAGTTTCCAGGCGGCCGCTGTCGCCAATCTGTCCGCCACCCTCCGCGTAAAAAGGAGTGACATCCAGCAGTACGGCTACTTCTTCGCCGTCGCCGGCTTCCTCGACTACAACGCCTTCTTTCCAAATGCGCAGAATGCGTCCTTGCTGCGCTGCTGCGTCTACACGCAGACTTTCGGTTTGCAAGCCTGTTAATTCCAGAACGAAGGTGCGTTCATTTTCATGCCGTGCGGCGCGGGCGCGCAAGCGTTGTTCTTCCATGGCCGCGTCAAAACCAGCTTTATCAAGAGTCATGCCTTCGTCAAAAAGCATTTCCTCTGTAAGTTCCCAAGGAAAGCCATACGTATCATACAAACGGAACGCCGTCTCGCCTGGCAGCTGGCTCTCTCCTTTGGCGCGCAATGCCGCCACTTCCTGGGATAGGAGTTCTTCCCCGGTAATAAGGGTAGTCTGAAAACGGCTTTCTTCTTGACTTACCACCTTGCGGATGTAGTCGGCTTTTTCTAAGAGTTCCGGATAAGCCGTAGTGAAAATATTGGCAGCTACGTCCACGCAGTCAGCCAAAAAAGCTTTTTTTACGCCTAACAAGCGTCCGTGACGCAGAGCGCGGCGCAAAATGCGGCGCAGCACATAGCCGCGACCTTCGTTGGAAGGCAATACGCCGTCATTGATCATGACCACCATGCTGCGTGCATGGTCAGCGATTACTTTAAGAGAGATGTCGTTCTTTTTATCAACGCCGTAGGCAACCCCTGATAAGGTTGACATATGAGCAATCAAAGGAAACAGCAAATCCGTCTCAAAGTTAGAAGGCTTGCCCTGCAGTACTGATGCCAATCGTTCCAGGCCTGCACCGGTATCAATGTTCTTTTTCGCCAAAGGCTGATAGTTGCCTTCGTCATCCCGATCATACTGGGTAAAAACGAGGTTCCAAATTTCCAAAAATCGATCGCAGTCGCAGCCTAGCTTGCACTCAGGACCGCAGCCGCGCTCTTCCCCTAAATCGATATGTATTTCCGAACAAGGACCGCAGGGGCCGGGGCCGATCTCCCAGAAATTATCAGCCATGCGCACAATACGCTCCGGGGAAATGCCGATTTCGTCATGCCAGATGTCATAGGCTTCATTGTCTTCCGTATGAATGGTAATCCAAAGACGATCGACAGGAAGTTCCAATTCTTTAGTCAAAAACTCCCAAGCCCAAGCAATAGCTTCCCGTTTAAAATAATCGCCAAAAGAAAAATTACCCAGCATTTCAAAAAAGGTCTGGTGCCGCGCCGTACGGCCTACATTTTCAATGTCGCCGGTACGGACGCATTTTTGGCTGCTGGTGATGCGTGTGTGAGGGGGCTTGATCTTGCCGGTAAAAAACGGCTTGAACGGCGCCATGCCAGCTCCGACTAGCAACAATGTAGGATCATCATGAGGAATCAACGGAGCGCTGGGCATTACCAGATGCTCTTTTGATTTAAAAAACTCCAGAAAACGTGTGCGAATTTCATTACCTGTCATAGATTTCACGTACTTCATCCTCCGCTCATTACAGATGGCTTATTCTTAAAAATTATACCCGACTAACCAAGACGTGTCAAAGGGAAGGTCGCCCTGTCAGCCTCTTGATTATTGCGGAGCGGCATAATTGCATTTGAGACAAGATTTGCGCGCGCCTCAAAAAAGCTGGCTAAGTCGGCAGTTTCTTAACTCGCTGTGCTTAAACAAGCGAAACTGTAATCCGTCTTAGCCAGCTTTTTCGTCCTTCGGACCGACTTGCTCCAATAAAAGCCTCAAATACAATCATTGCCGCCGCCCGGCCCGTAACCCGTACCATCCACACTTCTTTTTCCAAACCGTTGCCCCGTTCTTCTCTTGCATATCCTCACGCGACTCCGGTTCTCTTGTTCAATTCTATTTCTGTACCTCTCTGGTTTTTCTCTGTCCTGTATTCGTTCTTTTTATAAACAGGCTTTGCGGATAACGCCGCCGCCAACCACTTTTTCACCATGGTAAAACACAACCGATTGCCCTGGCGTAATCGCGCGCTGAGGTTGTTCAAACTTCACACGGACCATGCCATTTGCTTCCGGAACAACCATCGCTAGCGCTTCGTGTGCGGCATAACGGATTTTCGCATGCACCTGTAATGGTGCTTCAAGACCATCCACGGCAATCCAGTTTAAGTCATCCGCAAGCAATTCCGAGGCATATACTGCTTCATGAGTTCCGACGACTACGCGATTTCGGGCCGCATCAATTTCCACCACATACAAAGGATGCGCCGAAGCAATCCCAAGCCCTTTGCGCTGACCGATCGTATAAAACGGCAGCCCCTCATGACGGCCCAAAACTTGCCCGTCTTGAGTTACGATATCTCCGGGTTGCAGCGACTGCGGCGCGTGCTCGCGCAAGAAGCGTTTATAATCGTCATCAGGGATAAAACAGATTTCCTGGCTTTCCGGCTTGTTTGCCACTACCAGATTAAATTGCCGCGCCAATTCTCTTGTTTTGGTTTTTTCCATACCGCCCAGAGGAAATAAAAATTTTCGCAAGGTTTGCTGATTCAAATGATACAACACATAAGACTGGTCTTTGGTCGTATCCACACCTTTACATAGCAGTACCCGCCCAGTTTGCTCATCCTTTATTACGCGTGCGTAATGGCCGGTTGCTACATAATCAGCCCCCAGGGCCGCCGCCTTGGTCAACAGACGTTCAAACTTGATATGGCGGTTACAGGCAATGCAGGGATTTGGCGTACGGCCGGCCGTATATTCGCGAATAAAATATTCCACCACCAGATGATGAAAGTCGTCGCGGAAGTTCATCACGTAATGAGGAATCCCCAGCGTCTGCGCAACGCGCCGCGCGTCTTCCACTTCGGACAGGGAACAACAGCCGCGATGATTCGGATCATCAACAGGCACATCTTCTGTCCATAGTTGCATGGTGACGCCAATCACTTCATACCCTTCCTGCACTAAAAGGGCGGCGGTGAGAGAACTATCTACACCGCCGCTCATGGCGACAACCACTTTCGTCTTTGCGTTAGGCACTTAAGCTTCCTTTTGCTGCTTGCTCATATAATCCTTAATGGCTTCGTGCAGAGCATCGGCGGCCAGATTGGAACAGTGCATTTTAGCCGGCGGCAAGCCGCCCAAAGCTTCTGCTACTGCCTGATTGGAAATTTCCAGGGCGTCTTCCAGCGTTTTGCCGATAACCATTTCGGTGACCATGCTGCTCGTAGCGATAGCAGCGCCACAGCCGAAGGTTTTAAACTTTACATCTTCAATTACATTATCCTTAACCTTCAGGTAAATGCGCATAATATCGCCGCATTTGGCGTTGCCTACTTCACCGACTCCGTCTGCGTTAGGAATTTCACCGACATTACGAGGATTGCTGAAATGATCCATTACTTTTTCTGTATACATGACTTAGTTCTCCTTTCAAACTAAAGCGCGTTAAGAACGACATTTCTGACAAGGATTGCTTTCCAACATGGCGCCTGCATTAGCCGCCAGCGGGGACATACTGCGCAGACGCTCTATGATCGGGGGCAATACTTCCAGTACGTAATCAATATCTTCTTCTGTAGTGCCTCTGCCCAAGGTCAGCCGTAGCGAACCGTGGGCAATCTCGTGGCTGAGTCCCATCGCTAAAAGAACATGCGAAGGATCCAAGGAGCCGGAAGTGCAAGCAGAACCGCTGGAAGCGGCAATCCCCTTCATATCCAGGCTCAACAACAATGATTCGCCTTCTACATAACGGAAGCTGTAATTAACATTGCCGGGCATACGCTGTGTCGGATGACCATTCAATTTAATTTCCGGAATGCGTGCTTCAATGCCGCGCATCAGACGGTCGCGCAGCGCCGCAATCCGAACTACTTTGTCCGCCATTTCCGCTTTAGCGACTTCCGCTGCTTTGCCTAAACCGGCAATGCCGGGAACATTCTCTGTACCGGGGCGCAGTTTGCGTTCTTGTCCGCCGCCATGCTGCACTGCATCAATGCGAACGCCGCGCCGGATGAATAAAGCGCCGATGCCTTTGGGGCCATGAAGTTTATGGCCGGATAAGGTTAATAGATCAATATTCATGTCAACGACATCAATAGGAACATTGCCTGTTGCCTGAACCGCGTCAGTATGGAAAATGATTCCTTTTTCACGAGCTATTTTCCCGATTTCACGAATCGGCTGAATGGTTCCTACTTCGTTATTAGCAAACATAACACTAATCAGAATGGTCTGCGGCGTAATAGCCTGCTGCAAATCTTCCAAGCGGATCATGCCAAATTCATCTACCGGCAGGTAGGTAACCTGGAAGCCCTGTTTTTCCAGATATTCACAAGGATGCAAAATAGCATGATGTTCAATGGCCGTAGTAATAATATGATTGCCTTTTTTACGGTTAGCTGAAGCAATGCCTTTAATGGCTAAGTTGTCGGACTCCGTACCGCCGCTGGTAAAGAAGATTTCTCCTGGTTGGGCGTTGATCAGTGCTGCTACCTGCTGGCGGCCTTCATCAACAGCTTGTCTTGCCGTACGGCCAAAAGCATGTACGCTGGATGCATTACCGAAGTCTTCTGTTAAATAATGACTTACAAGTCTTGCCACTTCCGGCAGAGCCTGTGTTGTTGCAGAATGATCCAAATATACCTGTTTCATGTGAATAAAGCCTCCCCTTTAATTGCCTTTCCCTATAAAGCCGCAGGCTAAAGCTGCGGTTTTCCTGCCTCATTTTCGACCTGGTTGCACAAATCCTGCAAGGTGATGGAGTCTAACACCTGCGTAATACTGTCGCCAACCTTGGCCCATACGCCGCGGGTGACGCAAGTACAGGCTTTGGTGCAATACTTGTTGTCCTCTTTACCTGAAAGCAGGCAGTCAACCGGAGCGATCGGTCCCTCCATAACCCGAATAATATCACCTACCGAAATTTCTTCGGGCGTTTTGGTTAAGCTGTAACCGCCTTGTGCGCCGCGAACGCTCTTGACGAAGCCGGCTTTGCGCAAGGTCCCCATAAGCTGTTCCAGATAATGCTCGGAGATTTCTTGACGCTGTGCGACATTTTTTAAAGAAATGGGCCCCTGTCCGTAATGAACGGCTAAATCGTACATGGCGGATACGCCATAACGTCCTTTGGTTGATAGCTTCACGGCAATCCCCTTTCTTTTCCGACTAATACGATTGGTTTTATTTGTTATTACTATAGCAAATAACAAGAAAAAAAACAACCCCAATCTGAGGTTGTTTTAAGCTAAGCTGGCGTCATTTCTTTCAACTATCTCTTATTTTTTCGTATCCCTCTGCGTACCCTCTGTTACTTTGTTACTCTTGTTCCGTTCCTTACTACCTCTTGTTCGATTTTGCCCACGCATGGTCTCATCCCAGCGCACCTTTTCCGGCCCCGGAGCGGCTTCATAGTAACAGCGTCCTTGCAGCGGCTCAGGCAAATACGCTTGCTCCACCCAGTGGCCGGGAAAGTCATGGCTATAACGATAATTTTTGCCATGCCCGAATTGAGCGGCGCCGCGATAATGAGCATCCCGCAGATGCAGCGGAATGCTGCCGCATTCCTGGTGACGCACATCACTCAAGGCTGCATCAATCGCTAAATAAGAGGCATTGCTCTTAGGGGCTGTTGCAATATAGACAACCGCCTGCGCTAGAGGAATGCGCGCTTCCGGAAGACCGACGAAACGCGCCGCCTCAGCCGCAGCCATCGCCAGCACCAACGCTTGGGGATCCGCGTTACCCACGTCTTCAGCCGCACAAATTACAATACGCCTCGCAATGAATTGCAAATCCTCTCCTGCCGCCAACAGCCGCGCCAGATAATGCACTGCCGCATCCGGATCGGAGCCGCGCATGCTCTTAATAAACGCGGATACTGTATCGTAATGAGCATCGCCGTTTTTGTCAAAACGCTGCAGCTTTTCATCGGCAACTTTTTCCAGCACCCCTAAAGTCAGGGTTTCCCCATCCTCTACCATGGCAGCGCATTGCTCTAGAAGATTCAGCGCCGTACGTGCGTCACCGCCAGCTAAACCGCTAATACCATTCCAAAAAGAAGCTTCCCCTTGTAACCTTCTCTTACCCAGACCGTTCTCTTCATCTTGCAAAGCCCGTTTAAGAAGAGTCTCCAGCTGCTCAGGCGTCAACGGCTTCAAACGCAAGACCCGCATGCGTGAAAGCAAAGGGCCGTTGATTTCAAAATAAGGATTTTCCGTCGTAGCGCCGATCAGCGTGATTCGGCCATCCTCAACATAAGGCAGCAGCACATCTTGCTGGGCTTTGTTAAAACGATGAAACTCATCGACAAAAAGAATGGTAGCTTTGCCATAGAGTTGGCGCCGCTCCTGAGCTGCCGTCAGTTCTTTGCGCAAATCCGCCGTGCCTGCAGTTACCGCATTCAGGCGTTCAAAAACCGCGCCGGTAGTAGAGGCGATCAGCTCGGCCAACGTAGTCTTGCCAGTACCAGAAGGACCGTATAAAACCAAACTAGGCAGCGTATCCGCTTGAATCATACGCCTTAAAAAGGAGTCAACACCGAGAATATGATCCTGTCCTGCCAAATCGGATAGGTTTTGCGGACGCATGCGTACAGCTAGAGGCTTCCGGGTAGCGTTCTTTTCTTCTGCTAATGAGAATAAATCCAAAGTAAAGGCCCCCTTTGTTCCTAGGCTAAGCGCAGCAAAGAGCGCACTACATAGCCAGCCAATAAGAGTCCTGCCGTAGAGGGAACAAAGGAAATACTTCCTGGTACCTGTCGGCGTAAATGCGCTTCTTCCGGTTCGGCTTCAGCCGGTGTAAAAGGTTTTTCCGTAGAAAACACCACAGGAATTCCTTTGGTAATTCCTTGTTGTTTTAAAAGACGTCTGACGTTTCTGGCCATAGGACAAGTATGAGTTTTAGCAATATCCACAATGTGAAACGCCTCGGGATCCAGTTTATTGCCAGCTCCCATGCTTGATACAATGGGTATGCCGAGACGATGAGCGCGTACAAGCAAGTCAATTTTAGCATCCATCGAATCGATGGCATCCACAATAAAATTCCAGCGTTCAGGCTGCAGCCAGTCTTGCTTTTCTTCTCCATAAGCTTCTTGAATGACTTCTACCTGGCAGTCTGGATTGATGTCTAAAATTCGTTCCTTCAGCACAGAGGCTTTGGGCTGACCGATAGTGCTTGATAGCGCCGGAAGTTGACGATTTAAATTTGTCAGACTGACCACATCATGGTCAATCAACGTCAATTGGCCAATACCCGCTCGCGCCAAGGCTTCTACGGCAAAGGACCCAACACCGCCGACGCCAAAAACAGCTACAGCGGAATTTTGCAGAGTCTGTAAGCCTTGAGAGCCTATAAGCATTTCGGTACGTGAAAAACGATGCATGTTTAAAGAAACCTCCTGCATAATATAAAGACAACATATAGTTCTCATAATAGGTAAAAAGACTCGACAAAATTGTCGAGTCTAAAAAATTGCTATGCGAAAAAACTAACCCCACCATGCCGTCTCGCCCACTAGTTTTGAACCTGCGTTAGCAGGTGGGTGTCCTCCTGAAAAATCAATGGATCCCCGTAAAGGGCCTGCACGTCTTATTCAGAGACCGGACTCCCGTTGTAAAAGTGTTGGCTCAAAACATACCAGGCAGCATACGCACACAGTCGGGTTAAAATTAGTGCTCTTTTCTTCAACTTCATAATAGCAGAATTATCGGTATTTGGCAAGTGCCGCCTAGGTTTTCTGCGCTTTGAAGCCTTGAGCAAAGAGTGAGCAGTCTTAGTTTTTAGCAATAAAGGTGGACTTAATATGCAATTCGCGCAGTTGCCGTTCAGACACGTCGCTAGGCGCTTGGGTCATCGCGCAGCTGGCGCTTTGCGTTTTCGGGAAAGCGATAACGTCTCGGATGGACGGCCGTTTAGCCATGAGCATTACCAGGCGATCCAAGCCGAAAGCAATGCCGCCATGCGGCGGAGTGCCATACTCAAAAGCATCTAAGAGATATCCGAATTTGCTATATGCTTCCTCTGGCGTCAAACCAATGGCTTTGAATACTTTTTCCTGGATCGGACGTTGGTAAATACGAATGCTGCCGCCGCCAATTTCCGTGCCGTTGAGCACCATATCGTAGGCCTTCGCATAAATACGACCGGGATCGCTTTCTAAGAACTCCATATCTTCATCCCGAGGCGAGGTGAAGGGATGATGCATCGCTACCCAGCGTTTTTCTTCCTCATCGTACTCAAACATCGGGAAGTCAACGACCCACAGGAAGCAGAGCTTATTTTCGTCAATCAAATTAAGGCGTTTCGCCATTTCCAAGCGCAGATGCCCCAAGGCATTGGCTACAACGGACGGCTTGTCCGCTACCATTAGCAGCAAATCACCCTCGACGGCGCCCGTAGTTTTGGCCAACTCGGCCAGCATGTCTTCGCTGAAGAATTTGGCGATTGGCGATTTAATGCCGTCTGCTTGAAAACACATCCAAGCGAGACCTTTGGCGCCGTAAGGAGCCACAAAATCCACTAAGCCGTCCAGCTCGCGGCGAGGAATGCCAGCATAGCCTTTGACGTTAATGGCTTTAACCTGTCCGCCATTTTGCAGTACGCTTTCGAAGACCTTGAAGTTCGAACCGCGCACAACGTCAGATACGTTAATAAGCTCCATCTCAAAGCGTAAATCCGGCTTATCCGAGCCGTAACGGCTCATAGCCTCGTCATATGTCATGCGCAGCATGGGAGTTGTAATAGTTTCACCCAGGGCTTCTTCGAAAAGATGGGCTACCAGGCCCTCCATCATCGACAGAATTTGTTCTCTGTCAATGAAGGACATCTCCACGTCCAACTGGGTAAATTCCGGCTGGCGATCGGCGCGCAAATCTTCATCACGGAAGCAGCGTACGATCTGGAAATACTTCTCCATGCCGGCTACCATCAGCAATTGCTTGAACAACTGCGGCGACTGCGGCAGCGCATAAAAGCGACCTGGATTTACACGACTGGGCACAAGGTAATCTCGAGCACCTTCGGGAGAACTTTTGGTCAACATGGGCGTTTCCACTTCACAAAAGCCCTGATTGTCAAAAAAGTCGCGCATGGCTTTAGTCACGCGATGACGCAGCATTAAATTGCGCTGCATTTCCGGCCGACGCAGATCCAAATAACGATATTTCAAACGCACCATTTCATCAACATCTACATCATCTTGGATGTAGAACGGTGGCGTCTTAGCGGCATTGAGAATGCGCAGTTCCCGGCAGAATACTTCAATAGCGCCTGTATCCATATTGGAATTAACGGTTGCCTCATCCCGGTTGCGTACTTCGCCCTTGACGGCTAAAACGAACTCGGAACGCACGGTTTCCGCTTTGCGAAAAGCCTCTTCGCCGACTTCCGGTGCAAAAACCAATTGAACCATACCGGAGCGATCCCGGAGGTCCACGAAGATCAAGCCGCCGTGGTCGCGACGTCTAGCGGCCCAGCCGCAAAGGATAACTTCCTGACCCTGGTGATCTGCCCGTAAATCATTACAGCTGTGTGTGCGCACCCAGCCTGCCATTGTATCTAACATATTGCTTATTCCCCCATCTCTTCTTTTATAGCGTCAATTGCCTCTTGGGCACTTACTAAACGCTGGTCGCCGGTTTCCAAATCTTTCAACTGCACCCGCTGGCTGGCGCATTCTTCCTCGCCCAGGAGCAGCGCAAAGCGCGCCTTCTGACGATTAGCCTGTTTGAGTTGCGCCTTCAAGCTGCGTCCTAAAAAATCCATATCCGCAGTCAAACCTTCTTTGCGCAATTGCAGCAATAGCGCAAAAGCCATCGGCGTTTGTTCTTGTCCCAAAGGAGCGATAAACACATCGCTATGCCGCTTGGCAGCCGGAAGCAGCTCCTGCTTTTCAAGCGCCAATAACAACCGTTCCAAGCCAACGGCAAAACCGATACCTGGCGTATCCGGACCGCCGCACTGGGCCACAAGCCCGTCATAGCGGCCACCGCCGCAGACGGCACTTTGCGCTCCCAAAGGAGCATACTGAATTTCAAAAGCGGTTTTTGTGTAATAGTCAAGGCCTCGCACCAGGTTCGTGTTGATGATATACGAAATATCTGCAGCTTCCAGCAGCGTTTTTAAGCCGGCAAAATGATCATGGCACTCTGAACAGAGACAGTCCAGCATTTGCGGCGCCCCTTGACTGGCCTTACGGCAAGCTTCGTTTTTGCAGTCCAAAATGCGCATTGGATTGCGATCAAAGCGACTTTTGCAGTCAGGACACAACGAATCCAAATGCGGCCGCAAATAGCTTTGCAACTGTTCTCGATAAGCCGGACGACACGTCGGGCAGCCCACTGAGTTAATGAACAAAGTGAGTTCTGTAAGCCCTAGGCCTTGAAAAAGCTGCATGGCTAAAGCAATGGCTTCGGCATCCACCGCTGGCGCTGCTGCGCCGAGAACTTCTACGCCAAATTGATGAAATTGGCGATAACGGCCTGCTTGAGGACGATCATAGCGAAACATAGGGCCCATGTAAAACAGCTTTGTAGGCTGTTCGGCTTCGCCATACAATTTGTTCTCCAAATAAGCCCGCACGACAGAAGCCGTATTCTCCGGACGCAGCGTCAGGCTACGCTCACCGCGGTCGGTAAAGGTGTACATTTCCTTTTCTACCACATCGGTAGTTTCGCCAATGCCTCGAATGAACAGCTCCGTATGTTCGAAAACCGGCGTACGAATCTCCTGGTAGCCAAAACGGCTGCACAACTGGCGTATGGTTTTTTCTAGTTCTTGCCATTGTGCGCTGGCCGCAGGCAAAATATCTTTGGTACCTCGAGGTGCGCTTGTCAGCAAATTGGTCACTCCCTTCCCGCAAGACGCCTAAACGCGTCTTCGCGGTTTGCAATGTAGCGATCGATATCGCGTATATAGCAGTCTACCTGCTTGGCATGAAAACAATTATGCAGACGATAACCGTCCGATTCAACAATTTTACTTGTTGCATGAGGGCCAATCCCTAAGATGCTTTGTCGCTCTTCAATAACGCGGATATTATAGGCGCATTCGCTTCCCTCTTTGGCGTAGCCTATATTTTCAAACTGCCCTGCCATTTGCTTTTGACGGTAAAGATAGTACGGCGCCATCCCCATAGCTCTAGCAGCATTTTGCGATTTTTTTATCATCTCAGCTACCGCGGAGGCATCAGGCAAAGGGACATCTTCCTGCAAAAGCAACTTTTCCGCCAAGGCGGAACCACGTTTGAGAGCCAACGTATGAACGGTCAGGCTTTCTGGAGAAAGTTTAGCAATTTCCTGCAGCGTATGCTGCACATCAGCTGGCGTTTCACCAGGCAATCCCAGAATAATATCCATGTTTATATTGCGAAAACCGTTTTGCCGCAAAGAGGCGAACATTTCTATTATATCCTGTATACTATGCTTCCGTCCAATCCTTTGCAGTGTTTTTTCCTGCATTGATTGCGGATTTAAGCTCAAACGCGAAACAGGAAAGCGCTTAAGGACATCAATTTTTTCTGTATTCAGGCTGTCCGGACGTCCGGCTTCCACTGTCCACTCGCCTAATTGCGGTTTGCCCAAGTGCTCCTGAATCCAGAAAAGCAATTGTTCCAGTTCCTTGGCAGGCAAACTCGTGGGCGTACCGCCGCCGATATAGAGGGTTTCCATTTGCAAATTCAGTTGACGCAACAAACGCCCTGCGCTCACAATATCCGCCTTAAGAGCTTGCATAAAAAGCTGCAGTTTTTCCTGCGGAGGCAATACAAAAGACGGAAAAGAACAATACAAGCAGCGACTGGGGCAAAATGGAATTCCCACATAAACGCCAACAGAACGGGGCGTTTCCGGCGGCAAGATGGCTCGTTGCCGCAAAGCAATTTCCAACAGCAAGGCCGTTTTTTCCGGTGCTGCCAAGTATTCCCGTTCAAAAATCGAAGCAATCTCTGCTTCTGTATACCCTTCATCGAAAAGACGCCGCACAATCTTCCCCGGGCGAACGCCGCGCAGTATCCCCCAGGAACCTCGAGGCAGTTGCACTGCCTGTTCCAGCAATAAAGCCAGGTTACGGCGCACTACCCGCCCAGGCGCAGCTCGATCCTGGGCATGAAAAAAAACGATTTCATGAATTTCTTGCCACGTTTTCCCCTGCCAAGTAAGAGACGTAACCACCCGTCCCGGCAGTATTTCGCTGCCTACGATCAAAGTGTTGGCAGCAGCTTCCTTAACAAGAGGAATACCGTACAGGCTCATTACATCCTGTACGGCGCGGTCATCTCCTTGGTCTGCTGTTGTACGAATATATCCTTCAAGCGTCATTCTTTTTCTGGCACTCCTGGCAATAACCGTAAAACTTGACCTGATGATCAACAATCTGGAACTTACTGCGCTCAGAAATGACTTCTTCCAAAGAATCCAGAAGATCGTCTTCAAATTCCTTCACTTTACCGCAAGAAACACAGATTAAATGATGATGATGATGACCCGTGTCGGGACCGTTGATTTCATAGCGGCTGCGACCGTCTCCAAAATCCATTTTTTGCAATAGATCCAGTTCGCTTAGTAAGTCCAGCGTGCGATAAACCGTAGCCAAACCAATTTCCGGCGCTTCGCGGCGTACAATCTGATGAACGTCTTCCGCGCAAAGATGTTCATCTTGATGATTCAGAAAGGCTTGTAAAATAATTTGTCTTTGCGGCGTCAGTTTGTACTGCCGCTCGCGAAAGGTTTTTCGCACATCAATCATATCAAGTTGCATAAACTCCACACCCTTTCGGCTGTTTGCCTAAAAAATAAACGGGTTATGCTCTTTTTCCCAGCCGATGGTCGTGCTGGGGCCATGACCCGGTAACACTTTGGTTTCCGCAGGCAATGCAAAAAGCTGTTCTTGAATACTTGCCAGCAATTGTTGATGCGAACCACCGGGAAAATCAGTTCGCCCCACTGATTCTGCAAAAAGCGTATCGCCGCTAAATAAAACGCCTTCGCCGTACAGACTGATGCCCCCCGGCGTATGACCTGGCGTTTCTAAAATGGTAAAAGAAAGCGAGCCCAGCGTTACTACGTCGCCTGCTTTGAGAAACGAGTCGGCTGGTTTTAAAATAACCGCATCACCGATAAAGGTCGAAAGATTGCGGTGCGGGCTTGTCAACATCGCGGCGTCAGCTTCGTGAATCAACACAGACGCGCTGCTAGCTTCCGCTAAAATACCGTTAGCCGCAATATGGTCTGCATGCCCATGGGTATTAATAATATAAGTTAAAGCGGCATTTTTTTCACGAAGAATACGCAAAATATCAGCGCCGTTTCCTCCGGGATCAATGACCATCGCCACATGCTCATCCTTGCTGATTACAATATAGCAGTTGGTACCCAAAGGCCCTACAGGCAGTTGAATAATTTCCATTACCTATTTCTCCTTACCTATTTAGCTTAAAATAGTTTTCGGCTATCCAATAATATGGTAACCGGTCCGTCATTTTCCAAAGAGACGAGCATCTCCGCCTGAAACTCTCCGGCAGCCACGGTCAGTTCTTTATCACGGCAGAGGGATAGAAAATATTCATAAAGAGCTTTTGCTTCCTTCGGCGGCGCGGCCTGGTCAAATCCCGGCCGGCGTCCCTTCCGGCAGTCTCCGTATAACGTAAACTGAGAAATGATCAATAAAGAACCGCCTACATCCTTAAGGGAACAGTTCATTTTCCCTGCATCATCATGAAAAATGCGCAAACCAACAATTTTATCGGCCAAATACACCGCATCTTTAGCCGTATCTCCCTCTCCTACTCCCAAGAGCACTGTCAATCCTGGCCCGATGGAGCCGACTACATGACCGTCTACGGTCACGCTGGAAGACTTCGTACGCTGTACAACGGCTCTCACACAATTCCTCCCTTGCTTTGCTTGACCCGATAGACACTATATACATCCTTCGCTCTGCGCAGCTTTGTCATAATGCTTTCCAATTGGCTTGTATTGGTAATATCAAGAATAAAAGTCACCGTAGCCGTTTTGTCTTTGTGTGCCCGAGCGTTAACAGAGCTAGCGTTGGTTTTGCTTTCAGACAGAATAATCATCAGTTCCGACAAGAGTCCTGGACGATCAGCGCAGGTTACTTCTACCATGACCTTATAGGTCTGACCTTGTCCAATATCCCAACTAACGGAGATCATGCGCTCATATTCTTCACGATTGCTGAGGACGTTATTGCATTCCGCATGGTGGACCGTAATACCACGGCCCCGCGTAATATAACCAACAATAGCATCACCGGGTACCGGATTGCAGCAGCGCGCCAGACGCACCATGTAACCACCCTCGCCGCCTACAAGAATCCCTTGGCTTACTTTCGATTTTACTGCTTTAGGCTTGATTTCGTTTAACAGTTCCGTAATATCTTGAGGAACCGCTTTTTTCGTATCCCTCTTATATATTTCCAACAGCTTGGTCAGCACGGCATGGGCCGTCAAGCCTCCATAGCCAAGCGCGGCAAAAAGATCTTCGTCGCCTCCGGTAAGGTTGAATTTTTTAGCTACTTCTTGGAGACGATCGCTTTTGACGATTTCTTTCCACTCATAGCCAAATTTTTTAACTTCCTTTTCCAGCTGTTCCTTACCTTTAACAATGTTCTCTTCGCGCTTTTCTTTTTTAAACCAACCGCGTATTTTATTGCGCGTTTCCGACGAGCCGACAATATTAAGCCAATCCCGGCTAGGACCGTTTCCTTGTTTAGCGGTGATGATTTCCACAATGTCCCCATTAGCCAGCTTGTACTCTAATGGAACCATCTTGCCGTTGACTCTTGCGCCTACGCAGCGGTGCCCCACGTCTGTATGAACACGATATGCAAAATCAATCGGAACCGAACCCGTAGGCAAGTCTAACACATCGCCTCGAGGCGTAAACACAAACACTTCATCAGCAAAGACGTCCATTTTTACAGTTTCCAGAAATTCTCTGGGGTCCCGCAAATCCTGATGCCATTCTAAAAGCTGTCGTACCCAGGAAAGTTTTTGGTCAAACTCTTTGCCAGGCCCGCGGCCGCCTTCTTTATAGCGCCAATGAGCCGCTACACCGTATTCGGAAATACGATGCATATCTTTCGTCCGAATCTGTATTTCCAGTGGCTGTCCCTCTGTGCCAATAATGGTAGTATGAAGCGACTGATACATATTGGATTTGGGCATGGCAATATAGTCTTTAAAGCGGCCTGGCAGCGGTTTCCAGAGGGTATGCACCACGCCAAGAGCGCCGTAGCAATCTTTCACATTGTCTACAAGAATACGAATAGCCAGCAAATCATAAATCTGGCTTAATTCTTTGTTATCTTTTTGCATTTTACGAAAAATGCTGTAGAAATGTTTAGGTCTCCCTTGAATTTCAGCGGAAATATCTACAAGAGCCAACCGCTCCTGCAGCATAGCAATAGCGTCATTAATCAACCGTTCGCGTTCGCGGCGTTTTTGTTTTACATTTTCCACCAAGCTGTAGTACTGTTCCGGCTCCAGATAGCGGAAAGCCAAATCCTCCAGCTCCCATTTCACATTGGAAATACCTAAGCGATGTGCTAAGGGAGCAAATATTTCTAAGGTTTCTTGAGCAATTCGCTTCTGCTTGCTTTCGCTCATATATTTCAGCGTACGCATATTGTGCAAGCGATCCGCCAGTTTGATTAAAACTACCCGCAAATCCTTAGCCATGGCTAAAAACATTTTACGGTAATTTTCCAATTGCTGCTCTTCTTTGGATTTGTACTCAATCCGGCTTAATTTAGTGACACCGTCAACAAGCATCGCCACTTCTTTGCCGTAGCGCTTTTCCACGTCTTCCAGAGAATAGGTCGTATCCTCCA
Organism: uncultured Anaeromusa sp.; assembly: GCA_964551055.1. Classification (GTDB taxonomy): domain Bacteria; phylum Bacillota; class Negativicutes; order Anaeromusales; family Anaeromusaceae; genus Anaeromusa. The sequence continues at coordinate 10,105 of CAZKCR010000002.1, read as the reverse complement.
CCACGTCATGAAGCAGGGCAGCAATGATGGTTACAGCATCAATCTGCAGGTCCGCCAAAATATTGGCGACACCCAACGGATGAATAATGTATTCCTCGCCGGAAACACGGGTTTGCCCGGTATGAGCTTCCTTGGCAAACTCATACGCCTCCAGCACCTGCTCGCTCACGGCATCTGGTTGGTATGTTTTGATTTTTTGAATAATATCTTCAATACGAAGCTCTGATCCGTTGAGCATATGTGCACCTCGTCAAATCCATGTTTGTGACAACCCTTGTATTTCCACACGTTGCAGCCAGTTATCCAGCACGTCTTGGCGCAGCAGGCAACCTTGTTCATATCCCTGGGTGGCGCTAATGTCCAAACGTTGCTCAGGCGGCGGCAGCAAGGATATTTTAGCGTTCTCTCCGTCATAAGCAATTAGACAGACTTCGGAAAAAACGTCTAAAGCCTGTGCCAAGGCCGTTGACGCCACTGGCAAACGGCATTGCTGTTGAAGTTGACGCCGCAGTTCTTCCGGCGTCAGTCCATCCTGACAATTAGCAAGCTGTAAACAATGCCGCATGGCTGCGTAGAGTTGACGCAGCCCCGACATGTCCGGCGCTAAATAATCTAAAAGCTTTGCTTGATTTCCGTCCTGCCTGGAAGGTGCAAAATCCTCTGCTACAAGCTGAACCTGCAGTTCATCCCGCCATACATTGCCCTCCGGAGTAGCCACCACGTCTATTAAAGTATCCGAAGGCAAGTAGCAAGCTTTTTCTCCCTGACGCCAAGCCAAGACCGGACAAGTAACTTTATTTTGTTGCACTGTCAGTTTTAAGTGTTCTTGTTCCTTGCCCAAACGCCGGGCCTCTCCTCGCAAGTGAAGATTTTGCAGCAGCATGCGGGGACGCGGATTGCCGATTCCGTAGGGTTCCAGCAGCTCCAGCCTCTCTAACAATGCTTCATTTACCATATCTAAGGAAACAAGAGCATCTACAAATACCTTCGGCACATAATCTTCTTCTTGCAGCATCTGCTCTGCCTGTTGATTCATGGCCTCTTGCAAGTCCGTTATCTTTTCAGTACGCATAGTCAAGCCTGCCGCCTGCTTGTGTCCGCCGAAACGCTCCAGCAGGTGACTGCAGCCCTGCAAGGCCTTATGCATATCAAAGCCGGGAATACTGCGGCACGACCCTTTAGCCCAGCCATCTTCGCTCACACTGAGCACAATGGCAGGGCGATAATAACGCTCCACCAGTCTGGAGGCAACAATGCCGATTACACCAGGATGCCAATTTTCACCGGCGACAATGAGTACATTCTGCGAAGCCAGCGAACGATTTTCGCATTGCAAGACAGCAGCCTCTACTATGCTCCGCTCCGTATCCTGCCGCAGTTTATTCTCTTCGTCCAGTTCCCGCGCCAGCACTTCCGCTGCTTCCGGCTTCGCAGTCAGTAACAACTGCAGACTGCTTTGCGCTAAGGACATTCTGCCAGCGGCATTCAGACGCGGCGCCAGCGAAAACGCAATGTGTCCGGCGGAAACGGGCGTTTTAACGCCACTGACTTTTAACAACGCTTCCAGGCCGCAACATTCCGGTCTGGCTAGCCTCTTCAAGCCTTCCCGCACTAAAAGACGCGTTTCCCCCTGCAGGGGAACCATATCAGCCACAGAGCCGACTGCAACTAATTCATAGCAGTAGCCTGGAAGCGTCTTGGTCGGCTGTAGCTTTTTCCATAAAGCCTGAGCCAGTTTGAACGCCACCCCCACGCCAGCCAAGGTTTTATCTGGATAGGAACAGCCGCCTCGTTTGGGATTTAGAACGGCTATTGCTTCCGGCAAGCTTGGCCCCGGCTCATGATGATCGGTTATGATTAAATCGGGAATGCCGACCGCGGCGGCTTCCTGTACAGCGGAAATACCACAATCCACCGTAATGACTAACGAACACCCCTCTTGACGCAATTTACGTAAAGCTTCAAGGTGAACGCCATAGCCTTCTTCCTGTCGATCAGGAATATACGTTTCTGCCAAAGCGCCCAATTGCCGCAGCACTCTTGTCAAAAGAGTCGTTGCCGTCACCCCGTCCACGTCATAGTCGCCATAAACGACAATAAGTTCTCCCGTGGAGATCGCCTGCAGAATTCGTTCAACTGCGTGGTCCATATCTTTCATCAACAAAGAATCATGACAGGATTCTACAGTACCAAATAAAAAATCATGAGCCGCGTCGGCGGTATTTATACCACGTAAAACCAATAATCTGGCCAGAAGCAAATCCAATCCTAAAGCAGCTGCCAACATCTCAACTTGTTTTCGTTCGGCAGACGCAATCTGCCAGTATTTTTTCAACATCAATCACCTGATTAAAGAAAATACAGCAACCACCATAGTGCTGATTGATACTAGTATTCTCTCTTGAACTGAGAATACCTTTCTCCAAATGAGAAAAAGAAAAGGACTACATGAAAAAAGGGCTGCATACCAATCCCCTTGGTATGCAGTCCTAGTGCGCTTGGCTATTAGGAAGCTCTTGCAGACTTGCGTTTATTTCCTTCATGATCTTTAAAGGTAACCCAAAGAGGGCTGGCAAAAAAGATGGAGGAATACGCACCGCTGGCAAAGCCGATCAACATGGCCAAGGAGAAGTTCTTGGTCGTGTCGCCGCCAAAAAGATACAAAGCCAAGGTAACAAACAACACCGTCATAACTGTGTAAATCGAACGAGTCATCGTTTGCCAAATGCTGCGATTGACCAATTCGTGAATATTTTCAGCTTTGCGATGATTTTTCAGGTTCTCTCGAATCCTGTCGAAAATAACGATGGTGTCATTAATGGAAAAACCGACAATGGTTAACAACGCCGCCACAAAGGCGCTGTCAATTTCAATCTGAAAAATTGAAAAGACGCCTAGCACAACTAACACGTCATGCACTAAGGCCAAAATGCCGGAAATGGCGAATTTAAACTCAAAGCGGTAGGTAATATACGCAATGATTGTTGCCCATGATAAAAGCAAGGCAATCACCGCATTTTGAGCCAGCTCCGCTCCAATTGTAGGACCTACTTTTTCTACGCGCATGAGATCATAATGGCCTAGCTTAGTGGTCATATCCGTCATAATGTCACGACGCTGCTCTTCAGTCAGCACGCCGGTCCGGATAAATACATTCGGAGCTGCATCCACTTGCTCGTCCGCCACAAGCTGAATGGTACTGCTTTCCATATGCACGTCTTTCATGACATCCCGGACTTCGGCGACTGTGACGGGACGAGCGAATTTCAAGTCCAACAGCGTACCGCCGGTAAAATCGATCCCCAGGTTAAAGCCCTGTACGGCAATAGAAAGCAGGCCGGGAACCGTAATTAAAATAGACAAGGCAAACCAAAAATAGCGCTTGCCGATAATATCGAACTTCATTTTCTTCGTCACCTCCTATGCGCCAAACATTTTGTGGTTTTGAAAGGGTTTGCTCTTAAAGAGCAGTTTCAGCATGTAATGGGCTACCACTGTTGCTGTAAACAAGCTGAGGATAATACCCAAGCCAAGGGTAATGGCAAAACCTTTCAACAGCCCTGTGCCGGTAAAGAACAAGATAACCGAAACAATTAACGTAGTCATGTGGGAATCCAAAATAGTCATGAAAGCGCGGTCATAACCGGCATCCATCGCAGCTCGCAGGCTTTTCCCGCTACGGAATTCCTCTTTGAAACGTTCAAAAATCAACACGTTCGCATCAACTGCCATACCGACAGACAAGATGATGCCGGCAATCCCAGGAAGCGTCAAAGTTGCGTTCAAAAGCTTAAGCGCCAGCAGCAGCATGAGTACATACAACACCAACGCCACATTGGCCACCATGCCTGGAATACGATAAAACAAAGTCATGAAAATAATAACAGCACCAACACCGACGGCAAAAGCAAACTGACTTTTTTGCTTAGAGTCTTCGCCTAAAGTTGGTCCTACCGTTCTCGTCTCCAATACCTCTACCTTGACAGGCAGTGACCCGGAACGCAGTAAAATAGCTAATTGTTGAGCCTCTTCAATGGTACGTTGACCGGTAATAACGGCTTTACCATTCGGAATGACTTCTTCTACGACCGGACTGGTCAGAACTTGCTTATCTAGTAGAATACTGATTTTTTTACCAATATTTTTTCGCGTTAAGTCGGCAAATTTTTTACCGCCTTCATCGGAAAACTCCAAGCCGACCAAATTACGTTTGCCTTGGTCGATTTGCGCTTTAGCGTCTTTCAAATCCATGCCGCTCAAAACAGTATGACCGGCTTCATCTTGAAACTCCAGCAACGCTGTTTTCCCAAGCATCTCAATGGCTTTCTCCGGGTCTTTAACGCCTGGAAGCTCTACGATAATGCGCCGTTCCCCCTGACGCTGAATAATGGGTTCCGTAAGCCCTAATTCATTAACGCGACGTTCGATAATTTTTACTACCCGTTGAACAGAATCGTCATCCACCTTAGCTTCCGGCGTATCTACAGCCTCCATGACAACATGGGTACCGCCTTGTAAGTCAAGACCTTGCTTGATAGACAGTGCTAAAGGCAGCGTGTAGAAGCCTGCTACCACTAATATGGCGGCAACGATGGCCAAAAACTTACCAAAATAAGACCATCTCACGAGTGGTTCCTCCTTGTTACACAAATTAATTTATTACACAACATCTTTCTTCTGTCATTATGTAATGTACAGGTAGATCGTGTTTTTCTCTGGGCAATGGTTCTAAAGAAAAACAGCCTTCCCAGCAGACACCCAAACGGATTGCTTGCGTACGCAGCAAATAGCGGTCGTAATACCCTCCGCCAAATCCTAAGCGATAGCCAGCAACATCAAACGCCAAGGCGGGAATTAAAATCATATCCAGCCCTTCCGGCGCAAGAATACTTGTGTTCTGCGGCTGCCATATGCCATGTTCCCCTTGTTGCAAGCATGCTTCACCTGTATAGGCAGCAGCCTCCATCAAGCCAGGCCGCTGCGCATCCAGCAAAGGTAAAAAAGGCTGTTTCCCCTGCTTTTGCGCTTGCTCCAGCAATGGCCGCACGTCCACTTCACCTGCAAGAGGCCAGTAAAACAATATTTTTCCCGCCTGAGACCAGGGCGAACTGCTTGAAATTTGTTGGCAGATCGCAGCACTCCGCTTCTCTTTTGCCAACGTGCTTAGAGAACGGCGCAAGGCGGCGAAATGACGTCTCGCCGCCTGCTTTGCTTCAACAATGTTAATTTTTTTCGCCATTGCCGGTGCTACCGTTGGGTTTGCTGGCGATGGAGGTGCGCGCAAATTCGATCTCTACCTTTTCCGCTACCTTCAACGTCACTTTGTCCTTAGTGATGGCAGTAATGGTTCCATAAGCGCCACCGATTGTAACGACTCTGTCACCTTTTTTCAGGTTATCCAGCATTTCGTGACGGGTCTTTTCCTGCTTCTTCTGGGGCCGATATAACATGAAGTAGAAAACCAGACCCACTAAAATAATCGGTGCATAGCTAAAGAGCATCTGCAGAGTTTCTTCTGACAAGTATGTTCACCTCGCTTTCAGAACTACCTATTCCCTATTCAACACAAACTAAAAAAATCCTTTTAACGTTTTTCGTACATATGCCAAAAATCATCACGGAACGATAAAAACCGATCTTCAATAATAGCTTGACGCATGCGCCGCATGAAATCTAACAAGAAATATAGATTGTGAATGGTTGCCAAACGCAACGCCAAAACTTCTTCCGCTTTAAACAAATGTCTTAGATAAGCGCGGCTGAAATTGCGGCAAGTATAGCAGCCGCATTCCGTATCAATAGGCCGAAAATCGCGGGCATATTCTGCATTTTTCACAACCAGCTTGCCCTGCCAGGTCATGACGGTCCCGTTACGGGCTACACGCGTGGGGAATACGCAGTCGAACATGTCAACGCCGCGATGTACGCCTTCTACCAAGCAATCCGGCGTGCCTACCCCCATCAAATAGCGGGCTTTGTTCGGCGGCAGCAAGGGTACCGTATGTTCCAGCACTTCATACATTAAGGGCTTAGGTTCGCCGACGCTGAGACCGCCGATGGCGTAGCCCGGGAAATCAAGTCCCACAAGTTCTCTGGCGCTTTGAGCTCGTAAATCCTTATACATGCCGCCTTGGACAATGCCAAACAACGCTTGATCCTTGCGCGTGTGCGCTTTCAAGCAACGCTCTGCCCAACGGGTAGTCCGCTCAGTTGACTGTTTCGCATAATCATGTTCCGCCGGGTATGGTACGCATTCATCAAAAGCCATGATGATATCGGAACCCAAAGCCATTTGCACCTCAGTGGCTTTCTCCGGCGACAAAAACTGTTTAGAACCGTCAATGTGAGAGCGGAAGGTGACGCCCTCTTCGGTAATTTTACGCAACGGCCCCAGACTGAAAACCTGAAAACCGCCGCTGTCGGTCAAAATGCCGCGATTCCAGTTCATAAAGCGGTGCAAGCCGCCGGCTTCCGCAACCAAATCATGACCGGGACGCAAAAACAAATGATACGTGTTGCTAAGAATAATACCTGCGCCCATTTCTTCCAATTCCGTTGGCGACATGGTTTTTACTGTTGCCTGTGTGCCAACAGGCATAAAAATGGGAGTGTCGAAAACGCCATGCGGCGTATACAAACGTCCTGCACGAGCTCCTGTATGCGAGCATTGGCGAATAAGTTCAAATGTAACAGCCACGCTGTACCTCCTCTCAATAACTTACAAAATAAACATCGCGTCGCCAAAACTGAAAAAGCGATAACGCTGTTCTACGGCTTCCTTATAGGCCGCTAGAACGCGTTCCCGCCCAGCCAAGGCGCTTACCAGCATCAGCAACGTGGATTTAGGCAAATGAAAATTGGTAATAAGACCGTCAATGATTTTATACTCATAGCCCGGATAAATAAAGATATTCGTAGAGCCGCTGCAAGACTGCAGCTGACCGCTTTGCCCCGCTGTTTCCAGCGTGCGTACAGCCGTCGTGCCTACGGCAATCACGCGTCCCCCTTGGCGGCGCGTTTCATTGACCAAGGCAGCGGTTTCTGCAGAAATAGCATACTGCTCGCTATGCATGACATGGTCCTGAATGGATTCTACAGCTACAGGCCGAAATGTACCCAACCCAACATGAAGAGTCACATAGGCCGTCTGAACGCCCTGTTCGTGCAAGCTGGACAATAATTCTGGCGTAAAATGCAATCCCGCCGTAGGTGCTGCAGCCGAGCCGTTTTCTCGGGCATACACTGTCTGGTAGCGTTCCGGATCGGGAAGTTGCTCATGAATATACGGGGGCAATGGAACCTCCCCCAACCGTTGCAGCACCTCTTCAAAAACTCCTTGCCAGCGAAAACGCACAATGCGTCCGCCAAACTCGGTAGTTTCTTCAATCGTAGCTGATAAGTCTTCGGAAAAAACAACCTCGGTTCCCGGACGAAGCTTACGCCCTGGACGCACTAGCGTCTCCCAGCGATCCAAATCCAGCCGCTTCAGTAAAAATATTTCTACTTTAGCTCCTGTATCTTTTTTTCGCCCGTGCAAGCGGGCCGGAATGACACGGGTATCATTAAAAACGAGCAAATCTCCCTTACGAAGCAACGACGGGAGTTCAAAAAAATGCCGATGCGAGCAGGCTCCCTGCTGACGCGGCAAAACCATTAAACGGGAAGCGTCGCGCTGTGCTAGCGGTGTCTGAGCAATTAATTCTTCGGGCAAATAGTAATCAAAATCTTGAACATTCATGGTCTGTTCCCCTTTTAGCGTCAATACGCCTTTTTCAGCGTAATTCCCTGATAGTAATACTGCAGAATCTGTTTATAATCGTATTTGTTTTTTTCCGCTAGCAAGCGGGCGCCCCATTGCGACATACCGACGCCATGCCCACGGCCCTGACCGCTGAAAATGACAACATCTTCTGCGGGACGAATAATCCGATGAATTCTGGCTGGATCGTTCCATCGGCCGGATTCGGCCGGTTCTTTAAGGGATACAGGCATTTTCTTTTCCACCGTAGCCCCATAGGAAGTCTCCACCGATACGTCCAATTCCGAAGGCACTGCGCGCACTACTCGAATATCAAATAAGGCGCTAGGCAAATCCAGCAGAGTTCGCATTTGTACGCCGCTGAGACCGAGACTGCGCTTATCTCCTGCTACTTGCAGCTGACGGACGCGGCCAGACTCGGTGCGATCAGGTCCTGGTTGAGACAAAGGAGACAGTTCTAACGATTTCAGAACGCCTACGCCTTTGCCTTTCTGGGTCAACAAGGTTTCCAGCGTTCGCGCGTTGAAGCGCTTTTCCCAGGAACTCCCGGGCGCCTGAGCATCCACATCAGCAACACCCCGCAAGTACGGCAGCGCATTTCCCCAGACATTTTCACTGCTTTCCGTATGACCGCCGCTAGAAGAGTGAAAATACGCGTGAATCGGCTGTCCTTCGTAGTACGCGGCCAGTCCTTTAGTGGCGACAACTGCCTGAATCATATCCGACGACTCCGCATCGGCGCCCCCGTAAACTTGGCAATGCACGGTAGCGCAAACATCATACCCGTCCTGGCGATGCCTCTCACCAGACAACATCAAATTTAGAGCATAGCTGCGCGCGGCAACCGCCTGGGCTTTAGCGGCTTCTATCGGCCAGCCGGTAGAAATTTCCTTACCTAAAATGCCGTAAAGATATTCTTCCATCGGAACTTCATTGATTACCGTTAAACCATTTTTTCCTGTTGTTTGGCGCAAAACAATATCACCGCGATATTTCTTGCGATTGACTTCCCAACGGACATGTTCCGTGTTGCTGCGCAAATACAGCGTTTGCCCCCGCAACGCCTTGCCATTTACAGTCATACCATTCGGTTGCCAGGCAATTACAATCTGCTCGCCAGCCTTAAAGTCCGCCCACCTAGGCTGTTCTTGCTCTGTTTCTACCATATAAGCTGCAGAAGAGCCAATAACAACGCTTTGCTGGCCATTCCAAAGGCCCACCCGAACAAGCGGCTGCGGCGCCGCCTGTGCAACTGTCGTCATGAATAGCAATATAAAGCAAGTCAAAAAAAGAGAAAATGAAGATTTTTTCATAGTTACTCCTTGTCGTCTTTGACGCTTGCAACTTCTAAAAAACTCTTTTTATTCATTTTTTGGTTTTTTTTCGTAGCGATCCCGTTCGCTTAACACACAGCCGCAATACGGTTGACGATACATTTCCCGTTCGCGACTAATACGTACGCCTTCCTGCCAGCCGCTGCGAAAATCGCGGCGCAAAAAAGGAACGCCATATTCCTTCGCTGCCAGCTCTGCGGCAGCGGCAATGGTATCCTGATTTTGATAGGGGCTAACCAAGAGTGTTGTCGTAAAGGCGTCAAAGCCGTTTTCTTTTGCTTGCTTGGCTGTTTCAAATAACCGCATTTCATAGCAAAAGCTACAACGGTTCGCGCCCCGCTCTAGAGCACCGGTCAAAAATTCCTCCAACAGGTAGCGCGTATCTGTCAAAAGCTCCAATTTTTCTTCTTGAGCCCAAGAACGCAGTGTATCCAAGCGCCGTTGAAATTCTTTATACGGATGAATATTGGGATTAAAAAAATGACCGGTTACCGACGTAACGCCCTCTTCCGCCCGCAAGGCCTGCAAAGGATAAATAGCGCAAGGGCCGCAACAAATATGAAGTAATACATTCATGGCTAAAAGCCTCCTTAAAACAAAGCCGACTCATCCTGCTGGGCAGGAGCGCTGCCTGGAAAAGGAATACCCAGATGTTCGTACGCTTGCATCGTAGCGGTACGCCCCCGGGGAGTCCGCTGCAAATAACCCAGCTGTAGCAAAAACGGTTCGTACACGTCTTCTACCGTTTCCGTCTCTTCACTGATCGCTGCCGCCAAGGTGTCTAAACCCACCGGTCCGCCGCTAAAGCGATGGATAATCGCCTCCAGCATAGCCCGGTCTGTGCGGTCTAGGCCTGCTGCGTCCACTTCCAGCATAGCCAAAGCCTTATCGGCAATTTCGGAGGTAATAATGCCATCTCCGGCAATTTGCGCATAATCGCGTACGCGTTTTAATAGCCGGTTAGCCACACGCGGCGTACCACGGGAACGACGCGCAATCTCCCAAGCGCCCC
>CAZKCR010000001.1:52509-55304 GCA_964551055.1 uncultured Anaeromusa sp. | reverse complement strand
TAGCTGGCTTGCTTTGCTTGTACGTTGCGTTATCATTAGGCATGTTTTGGATGATCATGCATAAGATGAGCTTGCAGGCTCAGCAGCAGGCGGAAACGGACTCTCTGACCAACGTGCCGAATCGGCGGGCGATGGATGGCTACTTTGCTCAACTATATTCACAACAGCAAGGGGCTATCGCAGTAATGATGATTGATATCGACAAATTCAAGGATATTAATGATTCTTTTGGGCATCGAGCGGGAGATTGCTATTTGGTTTCCATCTCCCAGGAGATTCAAAAAAATTTACAGCCAGAAGCGGCGCTCTTCCGCTATGCGGGTGATGAATTTTTGGTGGTTATGCAGCAAGCAGACCGGAGGGCTTTAACGGTTGCGGCGCAAACGGTGCAGCAAAAAGTAGAGAATTTGCTCGTTCCCTGGAGTGGCGGTAAAATCATTCAGACAACCGTAAGTGTAGGGTTGGCCCTGACAGAGAAGCGCCTCGGCAGTTGGGACGAGTTGGTGCAATTAGCTGACTTGGCAATGTATCGCGTAAAAAGCAATGGCGGTAATGGCATTGCTTGGTACGAGGAAGAGACACAGGTCAAGCAAAGTATTTAAGAATCAAAACTAATCGAGAAGTTCTTTGGAAATCTTCAAGGGATCTATGGTATAATCAAGTCAGTTTAAAATGGTGGTCCGGATGCGCGGCGGAAAGGGTGTTAGTAAATGTTGCAATGGAAAAAAGAGTTTGAAGTAGGCGTGGCGGAAATTGATGAACAGCATCAAAAATTGGTCGCTATTGCCAACCATGTATATGAATTGATGCGTAATGATCTGGCTCTTGATAAGTATGATCAAATTGTAGAAATCCTGCAGGAGCTGAAAGAGTACACTGTGTATCATTTTCAGTATGAAGAAGGGCTTATGCAAAAAGCAGGGTACAAGAAACGCTTCTCGCATAAAATATTGCACCAGGAATTCTTGGCGCAGGTGGAAGCCGTAGATTTGTCGGCGGTCGATGAAAATCAGGAAGAGTACTTGATTCGTATTATGGATTTTATTGCTAACTGGCTGATTGAGCATATTGTAGGCGAAGATAAAAAAGTGGGACAGGCAGTTCGAGGTCAGTGAGAAAGCAAAAAGAGCGCATGCTGTTGAGGCATAGCGCTCTTTTAATTTAGTCTTTTTGCTAGTTTTTCTTTTGCGGTATTTCAGGAATCTCGGCTGCGTCGCGCAGAGGCGCCTGCCAGCCTCGTTCTTTTTGGTCACGGATGTTCAGGCTGACTTTGCGCAGTAAGGCTAAAAGCGTTTGATTTTCTTCCGGTGTTAAGCCGAGGACAGATACTTCGTTCCAGCGGTGTAGTACCTCGTAAATGGGCTTGCGTACTTCGCGGGCCTTGTCTGTCAAATGCACCCGCAGTACGCGGCGGTCTTTTTCATCGCGAATACGCACAATATAACCGGAAGCTTCTAACTTGGCCAGCGCTCTAGCAGTGGTTCCTTTGTCCATGTCAATGGCCTTAGCTAGATCATCCTGCTTGCGTCCGTCTTCACGGTAAAGCAGCAAGAGAAAAGCAAACTGGCCGCTGCTGAGATTGTAGCGTTTGAAATATTGATCCACATAGGATTGCGACATTCGATAAATGAAGGATATCCAGCGTCCCATGCTGTGGCTTAAATCATAATAACCCATGGCATTCGTCCTTTGCATTAAAATCAGATGGTTTTATTATAATACAAAATCTATTTTTTTCCCAGTCGGAGAGGGGGTTGCTGCAAGGACGCCGAAATAAGAGAGAAAATGGAAGAACTGGGGGCGGAAGCGATGGGCAGATGCGGGGCGATGTTAGTGCTCTTACTTTTCTGGTGTAGTGTTTCTTATGCAGCTCCACCACTAGCATATGTGACTGGAAATGTGGCCGGCTGGAAGGTAATACATCAAGGCAGCGCCGTTGCGGCGCAAGAGGATATGCCATTAGTGGCGGGGGACATTCTCATGGGTGGCGCATTGTCTAAACTGCCTATGGTGCTGCATCCCTTGGCGCAAGCGCAGCCGCGGGAGGGTGGCGGCGTGGTTTTGCTGCCTCAAGAGGTAGCTTTTGACTCGTTGTGGACGGTAGTGCCGCAATATGTGGAGTATCTGCGCAAAGAACCGCTGCAGGGGCTTGCGTATAGCCGCGAAGATACGGTGCTGCGCCCAGGAACGGCGGCATCGCTGCTGCCAGGGTATAGTGTGGATTTGGTCTGGGTAGGCGAACCCAAGAGCCTTGTAACGGTTCGTGATGAGCAAGGCGGCGTTGTACTGCAAAAACAGGGAGAAGGCGGCTGGGTGCGTCTGCAGCCGCAAGAGGTTTCGTTGTTGTCTGAGGGGCGGCGCTATTTTTGGCAGACTGAAAGCCAGAGCGTTCCTTTCTATTTGCAGCTACTGCCTCGTTCTTCGGCAACGGTAATTTTAGAAGGCTTGAAGCAGCTAGACATGGATCGGGGCGTACAGGAGGAAGTGCGCTTAGTGCGCAAAGCTGCCTATTTGCGTTTGGTAAGCGATTTGCGGCCGGGGATTGATCTGTATTGGCTGAGCGTGCAACTGGCAGCCGGTGTTCGCGGTGAAAGCATGATGACCGAACGCTACCTAAAAGTGGTGGATCGTCTCAAGGAAGCTTACTTGCGGCATCTGTTATCCTGAGAAGAATGCCAAAAAATAAAAAGTTGAGGCTGTAGAAAACTTGTCGCTAAGTTTTCTACAGCCTTTTGAATATACCAGAATTTATATTTCGTGTGTTTCGCGATTTTCGCGGTTGGATAATAATTTGG
>CAZKCR010000001.1:50323-52409 GCA_964551055.1 uncultured Anaeromusa sp. | reverse complement strand
CCGCGACTCTTGTTCAATTCCTGTCTTCCCGTACCTGCAGGACGATCTTGCCGCGCGTATGCCCGGTTTCGATCTGTTCGTGGGCTTTTTGCGCCTGCTCTAAGGGAAGAACTTGGCTGACTTGGGGGCGGATTAGGCCCTGTTCGGCCAAACGGCCAATGGCGGCCAACTGTTCGCCATTGGGCTGCATGAATACATAATGAGCCTGGACCTCGAATTTTTCCATCAGCTGTTCATCCGGCTTGCTGATGAGCGAAACCAAAATGCCCCCCGGGCGCAGCATTTGATAGCTGTTGCGCCCTGCTTCACCGCCGCGCGTGTCGAGCACCAAGTCAAACGAGCCGTGATAAGCGGATTCTTCCTCGGAGGCATAATCCAAGGCTTCATCGGCGCCGAGAGAACGAACGAAGTCCAGATTGCTGCGGCTGGCATTTGTACTGACCCAAGCGCCATAGGACTTGGCAAGCTGAATTGCCAGAGAGCCAACTCCGCCACTGCCGCCGTGAATGAACACTTTCCAACCCTCTTGCAGTCCTCCAGCTTCCAAGAGTGCCTGCCAGGCCGTGAGGCCGACAAGGGGGAGGGAGGCAGCTTCGACAAAAGAAAGATTGCTTGGCATGGGAGCGACAAGATTTTCTTCGACTACCAGATATTCTGCATAAGCTCCGTTATGGCGAATATCTGGGCGAACGAAGACGGCCTCACCTACGGAGAAGTGGCTGGTGTAGGCGCCTACGGCGTCAATAATGCCTGCAGCATCCCAACCGAGGATGAGAGGCAAGGTGTGCTTTACTTGACCTTGGGGACGATTGTAAAGCGCTCCTTGGCGTACTTTAGCGTCCACCGGATTAACGCCGGCGGCATATACGGCAATGCGCACCTCGCCGGGGCCTGGCTCTGGTAAAGGCATATCGCGTACTTGCAATACTTCCGGTCCTCCGAACTGATCCAGAATAATGGCTTTCATAAGGAATGCTCCTTTCGCTCAGATGGCCTTCTAACATTAGAAGGCTAAACTTAAAGGAACTGTTAACAGTATGACAAGGCCTGACGGAAAAAGTTCGTTTTGGCGTGATGCGTGAATAAGTTAGCGGCTCCTTCTCTAACGTTGGCAGACGCGGCAGCGGCCTTGGGTTTTGGCTTCATACATGGCCTCATCTGCGCGTTTAACAAATTCGTCAAACGTATCAGGCGGTTGATTTTGCAGTTGGGCAACGCCGAGGCTGGCGGTAATAAAAAGAGGCTGGGGAGCGTCGGCGACAACGATAGGCAGCTTTTGAAGTTTGGCAAGCACCCTGGAAGCCAAACTGCAAGCGCTGCGTGCGAAGGTGTCTGGCAGGACAATGATAAATTCTTCGCCGCCGTAACGGCCGACAAAACCTGCATTTCCAACTTCTTTCTGTAGGAGTGCGGATAAGGTTCGCAGCACTTGGTCGCCGCTGGTATGGCCATAGGTATCATTTATTTTTTTGAAGTGATCAATATCCAGAAGGATCAAGCTCAATGGCTGTCTGGATTCGTGCGAGTGGCGCATGGCTTGCGTCAGCTTTTGGGTAAGCATACGGCGATTTAAAAGCCCTGTAAGGCCGTCGATCATAGCCATTTGTTCGATGACCTTGCGATGTCGTTCCGCTTCTAAAAGACGTTTGACCCGATGCCGCAGCACCAGCATATTGCAAGGTTTGGTGATGTAATCATCGGCGCCGGCGGCAAAAGCGATGTTGATGGTTTGGTCATCATCGCGGCCGGTAATCATCAGAATGGGTACGGTATGTCCTTCTGGAAGGTTGCGCAAGGCTGCACAGGCGTTAGGACCATCAATGCCTGGCATGATCACGTCAAGCAGGACAATATCCGGCAGGTGCTGGCGGAAAAGATCAATAGCCTGATGACCTGTGCTGGCTTCAATAAATTCGTAGCCTTCCGAAGCCAAAACATCGCGCAGCATTTGACGCAGCATGGGTTGGTCATCTGCAATGAGAATCAACGGACGGTTGCGCACGATAATCTCTCCTGTTCAAAATAAAAATCAAGCCCTACAGCAGATTTTTAGAAGCGGCGCAGGCCGCGAGAGCCGCGCCTAGGG
>CAZKCR010000001.1:15574-50223 GCA_964551055.1 uncultured Anaeromusa sp. | reverse complement strand
AAGCCCTACAGCAGATTTTTAGAAGCGGCGCAGGCCGCGAGAGCCGCGCCTAGGGCGCTGCCTCCTTTAATGAGGCGGACAGGGATACGGTAACCATGTTCTTCTAACGTGACGCGCACCATCGAGGCATAACCAGGCAAGTGTTCATAAAGAGAGCCGTCAATGGCGATAGGGCCGCTACAGCCCAAATGGCGGAACAGCGCTACATAGGTTAAGGCGGCCAAGCGGGCGGATCGCAAAGTGGCCCATTGCGCAAGCTGGCGGGCGGTTCCGACTACGTCCGGCGGTAAGGGGAAAGGACAGCGCTCGCCTGGATGGAGCCAGGCGGCAAGATGGAAAGGAGTTATGCAGTAGGGTTGATTTAGATTGCAATGTGGATGCTCTTTGAGAAGAGCCAAACGGACCAGTTCGCCTAAATAACGTCCGGAGACTCGTTTTTCCAAAGGCTGCTCGCCGGGATGCAGACTAGCAGCATCTAAGGCGGCGTCAAATTCATTTTCAGGAATTGAGCGAAAAGCGCCGGATTCCAGGTTTAGCAGCATGTTGCGGGCTGGCTCGAAGTAGGCTGTATTATGGCCAGTGCCAAGGATGGAGCCGATTTGCGTGCCTGGCAGCAGATAGGTTCCGGCCAGCAGCGTGGCAATGGTGTCGTTGATGATGGCGACGGGCTGGATTTGCAGACCGGCCCGGGCAAACGCCTCGGTTAATAGTTGATTGACATCCTGGCCAATGACGCCGGACGTGGCAATTTCCTTGCTCCAGCGCAATAACTGCGCCTGGTGTAGATTGGCTTGCTCGCAGGGGAACGAAAAGGTGTGTCCTAGCGGCAACCGTTCTTCCGGCTGGACTATATCCGAAGCTAGAGAAGCCAGAAAATCAAAGAGTCCTTCAGCATGGCCCGCGGCTGTCAAATGGACGCCGAGAGGTCGGCTAACCTGTTTTAATACCTTATGTTGGCCATGGCCGCCGAGGCGTATGCGAGCCATTCTGGCATTGGTGCCGCCGAAATCGAGAGCGAGAAAGTCGCCTTCCTCTTGTCCTGTAGCAGGAAGAAGAAAAGAGGGCAGCAAAGATAATGAAGAGGCGCAGCCAGCTAGTTTAGCGGCCAGGTCTTCTTGAAAAGCGGCAATGATTTTTTCTTGGGCAGGTGGAAGCAGTTGCCAAAGTTGCAGTTTTTGTTTCAAAGAAGGTCACCCTCCCAGTGCTTGAACGCTGAAATAATATCATCCATAGATTCGTTTATTTATGCGCAGAATCCTCTTTTTTACAGGGATAACGCAGATTTATTTGTTAAGGTGCGACAGTAGTTTAAAGGAGGGTTCTTGCGTTGAAGGTAGGGGTATTTTACAATGAATAGATATAGGGTGGCGAGGAGGGAATGGCTGTGAGGATGGCTGGGCTTCTGGGCGGAGTTTTTGTAGCTTGGCTGTGCGCAGCTTCCTGTCAGGCTGAGGGACTTACGGTTATAGCCGCGATAGAAGAAGGTGTGTCCGGGCAAGCGGCAGTGGATGTGGAGCAAGCGGCCCAAGGGGTAAATTGGACGATGCAGCAGGTGTATGCCTGGGAGGCGGAGCGCAAGGTGACGATGTGCTTGACGCTCAACAGGCTGGAATATCAGAAAGCCTTGCAGCGGCACTTTGCTATGCCGGCAAGCGAAGCTTTCTACTTGAGCCAAAGAACGGCGGGCTGGACTGCAGGGCACTTTGTATTGACTAATGTGGAGGGGTTGTCGTCAGCGACGGTGCGGCAGCGGCATTTTATGCATGAATTGACTCATCAGTATGTTTATTCACTGGTGGACGAGACGCTGGCGGCGGAGTTGCTCTGGCTGTCCGAGGGGCTTGCGGAGGTGGTTGCTTTTCAGGCCAGCGGCATAGACGGCCCGGAGGTTTGGAAACAAACGTTGCGTTTGGCGCCGACTTTGCCCTATCTAAGTCAACTGCGGCGTCCGGGATTGTGGCGGCGTACGGTGGATGTCTATGGGACGCCTGTCTGCTATGCTATGAGCGCTCTGGCGGTGTGGCGGCTGGAGGAGGCTGTCGGTGCCGAGGCGGTACGCAACTACTACCAGCAATTGCGGGTCAATCCAGATAAAGTGGCTGTGTTTGCCAACGCAACAGGCCGAGGCTTGGTAGATTTTGAAGACGATTTTGAGCGTTGGTTGGCGGCGGAATCGCTGCGTCGAAGTAAATAAAACGTGATTTTGCAGATTGCTATGCAAGGAGGCTGGTGGCATGCGCCGCTATAAAAAAGAATGTTCTACGCAACAGGCTGCCTATGAAGAAGCCGCCTTGTTTTTACGTTCTTTGGAGATGCTGCTTTGGACAATGGCAGCCGTGTTGGCGGTATGGTTGTCTTATCGAGTGGGCCTGCAGCATGTAGAATGGCTGTGGCTGCTTTTTGCGGCTCCCTTCGGCGTAGTGATGTTGGTCATTCGCGCCTTGCAGTATTTGCACAAACGGATTTTTCAAACGACGACTCCGGAAACGGAGCGGCCAGTGTCTCCGGTAGGATATTTGCGGCCCGATGCGCAAGGCGTCGTACGCGATGAGGCGGGGAGGCGGTTGCTTTCGTTGACAGGGCACACCTTGGTCGGCGAAGGAGCTGAGCGTGAATTGCGAGTGGCAGTGGGCAACCAATCTGGCCGGACCCTGGAGGGCATTTTGCTGCGAGCCTTGCTTTATGACGGGCAAGAACGGCTGTTGGGGGTTGCCACAGCGGTAGGTCCGAAGTTGGAGGCTGGCGAGGTCTGGCAGGCGGAGGCCCCGGTGAAGGCACAGCAGGCTGTGAGGGCGGTGCTTTGCTTTCAATTACAGCAAACCATGTGAAGAAGAGGCTCGGTGGCGAGTCTCTTTTTTATGCATCAACGATGAATTTTTCAAATGCAATTGTCACTGCAGGAAAAAGGAGATGTATTGTGGAAAATTAAAGAAAATACAAATAAATTAATTTATAATTTTTGCACGTGCCCGAAGAAACGTACTTGGAGGGAGTCTATTGCGGAAATTATGGCAGATTTGTAGTTGCTTGTTGCTTGTTCTAAGTATTTTCGCAGTTTGGAAAGAAGACGTATTTGTACACGCAGAAAATGTAGAGTTAAAACGGGTGCTGATTTTAAATTCGTACGGGCAAAGCTATAAATGGACGCGCAGTATCGTGGACGGAGCTTCTTCGGTATTGCTAGGCCAAGGAGATCGTATTGAACTGACCGTAGAGGATATGGACAGTAAATATGTCAAAGAGCAGGCTTATTTTCCTTTGCTCAAAGAAGTGTACGCATATAAATGGCGGCAGAAGCCCTTTGATTTGATTCTCGCTTCTGATGATACGGCTTTGCAGTTTTTGCTGCAGTACCGGCAGCAGCTGTTTCCGCAAGCGCCGGTTGTTTTTTGCGGCGTCAATGACTATGCGCCGGAAATGCTGCAAGGTCAGGAGTCATGGTATACAGGCGTAGCGGAAGTCAGTGATTTGAAAAGCACCTTAGAGGCGGCGCTGCATGTGCAGCCGCAGGTGCGGCATGTATATGTCATTAATGACACAACTAATACAGGTAAGGCCATTGAGAAAGAGAGAGAAGTGCTGCAACGCCAATTTCAGCAGTTGCAGTTCCACTCCTTAGAAGGCAAGACGATGGCGGAGCTGGAAGAAACGGTTTCGTCGTTAGGCGAGGACAGCATCGTTTTATTGCTGGTTTTTTTCGAGGATGCCCAAGGGCAAGCATTTTCGTATCAAGAAGCTGCAGCGCGTTTGGCGGCCCGAAGCAGTGTGCCTATTTACGGAGCCTGGGATTTTTATTTGGGTCATGGGATTTTAGGCGGCAAACTTGTCAGTGGTTTTGACCAAGGTCAAGTAGCGGCTCAGATGGCTGTGCGGGTTTTGGCGGGGGAGTCTCCCGCGACAATTCCTGTTGTGCGAGAAAGCATGAACCGTTTTCAATTTGATGATCTTCAACTGCGCCGTTTCAATATTGCTAAAGAGCAGCTGCCGCCGGGCAGTTTGATTGTCAACCGCTCGTACAGCGATCAAAAACAGGTTTTGGTGCTGTATTCGTATGATCCGGATATGATTTGGGAGCAGCATGTGGACGAAGGTCTGCGCAAAGCGTTGGCGGGAGACGAGTCGATCAAGCTGATTCACGATTACATGGATGTGCGCCGTAATATTATGCCGGAATACCTGCAGCATCTATATGAGCTGTATCGGACCAAATACAGTCAGAAACATTTTGACGCCATTGTGGCAGTGGATGATGCTGCGTATCAATTTGTGCAGAATTATCGACAAGAGTTATTTCCGGGAGTGCCTCTTGTTTTTGCGGGAGTCAATGACGTCAGTTCGGTGCGTGCCTTGCGGCCAGGGGATCCGGTGACCGGTGTGGTGGAAAACATTGACTTGAAAGGCACCTTGGAAACCATTACGGCTGTGCAGCCCGAAACCAAACGCATTGTAGTTATTCAGGATACCAGCGCTGTAAGCATGCTTCATCGGCAGCAGTTGGAGGCCGAGTGGCCGGCCTTTGCAGGGCGCCTGGAAAAAGTATACTTAGATGATCTGAACATGTGGGAATTGCAGGAGCGCGTAGCGGCGTTGCGGCCGGAGGATGTGGTATTGCTGCTGACCTTTACCCAGGACCGATCCAATAATGTCTTCAGCATAGAGGAAAGCTGTCGCTTGTTGGCGCAGAAGTCCAGCGTGCCTATTTATACGCCATGGGATTTTTACCTGGGCTATGGAGCTTTTGGCGGGAGAATCAGCCGCGGTAGTGAGCATGGCGAATTGACGGCGCAGCAACTGCAGCGCGTTTTAAGCGGTGAAGATCTCCGCGACATTCCGGTGCTCTGGGAAGCGCCCAGTCGACATGTTTTTGACTATCAGATGATGAAAAAATTTGGTCTTGCGGAAGAGCGCCTGCCCCAAGGAAGCGTTGTTCTTAATCGTCCGGAGACCTTTTATGAACAGCACCGTCACTTAGTGTGGGGAATGAGCGCGGTTTTGACTTGTTTGCTGGCTGTTATTCTATCGTTGTATATCAATATCCGCACCCGCAAAAAAGTGCAGGAAAGTTTGGCGGTTCAAGCCGATACAGATCAGCTCACAGGCGTTTTCAATCGGCGTAAAGGGCTGTGTGAACTGGAGCGGCTTCATGCGCGATCGCTGGAGCGTGCTGCGGCGATGACTATTATTTTTGCGGATGCTAATAATTTAAAAAAAATCAATGACCAGTACGGCCATAATGACGGTGATGCGGCTATTATCGCGATTGCCGAAGTGCTGAAAAGCTGCTTGCGTCATAATGATGTTCTTTGCCGCTTGGGCGGCGACGAATTTTTGATTATTTTGGAGGAATGTACGCTGCAGCAGGCGGAAGTTTTTTGGGAGCGCGTAGAAAAGTCTTTGCGCAAGAAGAATCGCGAGCGCTTGACGAATATGATTTTAAGCCTTAGCCGCGGGATGGCGGAACTAAACCCTCAAGAGCCGGTTTCGGTAGAAATGCTAATTCACTTGGCAGATCAGCGGATGTATGAGAATAAACGGAAATATAAACAAATCGGAGGTATGCTGTAGTAGGACGCAAAAACGGTGTCAGGCCAAGTGCTTGACGCCGTTTTCTTTGCAACTGTGCCTGCGTGAGTCCGCTTTTTCGTCTTGTGAGCCTAAGCGTTTCAAAGACATTCATTGCTTTCTTAATCTTCATTCGAGCCCGCCCTTTACTCCGGTTACTCCTGTTCAAAATCTTAGGTTCTTCGCAATTCCAAGCAGGATAAATGCCAACCGATGCGAATAGTATAGGTAAATGTTTTGTTAAAAATAGCGGTTGTAGGTAGGCAAACCGCAGTGGAACGATGAGGAGTGATGGTCGTGTTGCAGCAGCTTTGGGATTTGCGGGAAAAAGTGCGTCAAGAACGCCCGCTGGTGTATAATCTGACAAATAATGTTGTGACCAATGTGACGGCGAATATCTTGCTGGCAGCTGGCGCCAGGCCGATTATGTCGGAGGGAGCGGCAGAGGCGGAAGCGCTGGCCAGAGCGGCGGATGCCTTGGTGTTGAACATCGGCACGCTACATACCCGACAAATTACATACTTCCTTAAGGCAGGCTCGTACGCCAATGAATACGGCAAGCCGGTAGTGTTGGATCCGGTCGGTGTGGGAGCTACGCCGTATCGGGATATTACGGCGAAGCAACTGCTGGGTGAAGTCAAGATGGCGCTGATTCGGGGAAATTATGGCGAAATTTCTTATTTGGCTGGCGGCGGAGGCGCCGTAAACGGCGTGGATACGGCCAGCAAGGAGCTTCCCTTGGAAGCCTTTAAGAAATTTTCCGTAGCCACCGGCGCGGTGGTGGTAGCTACAGGCAAGCGGGACTATGCGACTGACGGACAACTTTTGTTGACGTCGGACACTGGGCACGAATGGTTGCAATACGTCACAGGCACAGGCTGTGCGCTGACTTCGCTAATGGCTGCTTTTACGGCGGTTGCTCCGAAGGAATCACTGCTGGCGGCAACTGCTGCGGTGGCTTTTTATGGTGCTGCGGCGGAAAAAGCGGCGGCAAAAAGCAAAGGACCCGGTTCCTTTGCCGTGAAATTTATCGACGCCCTTTACAATTTGGATTTCAAGGATTTCAGGCACTATAGTGCCAATAAAGTGCAGCCTGCCTATGAGGATCATGCTGAGGCTGTTTCGGAAGAGGCAACACAGCCAGGCGACATTGATGCGGCAGTCGATGAAAAATGGATGGAGGATTGAAGATGGAATTGATCCTGATGCGTCATGGAAAAGCGGAGCCGGCCATTCCGCCCATGAAAGATGAAGAACGGGATTTGACGGAGCCGGGACGAGAAAAAGTGATCGCAGCGGCCCAAGGCTTAGCTGGAGGCTTGGTGGATACCAGCCGTCTGCAAATTTGGACCAGCTCGTTGGCGCGCGCCTTGTCGACGGCCAGTATTGTAGCGGAAGTTTTAGGGGTGGAGGAGCTGCGTCTATTACCCTGCCTGGAAGAGGGGAAACTGCCGGAGCTATTGCAAGAACTAGCAACGGTAGAAGAAGATGCTCAAGTTCTAGTGGTAGGCCATGAACCCTATTTAAGCTTGTGGACGGAACATTTAGCAGGTTCAACGCTGCCCTTTAAACCGGCGACAGCGGCGTGCTTGACGCCCTGCGCCGGACGCAGTGAGCGGTGGCGCTTGCGTTGGTATGCTCAGGCGGGAATTTTAGGATGTCTGGGTAAGAAATAACGAACCGGAGGAACGCTCATGGAAACCGAACTGAAGCTGCAGGTGGCGGAACCAAAGTGTTGGCAGGCGATTTTGGATTTTTTGCCGACTTTGGACGGTGGCGGTGAAATACAGAGCGGCCGTTTCCGGGCCATTTATTACGATACGCCGGCAGGTGCGTTACGCAAAGCGCGCATGGCGCTGCGCATTCGCCAGGAAAATGGGCGCTGGATGGCGACGCTGAAAGGCGGCGGCACTGGTTTGGGCGGTTTGCATCAACGGCAGGAATGGAATGTGCCGCTGCCGCGCAAGCAGGCGCCGTCGCTGGCGTTATTTGAAGATGAAGAAGCAGCTGCCTTGCTGGCGGCCGCATTGAAGGCGGAAGAAAAAGACTTGTCTTGGCAGGCGCTATTGGAGACAGATTTTGAACGAACCTTTTTGCAAGTGTCTCTGGCGGACGGCAGCTGTGTAGAGATTGCCGCCGACAAAGGGAAAATTTTAGCTGCTGGGCGTCGGGCCGCGATTTTGGAACTGGAGCTGGAATTGGTATCCGGTCAGGAGTCGGCGCTTTTTTCACTGGGAGAGGAATTTGCCCGACGGTTTCCGTTGCTGCCGGCCAGCAGCAGCAAGTTTCACCGGGGGTTATTGCTGGCGGGCCTGGCGGAAGCGAATGAGGAAATTTCGACGAGTTGCGCCGCTGGGACCCGGGTGGCCATGCTGAACTGGCTGCGTACGGCGGTATATTGGCAGGAACAGTTTTTGCAGCACCCGGCGGAAGTGCGGCCGGTGCATCAACTGCGTGTAGCTCTGCGGCGCATGCGTTCCGTGCTCTCTTTTTGTCGGCCTTTTTTGGAGGCTGAAGCTTGTCGTCATTATCAAGAAGAATTGCGTCATTGGGGCGAGCAACTGGCAGGCGTGCGAGAAACCGATGTGCTGTTGGCAACTCTTGCCGCTAGCGGTCTAGACGCCGGCTCTGGGGTCTTGGGCGCTTTAGAAACGGACTTGTCCGCCCGGAGGCAGGTGCTGGCCGAAGACGTGGCTCGCGAATTGGCTAAAGGCTGGTCGACGCCATTAGTGCTTTCCTTGTGGAAGTGGCTGCTGTCGCCCGCCTGGGCGGAAGAGCCGACTGCGTCTGAACTGACAACGCGCCTTTCCAAGTGGCTAACTAAGTTGCGCAAAGTGGGGGACGCGGCGGATCTTGATTTGCAGGAGGAACTGCATGACTGGCGCATTCAAGGGAAAAAAGTGCGCTATGCCTTTGAATTTTGTTTGTTGCAGCGGCTGCGTTTGGCGCCGGAAATGATTGAAACACTGGTGGAAATTCAGGACGCCCTGGGAGAACTCCATGACATTCAAGTACAGCATCAGTTGCTGATGCAATGGAGGGATGTTCCGGGGACAGCGTGGGAAGCCGGCTTTTTGGCCGGTTGGCAGGAACATGAGCGGCGGCGCATGCTGCCGGATCTGAAGAAGCTCCGGAAGGATTTTCGCCGCTATGTCCGGCGTTGGCTTCGAGAGCACGCCGGTTAGTAATGATGGAGTGACGAAAATGAATCTTCAACTTTCGACACAATTAAAACAGCAGTTGACGCTGACGCCCGCTCTGTGCCAGTCTTTAGCGGTGCTGCAGATGGCGGCATTGGAGCTAGAGCAGAATTTACAGCAGCAAGCGGAAGAAAATCCTCTCCTGGAATGGGAGGAAGGTGCGCCGCCGGATTATGAGGCGTTGGCGCGTTATTTGGATACTCCCGGTGCGGCGGCCGGAACTGCGCCGACGGTTGATGACGAAGAAATGCCGCCGCCCTGGGAACGATCTGCGGCGGAGCAGGCGCTAACGCTGGGCGCGTTTCTGGAAAAGCAGTTGGTAGAAAGCTGTTGTCCGCAAGAACTGCAGCCATTAGTGCGCTTTTTTATTGGCTGTCTGGATGAACGGGGATATCTGACTGTCAGTATGGAAGAAGCGATTGCTTGTTTAGGGCGCGATGCCGAGGATGTGCAGGCAGCGTTGTTTTGGCTGCAGTCGTTAGAACCTACCGGGGTAGGAGCGTCTGGTCTGGAAGAATGTTTGCTGCTGCAGTTGCAGCGTAAAGGAGCAAGCGAATCCTTGGCGGCTAAGCTAATTGAGAAAGAACTTTTGGATGATGTGGCCCAAGGGCGCTGGAAGAGGCTGACCCAGGCTTTATCCTGTACGCAGGAAGAGCTGGATGAGGCGCTGCATTGTTTGCGGTCCTTGGATCCTCGCCCTGGTCGGGCGTTTGCTACAGCGGAAACTGTGTATGTGCTGCCGGATGTGCGCATTGAACGGCAGGGCGACGAGTTCCGGGTGGAAGTGGCGATGCCTTGGAAAGGGCTGACAATCAGCCAGGAATATCGCAAAATGGCTTCCGGCGGTGGGGCGGCGGTTAAAGAGTTTGTGCAAGGCCGGTTAAATGCGGCGCTGCAGCTATTAAAAAGCCTGGATCAGCGGCGTCAGACTCTGCAAACACTGGCGGAAATTCTGGTGCGGCGTCAGGAAGAGTTTTTTTTGCACGGGCGGCGGCATATGAAGCCGCTGTCTATGCGTCAGATGGCGGATGAGCTGGGGGTTCATGAATCGACGGTCAGCCGGACGGTGGCGGGAAAATACGCCTTGACGCCGCATGGCTTGCTGCCGCTGCGTGATTTTTTTCCGGCTGCGGCTTTTGCTGTGGGCGGGGAAATTGTTGCCGCCGACGGGGTTAAAGAGCGCATTCGCGCTTTGATTCAGGAAGAGCCTCAGGGAGAACCGCTGAGCGATCAAAAACTCTGCGAAATGCTGACCGAAGAAGGCATTCCTATATCCCGGCGTACGGTTGCTAAATATCGCGAAGAAATGCATATCCCATCCTCTTCAAAGCGGAAGAGAAAATAAAAGAACAGGGTTTGGCGAAGAATTTTTTATTCCTTGCCAAACCTTGTTTTTTTATTTTGTTTGTTTTTTGCTGCTGCCCTCCTTTTACTCCCTCTACTCTTGTTAAAATGTCGTTCCCTGTTCTCTGATTTTTTATTTGTTTTCGTTTTTTTGGCACTAAAATTGCTAGATAATTTAATGGCGGGAAAATTCTTGTTTTGCCCTAGAAAAAGCAATATACTGGAGGCGAATTATGGCTTCAGCTCAAAAGCAAGATGATGAAAAAACAGTGCGAACATTGAATTCCTTGCGGTATTGCATTGTAACTACGCCACAGGTTTGGGTGGGGCGACACCAGGAAATTCGTCAGGAGCTGCAGGAAGAAAGCTGTTGTAAGCAAGGTATTACGTATGGAAGGCGAATTACCGGCGGCGATATTATGTGTTTGCAGCGAGGCGATTTTTTTTGTGAACTTCATTGTGAACGGAAAGATTCCAGCGTGTCTGCATGGCTGCAGGAGCGTTTGGCCGCGCTGGGAGTCGCTTGGGATATTGCCTGGGATGAATGGAATGGCGCAGGTATTTTATGCTGTCAGGGGAAAGAAGTGGGCCGGCTAGGTTGGACGGAAGAGGACGGTTGGGTCGTGCAGCTGCTTTTCTACGGAGGTACGCCGGATCCAGCCTCGTGGTTGCAATATCTTCGCTTGCCCCGGGAAAAACGCCTAGGTAGAGAAGTGGCTTCTTGGCAGCAGCAGTTGGGCTGTCTTTGGCCGGAGTTGAAGCCGGAAAAGCAAGAACGCTTGCTGCGCAATGCTTTGGAGCTCGCTTTTTGCGTCGAACCGGAAAGAGGGCTCTCTAAAGTTGCTGCCGCCCCTCCATTTCGCTTTCAAGATGCGCCGCAGGAAATGGCTTCTTTGCGCCACGGGCGAGAGTGGCTAGCTTTAGGCGTGAACTGGGAACAGGAGCGGATCGGGCAAATTTGCCTGCGTGGCAATGCTTCCTGGGACCGTGCTTTGCAAGAAGAACGTTTAGAGCGCACCTTGCGAAATGTATCCGGCGAGGCAGTCGCTGCTTTTCTGGAAACGAAGGCTGCAGCGAAACTGTCCTGGGGCGGGATTTCTGCAGTGCAAGTTGCTGGCTTGGTGCGTGCGTGTGCGGCTCAACGTATTTGGCGGCGAGCTTTGGGCGGCCTTTGGGAGGATGCAAGTTTTCGCTGGGTCGGCGTGGAGGCGGCTTGGAGTGCGGAGCGGCTGCGGCAGGCTTTGCAGCGCGAAACGCCGATGCTGCTGCTTCCGTACTGCGCGAAGCCTGCTGCTTGCTCTTGGCGGCGGCGTGACGGCTGTGGCGCCTGCGGCGGTTGTGGCTTGGGGCGTCTTTGGGTGTTGGCTAAGGCTTGGGGGTGGCAGGCGAAGACTATTCAAAATTACGAACAGTTGGAAGCATCGGTTGCAAGCTTGCGTGAGCGTGGTGCGTCTTTGTTTTTAGGCGTATGCTGCCCTCTTTTTACGGAGAAGCATCATCTTGATTTTCTGCGGCTGCAGTTGCCGGGCTTGCTGCTGATGCTGGACCATTCAGCGTGTTACGATCAAGGATGTGAGGATGAAGCGCATCAAGGAGAGTATGAGGTTCAGGCAGAACTGGATGATCAAGTACAGGCTCGTTTGCTGGCGACGCTGCGGCAGTTGCAGGAGAAAGGAGATACAGAAAATGGAAAAACGCATGCTCTATAAATACTGGCACGACTTTCAAACAGAGGGGTTGCTTTCTGCAGAGGTGCCTGCCTCCTTGCAGTCGTCTTGGCTGCGTTGCCGAACGCAAGGCTTGGATCCTTGGGAGGAGTTGCCTGGCGATCATGTGGAGCCGGAAGAATTGGAGGCGCGGATAAAGAAAAATCAACGCTTGTTGGAGCTGGCGCAGCCTATTTTACGTGAAGCGGTGCGTTTGGCGGAAGTAGATAATTTTGCGATGTCCCTCTTGGATCCGGAAGGGGTTATTTTAGGAACGGCCATGAGCTCGCAAGCCAAACAGGTGCCGTTGATTCAGACCAATAACACCAAAGGCTTTCGTTGCGATGAAGCGCATATTGGTACGACGGCGGTTTCTTTTTGTCTGGATACAGGCAAGCCGGCGAGGGTGCGCGGTCCGGAACATTACTGTCGCTGTTATCACGAAATGGCGTGCTCTGCGGCGCCCATTCGCAATGCCGCCGGTGAATTGCTGGCTATTTTGCGGGTGAGCGAGCTGCTGGAGGACGAAAGTCAATGCGCTATCAGTATTGTCAGCATTGCCGCCAGGACTTTGGAAATCAGTCTGCGCATGCAAGAAGCGCAGGTGCAATATGAAAGGCAGAATCGCATTCAAAGCATGATTGTGGAGTCGATGTCCGACGGTATGCTGACAGTGGATAGCAAAGGCTTTGTTACCTTCATGAACCGCATGGGAGGGAAAATTCTTGGTGTAGACTCGCAGACAAGCATTGGTAAGCATATTTCGGAGTTAGTGGATTTTAACCCTGTCATTTTGGGAGTATTGGAAACCGGCAAAGGGTATGTTGATAAGGAATTTCGCTTAGAAGGGAAAAAGCAAACGTTGCATTTTATTAAAAGCGCTATTCCTCTTTGGGACGAGCAGGGGCAACTGATTGGCGCCGTAGATGTGTTCCGCGAAATTAAACGGGTGCGCAATATGGTCAACCGCATGACTGGAGCGCAAGCGGTGTTTACAATGGGCGATTTGATTGGCGAAAGTACAGGCATGCACAAGGTCAAGCGTTTAGCGCGCTTGGCGGCCAGCAGCGACAGTACCGTCTTGATCGCGGGTGAAAGCGGTACAGGTAAGGAGGTGTTGGCCCAGGCCATTCATAATTGGAGCGCCCGCAAGGAAGGCGCCTTTGTTGCAATTAACTGCGGCGCTATTCCGCGCGACTTGATTGAAAGCGAACTTTTCGGTTATGAAGAAGGCGCTTTTACCGGCGCGCGCCATGGCGGCAGACCTGGCAAATTTGAAATGGCTCATGGGGGTACGCTGTTTTTAGATGAAATTGGCGACATGCCCTACGACATGCAGGTAAAGCTTTTACGGGTCTTGCAGCAGCGCAAGCTGGTTCGCGTGGGCGGCTCCCAGGTCATTCCCATTGATGTGCGTATCATTGCGGCGACGAATCGCAATTTGTGGCAAATGGTGCAGGAGAAAGCCTTTCGGGAAGATCTGTACTACCGGATCAATGTCATGGATATCCATTTGCCTCCCTTGCGGGAGAGGGAAGGCGACTTAGAATTGTTGCTCCAGTATCTCTTGGAAAAGATGTCTTTGCCGCAAGGAAAAGAAAAGAAATTGCTGCCTGAAGCCAAGGCGCTCCTTTGTTCCTGGCGCTGGCCCGGTAATATTCGCGAACTGGCCAATGCAGTGGAGCATGCTTTTTGGATGTCTGGCGAGGAAGATATCGGGCCGGAACATCTGCCGCGCTTGTTGCAGCAGCAAATGGACTGCAAGGCGGCTCCCGGTGGTATCCTTTCGCTCAGAGAGACAGAACGCCGGGCTATTATAGCGGCACTGCTTTGGGCGGAAGGCAATGTATCCAAAGCGGCCCGGCAATTGGGCATTGGCAGAAATACGCTATATGCTAAAATGCGGGAGTATAATTTGGATGCCCAAGGGCAGGAACAACTGAACTGTGCAGAATTGGAACACTGTTAAAAAAGTGAACACAAAGCCATAAAGCCTTGTCATTTCTAAAGCGACCCTTCTTGCGGGCTCAAAACTGTTCGGTAAAAGAACAGTTTTGAGTATGGGGTCGCTTTCTGTTTTTTATAAATGATTCAGAATGATTGGAATGAAACTGCAATAAAGAAGGCTTTATAGAAAAAAATAGTTGGCCTTCTTGTGTTGGCACAGGTTTTGCTATAACTCATTGCGACTAGTTAGATTTAGACAGAAGGGTGGAATGGAATCGGCGGAGCAGCAATCGCCGCTGTAGCTAGCGGCAGAGGAACGGAATTCATTGGTGACCTCGGGTGTTCATCACCATTATGAGGAGGATTAAGCAATGCAAAGACGCTGGTTATTATTAGGAGCTTCCTGGCTTGTCTTTTTTGTCGCTTTTCTGGATCGGGTTAATTTGTCTGTGGCTATGCCGCTTATTGCTAAAGACTTTCAATTGTCTCCAGAGCAGACAGGCTTGATTTTAAGCGCGTTCTTTATCACCTACACGTTGCTGCAGGTTCCTGGCGGTATTTTGGGCGACAAAATTGGCCCGAAGAAAGTTATGACCGTAGCCTTAGTCTGGTGGTCTGTTATGACCATGGCTACGGGCTTGACTAAAAACTTCAGCCAACTGTACATCGTCCGTATTCTTTTCGGTATTGGCGAAGGCGTGCATCCGCCTTGCGCATTCAAGCTGAACAGCAATTGGTTCCCCAATCGGGAACGGGCAACAGCCAACGCTATCTTCACTTCGGCGAACTCTTTGGGACCGGCCGTGGCGCCGCCTTTGGCCGTAGCCATCATCGGAGCTTGGGGCTGGCATTCCATCTTCTATATTTTCGGGATTCTTGGATTTTTGGTCATCCCTTTGTGGATATGGGTCGTGCGCAATGCGCCGAAAGAGGATGAACGAATTTCGCAAGAAGAGCTCAAATATATCGAAGAAGGACAGTTGGAAACTGCTGCGGTTAAGGAAGATGATAATGGCGAAGGCCTGAGCAGCGTGTTCCGCAATCGCAATACATGGTTGCTGGCGTTAGCCTACTTCACCTTCTTGTGCACGTTCTATGGACTTATGACCTGGCTGCCCAGTTATCTGGTTAAAGCGCGGGGCTTTGAGATGGTTAAAATGGGCATTTTTGCCGGTTTGCCGTTCCTAGCCTTGGGTGTGGCGCAGCCCTTGGGCGGTTATATTTCCGACAAGATTCTCAAAGGGCGCAACCGCAAATATCAGGTAATGGTAGCTACGCTGATCGCCGCGCCGGTATTGTTCAGCGTGGTAACAGCACAAACAGAAGCAATGGCCATGACTGCTCTGGTATGCTCCGGTTTTGTTCTGGGATTGGCTTTCGGTCCGTTCTGGGCGCTGCCGATGGAATGTGTAAAACGCAAATTTGCGGGTACTTCTTCCGCTGTTATGAATACAGGCGGCAATGTAGGCGGCATTTTTGCTCCCATTGCCATCGGATATTTGGTTGGCGGCTCCGGTTATGACGCAGCTTTTACCTTCATGGTAGCGGCATTGGTAGCTACGGCTGTCATTATCTTCTTCGTCAAGGAACCGGAGCGGGCGGTTGCGGCCGCGATGCCTCAGAATCAAAAGGCTCAAAGCTAAGATTAAACGATGCCTGGCCGGTTGGCCTGGAGTTTCCAAGATTCCGGCCAGGTAATGGTAGACTATCGTTTTAAGGTCGATAAGGAGGCTATTGGAATGAGCGAACAACCTATGCGGATTCAATCCGTAGAAGGAAATGTGGTACGTACGGTGGTAGCTCGGCTGCTGCCGGGGACGGATGTGCTGCCGGGCATTGAAGAATGCTGTCGTAAACACGGCATTAAGCAAGGCGTTGTTTCTTGCAGTGTCGGTGCTTTCAAACAAGCTACCTTTGTGATTCCCGTGCCCAAGGAAGATGCCAAAATTGGCATTATTTATGGTGAACCAGTAGTGTTGCCGGGACCGATTGAATTCTTGGGAGGACAGGGGATCATCTGTCAGTCGGAAGAAGGCAAATACCTGATTCATTTCCACGGCTCCGCCAGTGATAAAGACTTGCGGGTTTGGGGCGGCCATTTTACGAACGGTAACATTATCTTGGCTACGCTGGACTTGGTGATTCAGGAAATTGGCGGCGTAAATATGATGCGTCGCTTTGATGAAGAAACGGGCTTTGTCCAATTCAGCCCGGAACCATTGGAGGTTTGAACATGGCTGCGAAAAAGTATACGAAAGAGCAATTGCTTTCCTTCTATCGGGAAATGTTTAAAGTGCGCTCGTTTGATTCCATGGCGGCGGATTTGTTCTTGCAAGCTCGCATGTCCGGCAACATTCATACCTGCGTCGGCGAGGAAGCAACCGCAGTAGGCGCCTGCCAGGCGTTGCGTCCCAGTGATTTTATTACCGCTACCCATCGCGGACACGGTCATTGTATTGCCAAAGGGGCGGACCCGAAGAAAATGATGGCCGAACTTTTCGGCAAAAAAACTGGCTATTGCAAAGGCAAGGGCGGTTCCATGCATATTGCCGATGTGGGATTGGGCATCTTAGGCGCTAACGGCATTGTTGGCGCAGGCATTCCGATTGCTACCGGTTCGGCTCTGGCCAGTAAAATCAAAAACTCTGACGATGTGACTCTGGCATTCTTTGGCGACGGCGCATCCAATCAGGGAACCTTCCATGAGTCCATCAACATGGCGTCCGCTTGGAAGCTGCCCATTATTTATATGTGTGAAAACAACAAGTATGGCGTTTCGGTATGCATTGACCGAGTAACCAATACCGAAGACATTGCCGACCGGGCGCAGGGATACCATATTCCCGGCGTGGTTGTAGACGGAAACGACATCTTTGCTGTATACGAAGCCGTTTCGGCAGCAGCCGAACGGGCTCGCAAGGGAGACGGCCCGACGCTGATCGAGTGCAAAACGTATCGGCAGCGCGGCCACTATGAAGGCGATCCGATGGTCTATCGGACCAAAGAAGAAATGCAGGCTTGGAAGGAAAAGGACCCTGTCGTGCGTCTGCGCGAGCAACTAGCGGGACAGAACGGCATTACGGAAGAGGAGCTTGCTGCCATTGAAACAGCCATCAAAGAAGAAATCGAAGCGGCTGTGGCGTTTGCGGAAGAATCTCCTTTCCCGGAAGCGGATGAGGTAATTACGGATATGTATGCCGTTGACAACGAAAGGGGTGTCCTGCGGTGAGAAAAATTACTTACGGCCAAGCCTTAAGCGAAGCCATCCATGAAGAAATGGTCCGCGATGAAGCGGTGTTTGTTATCGGCGAAGACATGGGTGTTATGGGTAGTGTCTTTGGCCTGACTAAAGGGTTTATGGAAGAGTTCGGCGCTAATCGCGTTATTGATACTCCTATTTCTGAATCCGGTTTTACTGGCATGTCTGTTGGCGCTGCCATGCGCGGCCTGCGGCCGGTAGTAGAGCTCATGTATGTGGACTTTACCGGAGTTTGCATGGATCCCATCATGAACCAGGCTGCTAAAATGCGCTACATGACCGGCGGCCAGGCTACGGTGCCAATGGTGATTCGGGCGCCTCAAGGAGCCGGCCGACGCAATGCTGGACAGCATTCCCAGAGCCTGGAAGCTCTTTTCACCCATATCCCTGGCCTGAAAGTGGTGGTTCCAGCTACGCCGTATGACGCCAAGGGCCTTTTGAAAACAGCTATTCGCGATGATGATCCGGTTATATTCCTGGAGCATAAACTGCTTTACGCTGGCAAAGGGGAAGTGCCGGAAGAAGAATACCTCATTCCCTTTGGACAAGCGGATGTGAAACGTGCTGGCAAAGACGTGACCATTCTTACGTACTCCCGGGAAGTGTTGTTCTCGCTGCAGGCAGCAGACGAGCTGGCTAAAGAGGGCATTGACGTGGAAGTTATTGACTTGCGCAGTTTGGTGCCGTTGGATTGGGAAACCATTGCCGCATCCGTCAAGAAGACCCACCGGGTTGTGGTCGTACAGGAAGCGCCTAAACGGGGCGGCTTTGGCGGCGAAATTGCCGCGCAGGTCATGGAAGAGCTTTTTGATGAACTAGATGCGCCTGTGGAACGGGTTGCCGGCATGAACGTGGTGCCGCCTTTCAGCCCGGCGTTAGAGGACCATATTTATCCGCGCCCGGAATGCATTATCAAGGGCGTTAAAAAGGCAATGGGGCGCGCTTAAGGCAGGCGCGTATCTTACGGAAAAGGAGATAGGGTGACCATGGCGAGTGAAATCATCATGCCTCAATTGGGGCTGACCATGACAGAGGGAACCGTCGGAAAATGGAAAAAACAGGTGGGCGACACTGTGGCGGTAGGTGACGCTCTGGTAGAAATCATGACCGATAAGATTACCAGCGAGGTGGAATCTCCTGAAGCCGGAGTACTGCGGGCCATTTGCGCCGAAGAAGGCGCTGAAGTTCCGGTAAAAGGTCTTTTGGCCATTATTGGTACTGCGGATGAGGCCATTAATGTTCCCGGCGCAGCACCGGCTGCAGCGGCGAGCGGCGCGACTGCCGCGGCTCCGGCAGCTCCCAAGGAAGTGAAAGCGTCTCCTGCCGCTAAACGTATGGCGGCGGAAAATGGTCTTGAACTGAGCCAAATTGTCGGCACCGGCCCGGATGGTCGCATCCAAGCTTCGGATGTGGAAAAGTATCTCAAGAACCCGCCGCCGGCTCCAGCAGCGGCAGTCAGCGCCGACGGTCGCATTAAGGCTTCGCCTTATGCCAAGAAAATAGCCGATGAGTTGGGCGTAGACCTGGCTGTGGTTGCAGGCACCGGCCCGGAAGGGCGCATTGTAGAAGAAGATGTGCGTAAAGCGGCGGCCAATCCGCCGGCTCCGGCCCCTGCAGCAGCTCCGGCTGCAGCTCCCGCGCCTGCGGCGGCAGCACCTGTGGGGCAACCGCTCAAAGGCATGCGCAAAGTCATTGCCGAGCGTATGACCGCCAGCAAGCATACAGCGCCGCATGTAACCATTTTTATGGACGTGCGTGTAGACGCTACCATCGCCTTCCGCAAAGAACTGAACAAACGCGAAGAAGGCGTGCGTTACAGCTATACAGATCTCTTGGTGAAAATGGCGGCTGCTGCGCTGCGCCGCTTCCCGGATATCAATTCGTCTCTTATCGATAACCAAGTCATTCGCCATGAAGAGGTCAATGTCGGCATTGCCGTGGCTCTTGACGACGGCTTGATGGTGCCTGTACTGAGGCAGGCTGATGCCAAAGGTCTGAAAGCCATTCATGAAGGAGCGCAAGCGCTTATTGAGCAGACTCGCAGCAACCAGCTTTCCATGGACGCCCTTAAAGGCGGCACCTTTACCATTAGCAATCTTGGCGGGTATGACGTCGAAGGCTTTACGCCGGTCATTAATCAGCCGGAAGCCGCCATTCTTGGCGTAGGCGCCATTATCAAAAAGCCTGTTGTGATTAACGATGAAATTGCGATTGCTTCTATGATGACCTTGAGCCTTTCCTTTGACCATCGCCTGGTGGACGGAGCCTTGGCGGCGCAGTTCCTGCAAAGCATCAAGGGCTATCTGGAAGATCCGATGGGCTTGTTGCTCTAAGCCATGGAACGGGCATGGAACGTTTGCAACCTGGGCTGCGTGGAGTACCGCGCAGCCTGGGAGCTGCAGGAAAAGCTGCAGCAAGAGCGACGTCGCGGCGAGCGGCCGGACACCCTCTTGGTGGTGCGGCATCCGCCGGTTTTCACTATTGGCCGGGCCGGCAGCCGCCTGCATATTCTGGCTGGTGAAGAGGTGCTGAAAAAAGAAGGCATTGACGTTTGGGAAGTGGATCGAGGCGGGGATGTGACCTATCATGGTCCGGGTCAGATTGTAGTTTATCCCATTTTAGACTTGCGACAGTACGGCCAAGACCTGCACGTCTATGTACGCAGTTTGGAAGAAGCGATTATCCGCACCGTCGGAGCCTTCGGCGTGCCGGCGCGACGGGAAGCAGGCTTGACTGGCGTTTGGACGGATAAAGGGAAAATCGCCGCTATCGGCATCGGCGTCAAGGGCTGGGTCAGTATCCACGGCATTGCTTTGAATGTACGCCCTAATATGCAGCATTTTCAGATGATTGTACCCTGCGGTATCAGCAATCGGCCGGTGGCTTGGCTGGCGCAGTGGCAGGAGAACGTCGTAGAAGAAGAGGTGCAGGCTTGCCTGCTCCAAAATCTGGCGGACGTATTGGGCGCAACCTATGAAGAGGAGGCCTTTCATGAGACAGCAGCGGCCGGAATGGCTAAAAATCAAGGCGCCTGATCAAGAGCGTATGCAGCAGATGAAAGGGTGGCTGGACGGACTTTCGCTGCACACTGTCTGTGAAGGAGCGCAGTGTCCTAATGCCGGTGAATGTTTTGGCAGCCGCACGGCGACCTTTATGATTCTGGGATCGGTATGTACGCGGCATTGTCGTTTTTGCGCCGTCCCGGACGGTCAGGTAGCTAAGGTGGATCCGGACGAACCGGAACGTCTGGCGCAGGCGGCAGCTAAACTGGGCCTGCGGCATGTGGTGGTGACCTCTGTAACGCGGGATGATTTGCCGGACGGCGGCGCAGGACATTTTGCAGCTGCCATTACCGCGCTGCGGCGTCATTGCCCGGAGGCGTCCGTAGAAGTGCTGATTCCTGATTTGGGCGGGGACCCGGCGGCGCTAGACCAAGTCCTGGAGGCAAAGCCGGATGTACTTAACCACAATATTGAAACCGTGCCGCGCTTATACCCTGCGGTAAGGCCGGAAGCGCAGTATGAACGCTCCTTAGAAGTGCTGGCTCGCGCGGCGCAAGCCGGCGTAAGCCGTACCAAGTCGGGCATTATGCTGGGGTTGGGAGAAAGCCGCGCAGAAGTGGTAGCGGTATTAAGTGACTTGCGCCGCAGCGGCTGTGAAATCGTAACCATTGGCCAGTATCTGCGGCCCAGCTCCAATCATGTACCCATGGTGCGCTATGCACCGCCGGAAGAATTTGCCTTCTATCGGCAAGAAGGAGCGCGCTTGGGCTTTGCCAGCGTAGTAGCGGGCCCGTTGGTACGCAGCTCCTATCATGCGAAAGAAACCTTTGATGAGGTAGCAAAAAAAGAATTTGAGGAGGAATTATGTCATGGCTGATCCTAAAAAATTGCTTAATGATTTCCAAAAAGGGTTAGGGAAATTGGGACAGGATGCTCCGGAAGTAGCAGCCGCCTTTGTGCAGCTTTCTAACGCCTGCTTTGTAGAAGGAGAGATTCCCGCCAAGTATAAAGAACTGATGGCCTTGGCAATTGGTGTCTTTACTCGCTGCGAATACTGCATTGCCTACCATGTGTTTAAAGCGCTGGAAGAGGGCGCTAACCGGGATGAAATCATGGAAGCGGCTACTTTGGCGGTTGCCTTCGGCGGTTCGCCGTCTGCAGCGTATTCGGCCACCTTGGTCGAAGAGTGCCTGGACGCTTTTTGCGAATGAAGCTGTATAGGCTGGGGCGCATCGGATGGCGGGAAAGCCAGTCCTTTTACCATGTCTTGGCCGAACGGGGGGAGGAGGCGGTGGTGCTCTGCCACCCCGATTCCCCCCATCTTTGTTTAGGCTTTCATGACGACTGGGAGCAGGAGGTAGACGAGGACGCCTGTAGAGAGCTGGGCTTAGGACTCATCCGGCGTGAAGCTGGCGGCGGCCTGGTGCTGCTTGATGAGAGACAAGCCTATTTTCAGGTGATTTGGCAGCGGCGTAACCCGAAGCTGCCGCGGCGGCGTGAAGCCGGCTTTCGTCAGGTACTCCAGGCGCCCTTGCAGGTACTGGCTAAGCTGGGCGTGCCGGGAGAATTGATAGCACCGGCGGATTTGGCTGTAAAGGGGCGGAAAATATCCGGCAATGGCGCTGGTGATATTGGCGAAAGCACTGTTTATATCGGCAATTTGCTGGGCGATTTTAACCGTCAGATGATGGTGGACGCCCTGAAAATGCCTGATGCGGTTTTCAAAAAACGCGTAGCCGATGCCATGGCAGAACGTTTGGTGACCCTGCGGGAACTGGGCGTTCATGCAGCCGTGGAAGAAGTAGAGGAATTGCTGGCCGAGGCGTTTCAAGATGTGTTAGGTACGATGGAAAAAGGCGTGCTGACGCCGGAGCTGCAAGAAGCGGCGCGGCGGCGCGGCGAAGAGCTGACAGCAAGGGAGTTTTTAGAACTTCCCGGGCGGCGTTATCCGTTCCGGCAGATTAAAATCCAAGAAGGTTTGTTTTTACGGCATTATACCTGCTCTTGGGGCGGTACTCTCCGGCTGCAGCTGCGGCGTGGAAAACCGGAAAAGTTGGTGTTTGCCGGACTGCCTGGCTGCAATCTGGCGCAAGAAAAGCAGTTGGCGGCGCAATTAGCGCAAGAGGGAATTGCCAGCTTGACGGCATGGCAAGGAATCTTGCCGGAACCTTGCCGGCGAGAATTGAAGACCTTGTGGGCGACCGATTGGCCTTGAAACGATAGGTGAAAAAGCGAGGAGGAAACAGAATGGCGGAGTATGTGATTCCTAAGGACTTATATTATACGCGCGATCATGCCTGGGTGAAGGTGGAAGGCGATTTGGTGCGCGTGGGCATGAGCGATTTCATGCAAAAGTTGGCTGGAGAAATTACCTTTATACGAGCTCCCCGTGTTGGCAAAAGTCTGGCAGCTGGTGCGACCCTGGCGTCCATCCAGTCCGGGAAATGGGCGGGCAAGGTGAAATGCCCGGCGGCGGTAGAAGTGGTGGAAGCCAATGCGACGCTGGTGACGAACCCGAGCCTTCTAAACAGCGATTGCTATGGCGAAGGCTGGATTTGCGTTTTGCGGCCTGCGGACTTAGAGGGTATGCTGCAGGAATTACTTCATGGTCCGGATGCGGATGCTTTCTTTACGGAAGAGCAGGCCAAGCACGCAAAAGAAGAGTAGAAACCAAGGATACGAGGAGGAAGCACCATGCATGGCGAGGCAATAGAACGCTTGCAAGAGCGTTTTGGATCCTTCTTTACGGCGGAGCGGGCCGAATGCAATTTGTATGAGAGAGATATGGGGTGGCTGCCGGAGACGCTGGTTAAGCCGCTGGCCCAGACCGCGCCGCTCGGCGTAGTACGCCCGCAAAGCGCAGCAGATGTGGGCGATGTTTTCCGCATGGCCCGCGAGGCTAAGCTAGCAGTGACGCCCCGGGCGGGAGCGTCCACAGTGTATTTCAACGCTGTCTGCGCTAAAGGCGGTTTAGTTCTTGATCTTAACGGTTTGCAGGGTGTCGGCAAGGTTGATGTTGCTACTGGTGTTGTCGATGTTGCAGCTGGCGTGACCTGGAGTCGTTTGGAGCGAGAACTGGCCCAGCAGGGCTATGCGGCTTGTTCGTACCCGAGCAGTGCTCCCGGGGCTACAGTTGGCGGCTGGTTTGCCATGAAGGGGTATGGCCTGGGAAGCTTGCAGGCAGGACCGTTGAAAGAATTGGTAGAAGCGGCCGAAGTCGTCTTGCCGGACGGTTCAGTACGGACACTGCGGCAAGAGGGAGAAATTCCGGTGCATTGGCTGGCGGAATCCGAAGGTACCCTCGGGGTTGTGACGCAGCTTTCTCTGAAGGTGCGCCGCATGGAGGATGCGGCATGGCATGGGGTATTTGCTTTTGCAGAAGCTTGGAAAATGCAGGGCTTCATCGAAAATTTACTTAAAGAGGAAAGCCTTCCCTTTAATTTGCATTTTAGCGACCCCGCCTGCAATCGGCAGCGCTTTTTGGCAGGTATGGGCAATGAACGTGCGGGAAATTACTATACTGTGGCCGTTGACGCGCTGGGTGCGGAGGCACAGGTGCTTCGGTTGAGGGAAACCGCAGAAAAGGAAGCCTATTTGCATAGCGGTGAAAACTGGAGCGAAGAAGGCGAAGAGGAGTGGAACCATCGCTTTTTCTCGCTGCTTCTGAAACGGCGTTTTCCGGGCATGCTGGGGGCGGAACTATGGCTGCCTATGCGGAAGGCGACAGCGTATTTAGAGGATGCGGCTCGCTGCGGTCAACGTTTTGGACGCGAAATGATGACCTACGGTCATGTGGTATCAAGAAGCCATGCGCTGGTGATGACAGCGTTTCCTGCAGAGTCGCAGCCGTTATGGCCTTTGCTTTGCGGTCTGGGGATCGTAGCGCAAGTGCAAGATGCCGGCTGGAGACACGGAGGCGTTCCTTATGGCGTGGGCTTGTGGAATACTTCGTACCTTTCGCGGTTGTATCAGGCAGAGGAGCTTACGGAGCTGCGCCGCCGTAAAGCATTTTTGGATCCCGCAGGACTATGCAATCCCGGGAAACTGTATCAAGCGCCGCTGCAGCTAAAGCCGCCGCTCTTTTCTTGGGCTATGAGCGCATTAGCGCTGGGCGCGGCGATGACATCCAAGGGAGGGGCCAGGTAATGACAGAGAACAAAAGCTTTTTTACGGGGTGGGAAGCGGAATGCGATATCTGTGGCCGCTGCGGCAATTGTCGCGCTGAGTGCCCCACCTACCGTCAAACTGGCTGGGAGTCGGCTACGCCGCGAGGCAAAATGACTCTCCTGCGTCGGGCGGCGTTGAGTCAGGGCGGTGAGGAACGCGCTCTATTGGCTAAGCGTATCAGTGAATGCACCTTGTGCGGCTCCTGTACCTCTCAATGCGCGGCTCGTATTGATTTGCAGCAGGTCTGGAAAGAGGTGCGCGGCGAGCTGAAGAAGCAGGGAGAATTGCCGGCTGCTTATGATTTGCTGGTGAAAAATCTGCTGGATAAGAAGAATATCTCGCAGTTTGATAATGCTGCTCGCTTGGATTGGGCGGAAGAGCTGGATGAGGTGCCGGAATGCTTGGAAGCGCAAGAAGGCAGTGATGTCGCTTATTTTGTGGGCTGCGTGTCCAGCTTTTTTCCTCGTGCAGGACAGGTACCGGTAGCGGTGGTGCAGCTTTTAGAGCGCGCTGGCGTTTCGTATACAACCTTGGGCGGCGAAGAATGGTGCTGCGGGTTTCCCTTGTTGGCAGCGGGCGCTGCCGAAGAAATGGACGCCTTTGCCCGGCATAATGTGGAGGCGGTGCGCGAGTTGGGCGTAAAAACCCTGATTACCTCTTGCCCGTCCTGCTATCATACCTGGACCCATGAATACCCGCAGCGGTTGGGACAAGAACTCGGTTTTCGAGTGCTTCACAGTACAGAATATCTGCTGGAGCTGGTGCGGCAAGGGCAGCTGGTTCCCGAAGAGCTGGAAGAAACGGTTACGTATCACGATCCCTGCGATTTGGGACGTAACAGCGGTCAATACAGAGCGCCGCGAGAGCTGCTGCAAACAATACCCGGGTTAGAACTGGTGGAGATGGCTTCGCATGGAGCCAATGCCGCTTGTTGCGGCGGCGGCGGGAATTTACAGTCCGCAGCGCCGCAAATGGCGGAAAACATTGCTAAAGCCAGAGTGGGAGAAGCGATGGCAACAGGAGCAACCTATTTGGTATCGGCCTGTCAGCAGTGCGAGCAGATGCTAGAAAAAGCGGCGAGGTCCGAAAAAGCACCGCTGCAAGTGCTGGATGTGGCGGAAATTCTTTGGTTAGCTGTAGACGGCTGAAAAGGCGGGAGGAAGCGAAGATGAACGAGACGTGGACTTTTCCGAAAGAACTGCTTTACGACGGAAACCGCCATTGGATACAGGTGCAAAACGGCAGGGCCCGCATTGGCCTGACAGAATATGCTCTAGAGCTGACGGGCGATGTGCTGTATTTGTCCCTGCCGGCAGTAGGGACGCTGTTGGAGCGCGGCAAGAGTATGGGATCGTTAGAAGCCGGCAAATGGATCGGACGCCTGGAAGCACCGCTAAGCGGTACGGTTTCCCATGTTAATGAAACGGCGCTGCAGCAGCCGACGCTGATTAATAGCGAGCCGTACCAGCATTGGCTGTTGGAAGTGGTTTGGACGAATGAAGCCGAGCAGCAGCAGCTTTTGTCCGCTTTGCAGGCGGCGAAACAGGCGGAGGAGTGGGAAGAAAATGCGCAGTCATGATGCAGTACGCCAAATGCGTCTATTGGACAGCGGCCCGCTGACAGCGGCGGAACACATGGCGTTAGACGAGGTGCTGCTGGAAGCGGTAGGCTCCGGCCAAAGCCCCAGCACCTTCCGCTTTCTGCAGTTTAAGCCTTGCGCTCTTTTGGGGCTGCACCAGAAGGCGGAATTGGAACTGCATCTGGACTATTGCCGTCATCAAGGAGTGGAAATCAATCGACGTATTACCGGCGGCGGCAGCTTGTACTGGGGGCCGCGCGAACTGGGCTGGGAACTGTATGCCTCGCGGCATACGCCGGGGCTGCCCCGACGGGTGGATGATTTGTATCGCTATTTGTGCCAGGGAATGGCGGCGGCGCTGGGGCGATTAGGGATTGACGCCGCCTACCGTCCGGTAAATGACATTGAAGTAAGAGGGCGTAAAATTTGCGGCAGCGGCGGCAGTGAATATAAAGACGCCTTTGTTTTTCAGTGCAGCTTGCTGGTGGATGTGGATGTGCGGGAAATGATGCGGGTATTGAAGTTGCCTGCGGAAAAACTGAGCGATAAAGGAATTTCCAGCTTAGAAGAACGCATGACTACGGTGACGAAGGAGCTGGGGCGGCGTCCGGATATGGCGGCTTTGAAAGCAGCGGTGCTGCAGGGGCTGGAGGAAACCGTGGGGTTTTCCTTTGTACCCGGAGCTTTAAAGCGTCAGGAACAGCAGGCCTGGGACGGAAAACTGCCTCGTTTTCGGTCCGAGTCCTGGATTTTCGGTGCAGAGGAAGGCGTGGTGGACACGGTGGATGCAACAGCCAATTATAAAGCGCCAGGCGGTCTGATTCGCGTGCAGGCTAGGCTGGATGAAAAGAGGCGCTTCCTCAAATTTGTCTGGATCAGCGGCGATTTTTTTGCCTATCCGGCCAAAGCCATCCGTGATTTGGAAGCGTATCTAAAGCATCGTCCTGCGGATGTGCAGCAACTGGGGCGGCTGATTGACGATTTTTTCTGGGAGCATAAAGTGGAAATTCCCGGCGTAGAGCCGCGAGACTTTGCCAAGGCGGTAGCGTTGGCTGTAGAGAAGGCCCGCGAAGGGAGGCCTGTGGGATGAAGCGCGACCTTTCCTGGGATGTGGTCGTGGCCGGCGCCGGCGTGGCCGGCTTGAGTGCTGCTTGGCATCTTTTGCATCAGGGAGCGTCGGTGCTGCTGGTGGAAACACAGACAAGGCGGAATGCTACGGCGCAGTGTGCAGAATTTGTCAGTCGGGCCGTGCGGCAGATGCTGCCGTTGCCGGAGCGGTTTGTCGCCCAGGAAATCCAAGGCATGCGGACGTGGATTGAAAACCGGGAAGAGCATTTAAGCCGCTCTCCTGGCTTGATGCTTCATCGAGCGGCCTGGGAAGCTTGGCTGGAGGAACAGGTGCGGGAGCTTGGCGGTACGGTTTGGCGGGGCTGCCGAGTGGAAGGGTATGAAAACGGCTTGGTTTTTTGTCGTAAAGGGCAGCTGCCGAGGCGAATTTCGGCAGGAAAACTGATCGGAGCGGACGGGCCTTTTTCTCGGTTGCGTCAATGGCTGAATGAAGAGACGATGCCTTGGTGCGGCGCCTTGCAGTACCGGATGCCTTTAGCGGTATCTTCGGAAGTGTTGGACGTATTTTTTTCTCGTAAGTATCCGGGCGGTTATGCCTGGCTGTTTCCGAAGGGACGGGAAGCGAATGTCGGCTTGGCGGTGGCGTCGGAAGAAGTATGGCAACTGCCGCAATTGCTGGATGGTTTTATTGAGAAATGCGTGCGAAAAGGCGTGCTGGTCGACGCGGCACCATTGGCTAAAAGCGGCGGCAGCATACCTGTGGGGGGGCTGGTGAAAGTTTTGGCAGCCGGAGGCGTATACTTGGCTGGCGATGCCGCCGGTTGTACCCATCCTTTGTCCGGCGCTGGCATTTATGCGGCAGCAGCCAGCGGGCGCTGGGCGGCGGAAGCAGCTTCCGGCAAAGGAGAAAGCTGGTATGAAGCGTACTTGCGCAGCCAATGGCAGCAGCCCTTGCAAAAAGCCAGCAGCTCTTGGCAGAGGCGGCGAGAGCAGGAAGGTCGCGGTGATTTTTCGCAGGTAGTGCGGCAGAGTTGGATGGTATTTCCGGAATATCGAGAAATGAAAGAGGTGCGCTGATGGAAGAGACAGCATGGGAAGCGGGAAAGCAGCAGATTCAGACCAGCTTAGCAGGGGCTATGGCGCTGGGCTTGGAACGGGGAGGCTTTTATCGCGGCGGCGCGCCGGGAAGTTTGAATTTGCTGTTGCATTATGAAGACGGTTGCCGAGCTAATTGCGGCTACTGTGGTTTGGCGCGAAATCGGCGTATTGACGAGGAAAGTCGGACGTTTATCCGCGTTCGCTGGCCGTTGTACCCGGTGGAGCGCATTTTGGAAAAGCTTCGGCTGCAAGGGGAAGCTACCGATTTTCGGCACCGCCATTTGAACGGGCTGCAACGTATTTGCGTTTCCATGGTTACCCATCCGCGGGCGGCGGCGGACACGCTGCAACTGGTGAAAGAATTGCATGGTTCTTCTGATTTGCCTTGCAGCGTATTGTTGACGCCGACTACGCTGCCTGCTGGCAAGGATTACTTGCAGCAGCTCCATAATGCAGGTGTGGATTGCGTAGGCGTAGCGGTTGATGCGGCGACGCCGGAAATTTTCGAGCGTTGGCGCGGTGCTGGCGTGGCCGGACCGCATCGCTGGCAGCGCTACTGGGATATGCTGCAGGATGCGACAGAGGTTTTTGCGGACGGCCTTGTCAGTGTTCATCTGATTGTGGGCCTGGGAGAAACGGAAGAAGAGATGGTGCGGACCATGAGGCAGGTTCGCCAAACCGGGGCGCAGATTCACTTGTTTTCTTTTTGCCCGGAAGACGGCAGTGGCATGGAGGCTATGCAGCCGCCCCCTCTGGGACAGTACCGGCGCATGCAGGTAGCGGCGTATCTGGCGAATCGAGACAAGCTGCCCTGGGATACATTGACGTACAGTCCTTGTGGCCAAGTGACGTTTTTTGGCGCTGAACTGCAAGAACTTCTTGGCGAAGATTGGGCGCAGGGAGTGCCGTTTATGACTGCCGGTTGTCCGGGTAGCGACGGTTGTACTACTGCCTGCAATCGTCCTTATGGCAATGAAAAACCGGGACAGGTGCTGCGTAACTACCCTTTCCGGCCTCAAGGAGAAGACTTAGCTTCCATGGAGGCGCAAATCTGGCATGAATAATACTGCTTTTTATATTCCCGGAGGCAAGCATTACGATGTCGAAGGCGTGCGCAATCAGCCGCACAGCTTTGTGTCGCTCAGCGTAACCGGGCGACGCTGCGCACTGCTTTGCCGCCACTGCGGCGGAAAGATGCTGCGTTCTATGGAGCCCTTTGAAGAGCCTGATCAGGCGGAGGCGTTGGCCGCTTCCTTAAAAGCGCGCGGTTGCGGCGGGGTTCTGGTCAGCGGCGGAGCCGGTCCAGACGGACAAGTGCCTCTTAAAGGCTATGGCGCGGCGCTGAAGACGCTCAAAGAAGCGGGTCTTAAGGTTATTGTGCATACAGGAATTCTGGCGCCCGATACGGCGGCGGAATTGGCA
This sequence comes from uncultured Anaeromusa sp., assembly GCA_964551055.1. Classification (GTDB taxonomy): domain Bacteria; phylum Bacillota; class Negativicutes; order Anaeromusales; family Anaeromusaceae; genus Anaeromusa. The sequence continues at coordinate 20,869 of CAZKCR010000001.1, read as the reverse complement.
AACGCCCAGGTTGACGCCGTAGCTCTTGATTTAATTGGCGCGGCGGAAACCATTCGAGAAGTATATCATCTAAATTTAACTCCTTCAGACTATCAACGCAGCTTAGAAGTAGCGCTGAACGCCGGAATTGCCGTATCGCCTCATGTGGTGTTGGGCTTAGAAGGCGGCGTTTTGCGGGGGGAAGAAGCGGCTATCGATATGGCGGCGGAAGCGGCGTTGAAAAAGTTGGTTTTGGTGGTGTTTACGCCGTTGGCGGGGACGGATTACGCATTGAGCAGTCCTCCTCCATTAGCGGGAGTACAGAAGCTGTTTCAATATGCCCGAGAAAAATTGCCCGCAGGGCAAATTTATCTGGGCTGCGCCAGGCCACGCGGCGAATATGGCCGGGCGCTCGAAGACACAGCGCTTGCTTTAGGTTTTTCCGGTGTGGCCTTTCCTTCAGCGGAAACGGTACGCACCGCTCAAACATGTGGTTTTCATTCATGGTGCTGCGGCCTAGGAGAGGCCGGGAAAGGGGAAGGTCATGGATAAAGAGTTGTTGGCGTTTCTGTACCGGACCATGGTAAAAATCAGGAAATTTGAGGAAAAAGCGGAAGAATTATTCTTGGGAGGGCAGCTGCCTGGCTTCATTCATCTCTACATAGGAGAGGAAGCCATTGCTACCGGTATTTGCTCGGCCCTAACCCGCGAGGACTTGGTTACAAGCACCCACCGGGGGCACGGGCACTGCATCGCTAAAGGCGCGGATGTCAAAAAAATGATGGCCGAGCTTTTTGGCAAAAAAACGGGTTATTGCAAAGGTAAAGGCGGTTCCATGCATATTGCCGATTTTTCGCTGGGTATGCTGGGCGCCAACGGCGTTGTTGGCGGCGGATTTAACTTAGCGACCGGTGCGGCGCTGGCGGCTAAACTCCGCAAGAGCGGCCAAGTCGCGGTGTGCTTTTTTGGCGATGGCGCTTCCAACCGAGGCACATTCCACGAAGCGGTGAATATGGCGTCCGCTTGGAAGCTGCCGGCCATTTTTGTGCTGGAAATGAACTGCTATGCCTCGACTACGCCGTACCGTACCACCTGTGGTGTAGAAAACCTGGCGGTGCGGGCGCAAGGATACGGCATTCCTGGCGTTACGGTCGACGGCAACGACGTATTTGCTGTTCGGCAGGCAGCGCTGGAGGCGGTGGCGCGCGCCCGGGCGGGTGAGGGGCCGACAATGATTGAGGCGCGGACATATCGTGTGAAAGGTCATTTTGTGGGCGATCCGGAATTGTATCGCGAGAAAAGCGAAGTCAATGCGAAAAAAGAGCTTTGTCCAATTCGTTTTTTCCGGGATAAGGTAAAACAAGAAGGCTGGTTGACTCAGGCGGAGATGGACTTGATGGAGACGGCAGCAGCGGAAGAACTTGCGGCGGCTTTGAAATTTGCCGAAGAAAGCCCCTATCCCCAACCGGAAGAAGCCTTAAAGGATCTCTTTGCCGAGGAGGTGGACGATTATGCGTAAAATTTCTTTTTCCGAAGCCACTTTGGAAGCGATGCGCGAAGAAATGCGCTACGATGAAACCGTCTTTGTCATGGGCGAGGACATTGCCCGGCAAGGCGGCATTTTTGGACAGTTCAAAGGCTTGCCGCAGGAATTTGGCTTGGAACGTGTGCGTGATACGCCTATTTCGGAAACCGCTATTGTCGGCGCCGGTTTAGGATCGGCGCTCAATGGCTGCCGCCCTGTGATTGACATGCATTTTGCAGATTTCCTCGGCGTAGCGATGGACGAGGTATTTAACCAGATTGCCAAAGTGCGCTATATGTTCGGCGGTCAGACGGATGTACCGCTGGTTGTACGCGCGCCGGACGGCATTATCCGCTCCGCTGCGGCGCAGCACAGCCAGAGTGTGGAAGCTTGGTTTATGCATGTGCCGGGGCTGAAAGTGGTTATTCCCTCGAATCCTGCCGATGCCAAGGGCCTTTTAAAGAGCGCCATTCGCAGCAATGACCCTGTTCTCTACTTTGAGCACAAGGCTTTGTTTTCCATGAGCGGCGAAGTGCCGGAGGAAGAATATTTCACCCCCATAGGGAAGGCGCGTATTGCCAGGGAAGGCAAAGATGTTACAATCATTTCCTATTCCTTTATGATGACGAAAGTCTTGGCGGCGGCGGAAGAACTGGCGGCGCAGGGCATTGACGCCGAAGTCATTGATTTGCGGACTATTTTTCCGTATGACCGGGAAACCATTGCCGCGTCAGTGGCGAAGACCCATCGCCTGCTTGTGGTGCATGAGTCGCCCAAGGTGGGAGGCGTCGGAGCGGAGCTGGTATCCTATGTCTGCGAGCATCACTTGGATGAGCTGGACGCACCGCCGGCAAGGCTGGGCCTTAAGCACGTGCCCATTCCCTTCAGTCCGCCTTTGGAGCAGTTTGTAGCTCCTCAAAAAGACGATGTGTTGAAAGCGGCGATAAAACTGGTACGAGGCTGATCGATAGAGACGCAAAAAAGTAGTTTCGGAGGCAGTTGTATGAATTCAGTCCGGGCCAAATTATTAGTGACTATGACGGCGGCAGTAGCCTTGGTTCTTGTGATTGTTATGGGAATTGCGTATTGGCAAACCTCGACTTTGCTTAGGGAGAATGCGGAAGAAAAATTTTTATTGCAGGCGCAGCAGTTGGCCAACGGCTTTGATGTGCATATGCAGCGGGAAAAAACGATTATGGAGTCGTTCGGCAAACAAGGAACCAGGCAATATAATGCCTTGGCCGTCGATGTGTCCGGGCAATTAGCGTTTACGGCGCAATTGCACGGCGAGTACCCACAATGGAATCCAGTAACTTTTTTTCCTGAGCCTTCGGGAAAGCTTGTTACGACGAGCTTGGGAAAGCAAGTGGATGCGTCGAAGCTGGAGTATGTAAAGAAAATACCTCAAGGGAAGCCGTTTTTGGATGATCCCATTGTTTCGGTTGTTACGGGAAAGGCTATTGTAGTTGGCGCAGCGCCGATTTCCATAGGCGGAAAAGTAGTTGGTTCCATGGCTGGCGGGATGGCTTTAGAGAATTTTACAAAAGAGATATCTGAAGCGAAGATCGGTCAGACCGGTTATGCAGCTCTTGTGTCTCCCAACGGTCTTTTGACAAGCCATCCGAATCAGGAATGGGTGTTAAAGAAAAAAGTGGACGAATTACCGGAGCCGGTGTGGGCCCAAGCCATGCAAGAAGTACGGCAGGGCAAGGCGGCTGTAAGCGTGGCCAAGGTAGAAGGGGCGGAAAAGCTGGTGGCCTATGTGCCGACTTCTGATCGCTGGGGTGTGTTTGTAGTATCTGATACAGAAGAGCTTTATGCGCCTTTACTTCGCCTAAAATTGTTAATGCTGGCACTATTTCTTCTGGGATTAGCTATTGTAGGCGGTGTAGGAGCCGTAATGGCTAAGCATCTTGTAGCGCCGCTGCAGGCGGTAGCGGACTATATGGGGTTGGTAGCGCAAGGCGACTTGAGCCAGAGCGCAGTCGATCGATTACAAGCAGCTGGCTATACAGGGCGTGATGAAATTGGTCGTTTGCAGCAATCAGCCATACACATGCGGCAGCGCTTAGCTGATTTAGTCAAAAATGCGGCTGATACAGCGGAACAAGTCGCTGCTTCTGCGACGCATTTGTCCGAAGGTGCAGACCAGTCTTCGAAGGCATCCACCCAGGTGGCGGACGCAGTGGAACGCGTGGCCAATGAAACGGTGCGCGGCCAGCAGGCGGCGCAAGGCACGAAAACGGCGCTGGATTCCTTTGAACAGCAGGTTGGCGAGGTGCATGGCAATGCCGCCGCTATGGCCGCTTTAGCCAACAAGGCGGCGACAGGAACGGATGAAGGCGTAGTCGTGATTGAAGCCGTAGTGCGCCAGATGTCAAATATCGGCGTTAGCGCGGAAAAAGTCAATGTAACGGTAAATAAGCTGGCGGATAGTTCGCAGAAAATCAGCGATATTGTAGGTATGATTTCCGGCATTGCCAATCAGACAAATTTATTGGCGCTTAACGCTGCTATTGAAGCAGCGCGGGCGGGTGAACACGGACGCGGCTTTGCCGTCGTGGCGGACGAGGTGCGCAAGCTGGCGGAGCAATCGCAGCATGCGACAGAGCAGATTGTCGCCTTGCTAGGAGAAACGCGAGGTGATATTGGCGGCGCCGTAGAAGCCGTACAGCAGGCGGTAGCAGATGTTAATTCCGGCGTAGAAAATGTCGGTAATGCCGGCCGACGGTTCAACGATATTCAACAGGCGGTGGAGGAAGTACGTACTCGCAGCTTACAAGTAGAGAAAACCATTGAACGAGTCGCCGGGACCAGCAATGAGATTGATCGCGAAGCCGGGGCTATTGCACAAGTGCTCAATGATACAGCAGCACATGCGCAGACTGTCTCGGCGGCAACAGAAGAACAGACGGCCTCGATGCAGGAGATTGCCGCTGCCAGCGCGCAGTTATCCAAGCTGGCGGCTGATTTGCAAGAGCAGCTGCAGCAGTTCCGCCTGTAAAAAAGAAGACGACTGTAAGCCGCCTTCTAAGGGAGGGAAAGGCATGAAAACAATTGGTTTTGTGGGTATGGGGATTATGGGTTTGCCCATGGCGGTTAATTTGGTGAAAAAGAGCGGCCGGGAGATTATGGGCTTTGATATTTCTCAGGAAAAGCGCCTACAGTTTGCGGCGCAAGGCGGTAAAGCCGTGGACAGCGAAGACGTCATTTTTTCACAATGCGATCTGATTTTTCTTTGCCTGCCTACCAATGCGTTGGTGAGGCAGACCATCCAAGGTATTTTGACTGCGGCGAAGCCTGGCGCGATTATAGTCGACTTCAGTTCCACTTCTCCGGATGTGATTCGGGAGCTCTATCCTCAGGCGCAAGAAAAAGGCGTGAGGCTTTTGGATAGCCCTGTAAGCGGCGGTGAGTCCGGCGCTATAGCCGGCACCTTGGTACTAATGTGCGGCGGCGAACAAGCGGTATTTGACGCAGTGAAACCGTTGCTACTGCAGGTGGGGACTTCGGCTACGTATATGGGCGATACTGGCTGCGGCTGTGTGGCTAAGCTGGCGAATAATATGATTGTGGGCTGCAATATTGCGGCCTTAGCGGAAGGCTTTGCTTTTGCCGTTAAAGCGGGCTTGAATCCGACGGTGCTGTATGAGGCGATTAAAGACGGCTTTGCCGGTAGTCCTGTTATGAATGTCAAAGCGCCTAAAATTATCAGTCGCGATTTTTCCGCCAGTGCTCGAATTGCAGTACATCAGAAGGACTTGAAAAACGCAGTGCATTTGGCAAAACAG
>CAZKCR010000001.1:1475-15474 GCA_964551055.1 uncultured Anaeromusa sp. | reverse complement strand
ATTTCGTTTTTCTTAGACTTCGTTTTTAAAGTTCCAAGCTTCTTGAAGCTGGGCGGCGAAGCCGCGAACTTCCTCAAGGCTGTGCGTAGAAGCAGCTAAGACTTCTTTTTGTAGTTCTGGCACAATCCATTCCTTTTGCTGAGCCAGAAGATGCAAAGAAAGCAGTGAATGGACAATGATTAAGACGTCGTCTTCCTGGCGGGCCCATTGCGCTAAGAGCTTAACTACCTGCTGCAGATCCCATTCATCCCAAAAAACGCGTCCGTAAAACAGCGCGATTTTGGCACGCACGGTAGGTTGGGTAATTTTAGAAAGCTCATACACCAAAAGGCGCTTGTAGGGCGAGAGAAACAACGGGCGTTCTTGGGTGACTCGGTCTACGAGTTCCGCAGCCAGCGTGCGTATATGCGCTTCTTCATGCGTTAAACCGCGCATGATTTCGTCCATAACAAGCGGATCGGCGGCCGCCACTTCGGGGAGCCGTTCAAAAAGCTGCTGCGCTTCAGCAGTATTTTCGGAGAATAATTCCCATGGCACTGACAAAATAATAGCCTCCTTATTAATGGGCTGTACAAATTTTTACTATAAAAAAGGGTTAATGCGGCATTATTGGCGAATTTAATAAAGTTAGCATAACATGACTTGGACGCAACTGCAAGAGAGACCTTCGAGCGTTGTAAATGCTGGCAGAACGTTCTTTGAAACGATGTTTTTATAGAAGCAATTCATAGTTGCTAAAGCCAGCCTGCAGTGATTGTTTGCGTTCAAGCTGTCAGAAAACAAGGAATTGAGCAGATAAACACGAATGTATTTTTAAACAGCAGGACGAAATATGGAGGGTTCAGGAATGAGTGTACGAAAAAAAATGGTTTTTTGGTTTGCTGGTTTGTTTGCATTGATATTGCTGATTGTTTCAGCAGGAGGATATTTTTTTGTAAAAGAGCAGCTTTCAAAGCAACTGGAGCAACGTCTGGATGCCTCTGTTGAAGCCCAAGGGCATCGCATAGAAGGATGGCTGAATGCGAAAAAAGCTATAGTGGAGCTAACAGGAAATATGGTCCGGAAATTGTCAGGAAATGCGGGAGTCTCACCTGCTTGGTTAGGAGTGTACCAAGGTACGGATAAAGACTTTTTGGATATGTATTTTGCAGATACGACAGGAAAGATGATCAGCGCCAAAGGCTGGGCGCCTCCGGCTGGCTTTGATTCACGCCAGAGGGTTTGGTATCAGGCGGCATCTAAGGCCAATAAGGCGGTTTTTAGCGATTTCTACATAGACGAGGATTCTCGTAAATTAACGGCTACCATCTCCATGCCTGTATTTACCGAAGCCGGTCAAGTTAAGGGAGTCTTGGGGGCGGATATTTTCCTGACTGCCTTGTCTGAGTTCATTAAAGATCTTCACTATGAAGGTGAGGGGCAGGCTTTTTTAGTAAACCGGCAGGGAATCATCGGCGTCCATCCGTCGGAAGAAATGATTTCTCGGAATGTGCTGAATGCAGATGCGAATCCTGAATTGGCAGCAGCTGTGCAACTTGCTTTGCAACAAGAGCGTGGACAAGTCACTTATAAAGACCAAGGCGTGGAACGAGTATTGGTGTACCGGGCCATTCAAGGCACGCAGTGGATGTTGTGCTTTCAGATGGAAAAAAGTTTAGTCTATCAGCCTTTGCAGCAGCTTTTGCTTTTCTTTGCGGGCTTGACTCTGGCGGCCATTTTCCTGGTAGTGTTTGTGACCTATCGTCTTGCAGGAAGGATTGTTGAACCGCTACAACAGCTCAATGAAAAAGTAGGGGGATTGGCGCAGGGGAATTTGCGTGTTCGGGCGGAAGTGGAAGGCGAAGATGAAGTGGCGGAACTGGCTGCGGGTTTTAATCAGATGGCGGATGATTTACAAGGCATGTTGAGAGATATGCATAAGGCGACGGATGAGCTGCATACACAGGCGAATATCCTCGTTGATACAGCGTCTCACGTAGCGGCGAATACACAGGAGTTAAGCGCGACAATGGGCGAAGTCAGCGCTGCAGTGGAAGAGATTACCGCCGGATCGGAAGAAAATGCCAGCTCGGTAGTGCAGGTGGAGAACCATGTCGCTAAAGTCGATGAAAAAGCGCATCAAATGTTTCAAGCGGCTACCGAAGGAGTCGGCATTTCGTTGGAAGTTGCCAAACAAGTGACACAGGTCAGCGGTTGGATGGAGGAAATGTCTCAAAGCATTCAACGGGTGAGCCTTCTGTTTCAAAAAGTATCTGTCTCTTGTAGACATTCTTTGCAGATTGCAGGGCAAGCGCAGGCGCGCTCGCAGGAAACGACTGCCATTATGAATGCGTTAAATGGCTCTTCTAAGCAAATCAATAGTATTGTCGGTATCATTCGCACGATTGCGGAACAGACGAATATGTTAGCTTTGAATGCGACTATTGAAGCCGCAGGCGCCGGAGAAGCCGGTAAAGGATTTGCCGTAGTCGCTCGGGAGGTAAAGGAGCTATCAAGAAGAACGTCCGAAGAAGCCGGGCGCATAGCGACGCAGATAGAAAGCATGCAGGACGATATGGCTAGCGCGGTGAGAGCGGTGGAAAACATAAATGACGTTATTGGTGAAACACGAAAGATTACTCGTTCTATTGCGGCAGCTGTCAATGATGCGGATGTACAAGAGCTGGCGGAAGAAGAGCGTCCTGAAACGACGCTGCATCAAGAAATGGCATTGATTGTAGCCAAGAGTTCGCATGTTGCAGAAAATGCGGTATTGGCTGCACAAGAAGTCAAGAATTTAACGCAAGCTAATGAGCATATTGCGCAGGAAGCCGAAGTGGTGGCTCAGAGTACGGGGGAAATGGCTCATATGATGAGGAATATGGCGGAAGCGACCCATGAAATTGCCAAGGGGACGCAGGCTATCTCGTGCAGTCTGCAGGAGTCGGAAAAAGCCATCGTCGATACAGCCGCTAAGGCGAGCACTGTCAGCGAGTGTGCTTATGAAACAGAAGGAATGTCTGATAAGCTGAAGGAACTGGTGGCTAGATTTAAGCTTTAATTTCGTTGCCGTTGTAGAGGCCGGATAGCAGGTGAATGACGATGGAAACCGATGAGGAATTGCGACAAGAATTCGTGCTGGAGGCAAAAGCGCATTTGGCGGCGATGGAAGAAGCCTTACTGAAGCTGGAAAAGCATTCTGCCGATGAAGAAGCTATACGAGTCATTTTGCGCGGGGCGCATAGTATAAAAGGAACTGCCGGCTTTTTTTCAATGGAAGCATTGGTGCGAGTGGCGCATAGCTTGGAGTCTTTTCTGGGAGCCATCAGAGAGCGGCATACAATCGTGACGTCTGCGATGATGGATGTACTTCTAGATGTACTGGATGCGCTGCATAAGCTTCTTCAGAGTCCCGCTGAAATTGCGCTGACTCCGGATATTGAGGTCTTGTTAAAACGGCTTCAGGAACAGCTGGAAGAAAAGCCTTCTTTGACGTCCGGCTACCCTGGAGTGGTTGAGGAAGAAAAGGAAGAAGTCGGCGAAGGGCTGTCTCTTTTAAGCAACGCAGATGAATATGTGCGCGTGAATAAGCGAATTTTGAACGATCTGCTTGCACTGACAGGAGAGATGGTTTTGCGCCGTAATCAACTGCTTAGGCTTTCGCAGCAAATGCAGACATCGCCGCCATTAGAGGCGGTTTCAAATGGGATTGACGAGTTGACGACGCAATTGCAGAAGAAAGTATTGCAGACGCGTATGCAGCCTATGGGTGGGATTTTGAATAAATTTCCGCGCATTGTCCGTGATTTATCTCGCAAACTAGGCAAAGAAGTGGCCTTACATCTTTCTGGGCTGGAAGTAGAATTGGATCGCTCCATGATTGAGGCGTTAATGGACCCGATGAACCACTTGATCCGCAACGCTTTGGATCATGGTATTGAAGCGCCAAGTATGCGGCGAAAACTGAAAAAAAACAGCCAGGCGTCTTTGGAAATTCGAGCGTATCATGAAAGCGAACGTGTCGTGATTGAGGTCAGTGACGACGGTCAAGGGATTTCGCTGGAGCGTATTAGGGAAACGGCCTTGCAAAAAGGCTTTGCGACGGAGAAGGAGTTGGAACTTCTGAGTCCGGGACAACTGCTGCGCTTTGTGTTGCATCCTGCTTTTTCTACGGCGCAAACGGTGACTGACTTATCGGGGCGCGGCGTGGGCTTAGATGTAGTAAAAGCGAATATTGAAAAGATCGGCGGGAAAATTGAAATTGAATCCCAGGAGGGACAGGGGACGACGTTTCGCCTAGTGCTACCGTTAACCTTGGCTATTATTTCCGCCTTTATCGTGTTGTCTCAAGGACAAACATTTGCAATCCCCCAAGCCAATGTGCGAGAATTAGTATTGATTTTGCCTGATAGCGGGCGGGATAAGCGTTTGGAAAAAGTGAACGGAAAACCCGTGCTGCGCCTGCGCGGACAATGTATGCCTCTTTTATATCTTAGAGAATTACTTGGAGAGGCTGGAGCCAGCGAGAATGTTTCAACCGATGAATATGTGCGGATTTTAGTGGTTAAAGCGGGAACGCAGGTCTACGCGCTGGCGGTGGATTCCGTCTACGATACGGAAGAAGTGCTGGTCAAGCCGGTGCCGGAAGTGATGAAAAGCAGAAAGATTTATTCTGGATTGACCGTACTTGGAGATGGAAATGTGGCGATGATTTTAGATGCGGAGGGGCTTTGTTTAGAAGCGGGGCTTACTTTGGGTGAGAAGTCGCTGGTAACGCCGCAAACAATTGCCCCGGAACTTGTTGCGCAAGAAGAAACGTATTTGCTTTTCTTTCAGTGCTCCGGACCTGAATGGTTGGCGGCGGATTTGTCTTTTGTTGCTAGGATTGAAGAAATTTCACGCGAGCAATTGCAAGAAGTAGGCGGAAAACAGTATGCGCTCCTGCAAGGAGAAACTCTGCGTGTCTTCTGGCCTGAAGAATATTTGCCTTTTGCCAATAAAACGCTTGAACAAGAAAAACTTTATGTAATTGTTACCAAGAAGCTTCACGCTAAAGTAGGCTTTCTGGCAAGCGTTATTCATGATGCGATTCGTCTGCCTTTGGTGTTGGATGAACACGGCGTACAAGGAAACGGCATAGTAGGGTCAACACAAATCGATGGGCGTATTGCGACCGTGTTGGACTTTCATAGTCTTGTTGTATATGCTGCGCCGGAATATAATGAAAACATAGGGTTGCCGACGGAAATGGTTGGTAAACAGAAGGATCAGAAAGTACGGATTTTGTTGGCGGAAGACTCGCCGGTATTTGCTCGGGTAGTTCAAAATTGCTTGATAAGCGCTGGCTATATGGTGAAGATTGCCGAAAATGGAAAAAGAGCTTGGGAGTATTTACAAGAAGAGTATTTCGATTTGCTTGTCAGCGATATGGAAATGCCGGAGATGGATGGCCTGGAATTGATTGCTTTATTGCGAAGACAGGAAACGCTCAAAGAGATGCCAGCCTTGGCATTGACTTCTTTGACCGGCGAAAAACATCGCGCCCAAGCGTTGCAGGCAGGCTTTGACTGTTATTTAGTGAAGCTGGATCGCAAAGAATTGTTAGAGAGTCTTCGTAGATTACTATCACAGTCGGCGCGGGAGGTGCACGATGGAAGCGAGGCCTAAGATACTCGTAGTTGACGACAGTCTGGTAGAGCTTAAAATTATTCGCAAACGTCTTGGAGAGCAGTATCAAGTGTTGTTGGCTGCGAGCGGCGCGGAAGCATTGGAATTGCTGAAAAAAGAAACCGTAGATCTAATCTTGCTGGATATATTGATGCCGGAGATGGATGGTATTTCAGTTTGCAAAATCCTCAAGGCCGACGAAGCGACGCTGGAAATTCCCATATTGTTTCTTACGGCGCTGGCGGACGCTCAGAGTATTGTCGAGGGATTTGCGGCTGGGGGGCAGGATTATATTACGAAACCGTTTCAAGAGGATGAGTTTCGAGCGCGTGTAAAAGTTCATCTGGAATTGAGGCAGGCCAAAAAGCAATTGGAAAGGTATGCGGCGGAACTAGAAGAAAAAAATATGTTCTTGCAGACGTTGTTGGATAAAATGGAAAAAACGGTTCGTACCGATTATCTTACAGGCCTGGAAAATCGGCGCAGCGCCACGAAACGCTTGCGCGAGGAGCTGGCCAGAATGCGTCGCCGCGGTGAGTCGGGAAGCTTGCTTTTGGCGGATATTGATTCGTTTAAAGTGATTAATGATACCTATGGTCATGAAGCCGGCGACGTAGTGCTGCAACTGGTATCGCATCGGATGGAGACGGCTGTGCGTGAAGAAGATATTGTCGCCCGCTGGGGAGGGGAAGAGTTTCTGATTCTTTTGCCGGAACTTTCTTTGCCGGAAGCGTTGCATGTTGCCGAGCGCATTCGCGAAACCATCTCGACGGAGCCGGTTATCTATCAGGGGGCAAAGCTGGAGATAACGGTTACTCTGGGCGCGGCTGCGCTAGATGTGAACTTAGGGATGGAGGAAAGCATTAAGCGAGCGGATCAGGCCTTATATGAAGGAAAGCGCCAAAGCAAGAATTGTGTTGCCTACTGTGGAGCGGAGGGACAGTGCCTGGTATGTCGTGAAGCATAGTATTCTTTTTGGTTATTTGTTGCATAAAAAATATTCATTTCCATTATAGAAAAAATTGTCTTACAATACAGATGGAATGAAGAACAAGGATCTATCCTAACGAGGGAAAAAGCGAAAAAATGCTTATTTTACGAGGAGGGTTATGATGAAAACCGTATTTTTGAATGCAACCAAATTGGATTTTGACCAAAAGCTGGATTTTTCATCGGTACAGGCATTGACAGAGCTAACGAATTATGATGACTCAAGTAATGAGCAAATTTTGGAGCGGGTGCAAGGGCAGACCGTGGTAATTACTAAAGAAATGCCTGTAGGCAAGGATGTAATCTCCCAGTTTCCTGATTCGGTTAAGCTAATTTGCGAAGCTGGTACCGGCTATAACAACATTGATATCGTTGCTGCTCGCGAAAAAGGCATTTCCGTTTGCAATATTCCCAGCTACAGTACGGTTGCAGTAGCGCAGTTGGCGATGACCTTTGTCATGAACCTCAGCGCATCGCTGCCGCAACAGCAAAGCATGCTGGAGCGTAAAGACTTCTCCAATTTTACAAAGTTTTTACAAGTTCCGCACTTTGAAGTGGCCGGCAAAACGCTGGGCGTTATTGGCGCTGGCGCTATCGGACGTGAATCGATCAAAATCGGCGTTGCTTTGGGCATGAACGTGCTGGTATACGATCCCTTCCCGAAAGAGTGGGCTGAAGGCAATGTGAAGAACGCCTCTCTGGAAGACGTATTGCGCCAAAGCGATTTTATTACGCTCCATTGCCCGCTTATGGACAGCACGCGGCAGATCATCAATAAAGAGCGCATTGCCCTGATGAAGCCTACCGCGTATATCGTCAATACTTCGCGCGGCGCACTGATCAAAGAAGACGATTTAATTGAGGCGTTGCAGCAGGGGCGTCTTGCCGGTGCGGCCTTGGACGTGCAGGACCCGGAACCGCCGGCTCTCGACAACCCGCTCTTTACGATGGACAATGTGATTATGACGCCGCATATCGGCTGGCGCCGCTACGAATCCCGCCAACGCCTGGTGGACTTGATTGCGGATAACATCAAGGCCTTTATTGATGGTAAAGCCGTTAATGTGGTGAATAAATAAGGATTGAAGTACTGCAATTCATCAAGCAAGCCTGTGTCGTGAAAACGACATAGGCTTGCTTTTCTTTTTTTTCAGCAGGGGGAATAATCAATGATGCCGAAAAATAGCAAAAGCTAGTTCGTGGCGGGAAGGGAGCCTGGAGATGGAACTAATTTTGCAGCGCATTCAAGAAGATGTGATGGCCTATGCGGAGGTTATGGCGGGGGTGATTGGCGTGGACGTAGAGATCATGGACCAATCATTTCGCCGCATTGCAGGCACTGGGATTTATCGGGAACGCGTCGGGCTGGATATGGCAGCGGAAGGTCTTATCTACCAAGCGGCCATATCGAGCGGCGTGACGCAAATCGTCGAAAACCCGGGCGAACATCCTTTATGCCAAGGCTGTCCGCATTGTCACCGTTGCGATGAAAAACTTGAAATTTGTACTCCCATACGGTTAGAGGAGAAAACCATAGGAATTATTGGTTTGATTTGTTTCACCGAGGCGCAGCGGGAGCATGTCTGGAATAAATTATCCATGTACAGTTCGTTTTTAGAGCAGATGGCTGGCTTTATTGGCAGCAAAGCGGCGGAGCAGCGCGAGTCGGAACGGCAGCGGCAACTGATGGAGTTGTTGAATCAGGTATTGGACCGCATGGGCAGCGGCGTGCTTATTTTAGATAAAGAAAATCGTTTGGTGCATTTAAATGCCCATGCGCAAAAGCAGTTGGGCTTAGGGGAAGAATGGCAAGGATGCGAAGTGGAGCTGCAGCTGACAGGTGACAGCCTCCATGGTTGGGAAGAAGCTAGACTGACCGCCGGAGGACGTACACTGCGGGTTATGAGTGAAATTCTGCCTGTAATGCCGTCGGTGGCGGAATATGATCGCATTTTGGTGATTCGTGATTGGCGGACGATTCGTGATGACGTATATCACTACAGCCAATTTAGCGAACAGGTTACCATAGAAAATATTTTAGGCGGTTCCCAAGCGATGATGCAACTGCGTGAGAGCATCCGCCGTGTGGCTGCTTTTGCCTCCACCGTGCTGATTACCGGAGAAAGCGGCACAGGTAAAGAATTGGTGGCGCGTGCCGTACACGCAGCCAGCCGACGCGCGGAGATGCCCTTTGTAGCCTTGAATTGCGGCGCGATACCGGAGCCCTTGCTGGAAAGTGAATTATTTGGTTATGTTAAAGGTGCTTTTACCGGCGCAGATCCTAAAGGGCGTATTGGTAAGTTTGAATTGGCGCATAAGGGAACCTTGTTTTTGGATGAAATAGGTGATATGCCTCTATACTTGCAAGTGAAATTGCTGCGAGTGTTGCAGGAACGGACTTTGTGCAGAGTGGGCTCTAATCAGCAAGTGGCGGTAGATGTGCGAATTGTAGCGGCTACAAATAAAAATTTGGAGGAGCTGATTCGCGAGAATCAATTTAGAGAAGACTTGTATTATCGCCTAAATGTGATTCCCTTACGCATTCCGCCGCTTCGAGAGCGGTTCGAGGATATCCGGGAGTTGGCGGAGGCTTTGGTGCGACGCTACACCTTGCTTTTTGGCAAGACCCTGCTTCCGATGGAAGAATCTGTTTGGGAGCTGTTTCGCGCGTATAATTGGCCGGGAAATGTTCGCGAGTTGGAAAATACGCTGGAATATATGATTAACATGGCTGAAGACGGCGGCAAGATTACTGCGGATTTGGTGCCGGTAAATTTGCGTAAACGGGATGCAGTAAGTGTATCTAAAGAGTTTCCTACTTTGGAAATGATGGAGAAACAATTAATTCAGCAGGCGCTAGCGTGCTATGGTCACTCTACAGAAGGAAAAAAATTGGCGGCACAGCATTTAGGAATTGGCTTAGCTACGTTATATAGAAAATTAGAGAAAGATGGCAAGGAATCTTTCTCGAAATGAGAAAAAAGAAGCCGCAAGACGAGAAAAGCCTATAGAATGCGAAGATTCAATTTTTATCATTTTGATAAAAATTCTCTTTTTGAGAAAAAAGAAAGTAAGAGCATACTAAATTTGCAGCGTTGAACTCAAGAAATGGGCGTATAAGACGGAAAACAGAGTCTTATGCGCCCATTTTTTGCAAGTTTTCAGGACAAATTGACGGTATAAGCCCCAAAAGGTTGGCATAAGAATTGCTAATTTAATTTGCAGCTTGGAAGAAAGGGGATTGAACATGCACATTTGTTGGCAAGATAATCGTTCCAGTAAATTTTACCAACATCCAGCGAGCTCTCCAGAAAAATTTTCTTTAGAGGAGACTGCAAAAGTTCGCGCTTTTCATAGCAGCTTTCCGCAGTATCAGCCCACTCCTTTGCGTTCATTGCCTTGTTTGGCGGAACTTTTTGGAGTCGGGGGAATTTATGTAAAAGATGAGTCTTTTCGATTTGGTCTCAATGCGTTTAAAGGCCTTGGCGGTTCCTATGCGATGGGGAAATATTTAGCAGAACGCCTGGGGATGGATATTAGCGAGCTTCCTTTTGCGAGATTAACGGGAGCTGAGGTAAAAGCCCGCTTGGGAGATATTACCTTTGCGACGACGACCGACGGCAATCACGGGCGCGGCGTAGCTTGGACGGCGAAGATGCTGCAGCAAAAAGCAGTGGTGTATATGCCGAAAGGATCGACGGAATATCGTTTGGAAGCGATTAGGCAAGAAGGCGCTGAGGCGGAAATTATGGACTGGAATTATGACGATACGGTTCGTTATACAGCCCGTCGAGCGGCAGAAGAAGGCTGGGTTATTGTTCAAGATACGGCGTGGGAAGGCTATGAAGAAATTCCGCTTTGGATTATGCAAGGATATGCGACCATGGCGGATGAGGCGTTGGAACAGTTAAAACAAGACCATGGCTTGACGGCGCCTAGTCATGTAATGATTCAGGCCGGTGTCGGTTCTCTGGCGGGCATGCTGCAAGGCGTACTGGCGGCGCGCTATGGAGAGGAGCGCCCTCGTTTAGCCGTGGTGGAAGCACGCTCGGCTGATTGCTTGTATCGTTCTGCCGTAGCGAATGACGGCAGTCCTCATGCGGTTGGAGGCGATTTGACTACCATCATGGCGGGGTTGGCCTGCGGCGAAGCAAACCATATGGGATGGGAATTACTGCGTGATTACGGGGAATTCTTTTTTTCCTGCTCCGATGAAGTAGCGGCGCGCGGCATGCGCGTGCTTGGCAATCCGCTTCGCGGCGATGCACAGGTGATTTCAGGAGAATCCGGAGCGGTGCCGCTAGGGCTGCTATCCTTGTTGCTGGAGCGTAGCGAATGGCGAGAAGCTAAGGAAATGATGGGCCTTACATCGCAATCTCAAATCTTGCTGTTTAGTACGGAAGGGGATACGGATCCTCAGCGTTACCGCGATGTAGTCTGGGATGGCAGCTATTCTAGCGGTCGATAATTGGGGATGGAAAGGGAGTTTGAAGCATGTTGACAGAACAGAGAAAAGAGGAAATTGTTCACTTATGCCAGGAGCTTGTACGCATTCCTAGCTATTCGGGTCAAGAAGGCGATGTGGCTCAGGCTATTCGCAGCATTATGGGGAAATTAGGCTTTGATGATATACGAGTCGATGCGTATGGCAATGTCACAGGCGGCATAAAGGGAATTAGGCCGGGAAAGCGCCTGGTCTTGGATGGTCATATTGATACGGTTCCGGTAGAAGACGCTAGTGTTTGGAGCAAAGATCCGTTTGGCGGTGAGTTAGAAAATGGACGAATTTACGGCCGGGGCACATCGGATATGAAAGGCGCTGTTGCGGCTATGCTTGCGGCAGTAGGCTTTTTCGGCGCCGATAAAAAACGGGATTTTGCAGGTAGTGTTTATGTCTCTTGCGTGGTGCATGAAGAATGCTTTGAAGGAGTAGCGGCGCGCAGCGTTAGTCAACAGCTAAAGCCGGACTGCGTAATCATTGGCGAATGTTCAGAGTTGAATTTAAAAAAAGGACAGCGCGGACGTGCGGAAATCGTGCTGGAAACCTTTGGCCGCCCAGCTCATTCCGCCAACCCGGAAGCGGGTCGAAATGCCGTATATGCTATGGCGCAGTTGATCGAGCGTATTCGTGAATTGCCTATGACGGCGCATCCGGTATTGGGCAAGGGCATCTTAGAGCTTACGGATATCAAATCAGCCCCTTATCCGGGAGCTTCGGTCGTTCCGGAGTATTGCCGCGCAACCTATGATCGCAGGCTTTTAGTAGGAGAAACGCCAGAGGCGGTGCTGCAGCCATTGCAGGAACTGGTAGCGGCGTGGAATACGCAGCAAGATGGCTTGAGCGCCAAAGTAAGTTACGCCAAAGGAAAAGAAGACTGCTATACCGGGGGGAGCATTGAAGGAGAGCGGTTTTTCCCGGGCTGGCTGTTGGAGGAAAGTCATCCCTGGGTGCAGACGGCGTTGCAAGGATTGAAGCAAGCTGGTTTGAATCCGACTCTTACCCAATACTCGTTCTGCACCAACGGAAGCCATTATGCGGGAGAAGCAGGCATTCCCACTATCGGTTTTGGTCCTTCAAGAGAAAACTTGGCCCACACCATTGACGAGCATATTGAAGTGGAACAATTGCAGCAGGCAGTGTGCGGCTATTATGGCATCTTGCAAGCAGCCTTGGAAAAAGAAGGGTGGTAAGAACAATGAAAACGCTGATTCGGAACGGATTGATTATTGATGGCAGCGGCAACAAGCCGTATTGCGGCGATCTACTGATTGAGGACGGCGTTATTGCAGCTATCGGAGAAGGTTTGGCGGCGGATGCGCAGATCGTGGACGCAGCAGGGCTAGTAGTGGCTCCCGGATTTATTGATACGCACAGCCACTCTGATTTATCGGTACTTACGGATCCCAAGGTGTCCCCTAAAATTCGGCAAGGCGTAACGACGGAATTGCTGGGGCAAGATGGAATCTCGTTGGCGCCGCTGCCGGAAACGTATATCAGTCCTTGGAGAAAAAACCTGGCAGGGCTGGAAGGCGACAGCGAGGCTATTAATTGGCATTACCATACTACCGCAGGATATTTAAAACTCATCGAAGATGCGCGCCCGGCGGCGAATATGGCATATTTGGCGCCGCACGGAAACATTCGCATGGAAGCGATGGGGTTGGACGGACGAGTCGCTACCGATAGTGAAATTCAAAAGATGAAAGACATCTTGCGGCGGGAAATGGAAGCCGGCGCGTTCGGCATCTCGACAGGCCTTATTTATATGCCTTGCGCCTACGCAGAGACAAAGGAACTGATCGAACTTTGCAAAGTGTCTGCAGAGTATGGCGGCCTTTTTGTAGTGCATCAACGCAGTGAAGCCGATGATATTTTGGCATCAACCAAAGAAATTCTCGAGATAGCCAAGGCTTCCGGAGTGCATCTGCATATTTCCCATATGAAAGTTTGCGGACGCAAAAACTGGGATAAAGTAGAACCCATGCTGGAATTATTGGAAGCGGCGCAAGCGGAAGGGGTAAGGATTTCCTTTGATCAATATCCGTATGTTGCAGGCAGTACTATGCTGGGCGTCATTCTTCCTCCTTGGGTTCATGACGGCGGTACGGATAAGCTGTTGGAGCGTCTTGCTTCTCCCGAATTGCGTCAGCGGATGATTCAGGATATAGAGCAGGGCATTCCAGGGTGGGATAACTTTATTGATTTTGCCGGTATGGATCAGATTTTTGTAACCAGCGTGAAAACCCCTAAAAATGCGGATGCCGTAGGAAAAAATCTTGTGGAATTAGGAGCTATGCGCGGCAAAGACGCCTATCAGGCTGTGTTTGATTTGCTGTATGAAGAAGAAAATGCGGTCGGCATGGTTGATTTTTACGGCACAGAGGAGCATGTGAAGAAGCTGCTGGCTCGTCCTGAGCAAAATGTTTGCTCCGATGGGCTGATGGGGGCTGGCAAGCCGCATCCTCGCGTATACGGAGCGTTTCCACGCGTGCTTGGCAAGTATGTACGCGAAGAAGGCGCGTTGTCGCTAGAAGCGGCCGTGCGCAAAATGACCGGTAAGCCGGCGGATGTGCTGGGCTTGAAGGACAGAGGCTATCTGCAGGCAGGCAAGGCGGCGGATCTAGTAATCTTTGATGCGGCCGTGATTGAAGATCAGGGAACCTTTGTGGAGCCTGTACAGTATCCTTTAGGCATTTCTTCGGTGATGGTTAATGGTTCATGGGCAGTCTGGGAAGGGAAAGAAACAGGAGTGTTTTCCGGACAGGTACTAAAAAAGGGGGTAAGTCATGAATAAAAAAGTAGTTTTTACAACAAAGGCGCCTGCGGCGATTGGGCCGTATTCACAAGCCATAACAACGGGGA
>CAZKCR010000001.1:0-1375 GCA_964551055.1 uncultured Anaeromusa sp. | reverse complement strand
ACAACAAAGGCGCCTGCGGCGATTGGGCCGTATTCACAAGCCATAACAACGGGGAATTTGCTTTTTGCATCCGGTCAAATTCCTGTCGATCCCGCAACCGGTGAAGTGGTGGCAGGCGGTATAGAAGCACAGACAAAACAAGTTTTAGCAAATATACGCGCGGTTTTGGCAGAGGCTGGAGCCGGTATGGAGTCGGTAATTAAAACAACCGTATTTCTAACAGATTTGGGAGACTTCCAAACGGTTAATGCGATTTATGGAGAGGCCTTTGCCCAAGAACCGCCGGCTCGTTCTTGCGTACAAGTTTCTGCATTGCCTAAAGGAGTGGCCGTGGAAATAGAAGTGGTGGCCGTGTTGTCCTAAAATTTAAATGGACAGGAGGAAACATGATGAATACACAAAAAGTACAGCCAAATCCTGCTGAAGGGCAGGCTGG
Organism: uncultured Anaeromusa sp.; assembly: GCA_964551055.1. Lineage (GTDB taxonomy): Bacteria > Bacillota > Negativicutes > Anaeromusales > Anaeromusaceae > Anaeromusa. Next base: position 939 of record CAZKCR010000001.1, on the reverse strand, counting down.
TGGCGGGTTTCGGTGGAAAGTTCGGTATTCGGTGTTATCTCTGATTTGGATTGGTTGGTTGTTTTCTTTTTTAGATCGGATGGTTATTAGCGTAGCGCTTCCTTTTATAGGCACGGAAATGAATCTTGATGCAACGATGCAAGGCGGCATTCTCAGTGCTTTTTTTGCCGGGTATGCGCTGTTTCAGATTCCAGGAGGCATGTTGGCGGATAAATTTGGCGCCCGTAAAGTTATGGCTGTGGCCATAGGCTGGTGGTCTATCTTTACAAGTATGACCGGCTTTGTTTTTTCGTATCCGGCCTTGCTGGTTTTACGGTGCTTGTTCGGTGTCGGTGAAGGCTGTTTCCCCGGCTCATCCTGGAAACTGATAGCCACGTATTTTCCGCCGAAGGAGCGCGGTACGGCGACCGCCATTCAATCGACCGTTAACACATTAGGACCTGCAGTAGCGTCTTTGGTGGCTGCGGGGATTATCGCCGCCTTTGGTTGGAGAACGGTATTTGTAACCTTAGGGGTTCCTGGCGTATTTATCGCGTTGGCTATGTACTTATACTTCCGAGATAATCCGAAAGATCATCCGGCGATGACACCGCAGGAACTGGCGGAAATACAGGCGGTTGAGGCCAATCCCAGCGCTGCAGCCTTGACCAAGGCGTCGCTGACGTTCAAACAATTCTTACGGAAACCGATTTTGTGGCAAATGGTGTTGATTTGGTTCCTTTTTGACATTACCTTTTGGGGCTTTGTTTCTTGGCTGCCTTCGTATTTGATGAAAGTACGCGGTTTTTCTCTGATCAAAACCGGTATTACCGGCTCAATCCCGTTCTTTGTGGGAGCGGTTGGCACTGTTGTGGGCGGTTATTTGTCGGATCGTATTAAAGGACAGCGGAAATGGCTGTTTATACCGAATGCATTGATTGCAGGCTTCTTTTTATACTT